>NZ_CP171690.1:1190000-1518016 GCF_043702085.1 Altererythrobacter sp. GH1-8 | reverse complement strand
ATCTGATCCTCGTGCCGAGCCATGCCGATGGCCTGCGCGCAGCGCTAAGCCGGGTGCATCGGGCATATGCCGGACGCATCCATGCGCGCGAGAAGCGCACCGGCCATTTCTGGCAGGGGCGGTTTGGCTGCGTAGCGATGGACGAACCGCACCTGCTCGCAGCGTTGCGCTATGTTGCGCTCAATCCGGTGCGGGCGCGGTTGGCGCAACGGGCGCGGGACTGGCGCTGGTCAAGCGTTCATGCCCTGCTCGCCCCGGCAAGGGGCGACGGGCTGACCGATACCGCTCCGGTGCTGGAGCGTGTGCCGGACTTTGCGGCGCTGCTTGCCTCTGGCGAGGACGAGGAGGCGACAAGGGCGCTGCGGCAGTCGGAAACGACCGGCAGGCCGCTGGGGAGCAGCGCGTTTCTGGAGCGGGTGGAGGCGGTGCTGGGGCGCGATCCGAGACCGGCCAAACGGGGACCTCGCACAAAACCGACCAAGCAGGAGAGCAATTAAATGCACTGTCACCGTAATCCGGAACTCAGGTTAAGACCGTTGAGTATACGTTAACGGAAGCTCGATCGCTGTTTGGTGCTGCAGGCGATAGGGCGAGAGGCTACAGAAGGCTAAAATTAACGCCAGTTTCGAGGTTAAGGATTAGATGAGTACAGAAAAATTTCAGAATGCGATCACGGACTACAAACGTCTTTATGACCACCTTCCAGACTTCAATCGTCATATGCCGGATACATTGTTTTCGACGATAGAGACGGTTGATGATTTTGTTGAATTGGTGAACTTCATTAAAGAAAATCTCGAATACGATAGATACTTTGAGTATGAAGAATCGAGTACATCTGAATTCGTAGTGCGGCTAGCCGATAAAGATTCATTATCAAGGCGTCGTGAATAACTCGAGTCTATCGGAATAAAAGGAGGATTTTCCGTCTTAGCGTATCACTTCTTAATGTCTCTTGGCGAATAGGCCAAGGCGAATCGAATTAGAGAATATTCGATTTATTGGCGAAAGAGTTAAATGGATTTGATGGCGTCAAGTATCGAAATGAGCCGTTTGTCACGACAAATCCGCCTCTCCGGCCTTCTGTTTGAGACCGCAGATAGCGAGGAGCTCAACTACCGCGCTGAACTACGCGATGCGATGCTGCGGGCGATCGGCAATTCACGCTTTGCGATCTATCACCATATGATTCGCCGCCGCGTCGATGCGGATTTGATCGCGGAATATCCCGACCAATTCTCGCAAGGCCTCGACGCACGCTGGCACGAGCGGCTTGCCTCGCGCGAGCTCTATGTCAACGAGCTGTTTCTCACCCTCATCCGCCGCCCCACGCCGGGCAAGATAGGGATCGCGGACCGCATCCGCGACTGGTTTGGGAAGAAATCGGGCAATGAAGCCGCACAATTGGCAGCTGAGCAGCGCGCGCTCGACAATGCGGTTGAAGCTCTAATGGCCGCGCTCAGCCAATATGAGCCGCGCCTGCTCACCGATTACGAGACCGAACATGGCATGCGCTCGGAAAGCCTCGAGTTCCTATCCTATCTCTACAATGGTGATATGAGCCCGGTTGCTGTGCCGCATGGCGATCCATGGGCGCATATCCCTCGCCGCCGGATCAGCTTTGGCACCAATACGGTGGAGTTGGCACCTGCTGGCCATTTGTCGCGGCGGTTTGTGGCGATGGTCTCGATCAAGGATTGGCCTGCCAAACTGGCCCAGCCCAAAGATTGCACGCCGCTGTCTTTGCCCCTATAGCAAAGCGCTCGCCCCGGTTGCCGCGACACCTCACGGAATCGCCTCGCCGGGGCGCTGTGTTTTTATCAGTCAAGAAAGCGTTTCGCCCATGTCCCGTCGCCGCCAGATTTACGAAGGCAAGGCCAAGATTCTCTACGAAGGGCCAGAGCCAGGCACGCTGATCCAGTATTTCAAGGATGATGCGACCGCTTTCAACGCCGAGAAGAAAGGCACGATCAACGGCAAGGGCGTGATCAACAACCGCATTTCCGAAGCGGTTTTCACGCGGCTTTCGCATATCGGCATTCCGACGCACTTCATTCGCCGCCTGAACATGCGCGAGCAGCTGGTCCGGCAGGTGGAAATCATCCCGATCGAAGTGGTGGTGCGCAATGTCGCGGCTGGCTCGATCTGCAAGCGGCTGGGCCTGACGGAAGGCGACCCGCTGCCGCACACGCTGATCGAATATTACTACAAGGATGATGCGCTGGGCGATCCGCTGATCGCGGAAGAGCACATCGCCGCCTTCAACTGGGCAAGCCCGGAAGAGATGCAGGACATTGCCAGCATGGCGATCCGGATCAATGATTTCATGTGCGGCATGTTTGCCGGTGTGAACATCCGGCTGGTTGACTTCAAGCTGGAATTCGGGCGCATTTTCGATGGCGACTACAGCCGCGTGATCCTGGCCGATGAAATCAGCCCGGACGGCTGCCGCCTCTGGGATATGACTTCGGGCGAGAAGCTCGACAAGGACCGTTTCCGCCGCGATCTGGGCGGCGAGGAAGAGGCCTATCGCGAAGTGGCACGGCGCCTCGGCCTGCTCAACGAGGATGGCGGCCCGGGCGAAGTGTTCGATATGTCGAGCCATCGCAGCCGCTTGCGCGGATCGCCAACTTCCAAGAAGTAAGCTTGCGAAGGGCCTGCGCGGCCTTGTCATTGTACGCGTTCTGGGCCAGCAAGCGCTCATGCGATTGCTAGTCTGTCTTGCCGTCTCTGCGGCGCTTGTCACCCTTCCCGCCTGTACCACTGTCCAGACCGCTGCCGAGCCAGCGCCAGCATCTGTTGCAGCGCCCGAGGCGGCGCACATCACACCGCTCTGGGCGTTTGAGGAAAGCGATGTCCCGGTCGACCCGGCTTTCCGGTTCGGAGTGCTTGAGAACGGGATGCGTTATATCCTGCGCGAAAACGCCACGCCAGAAGGTACTGCGCTGGTGCGGCTTCATATTGGCTCGGGATCGCTGGACGAAACCGACAGCGAGCAAGGCCTCGCGCATTATCTCGAGCACATGGCCTTCAACGGCTCAACCAATGTGCCTGAAGGCGAAATGATCCGCTTGCTAGAGCGCAAGGGGCTGGCGTTCGGTGCAGACACCAATGCTTCGACCGGCTTCGAGACGACGACATACAAGCTTGACCTGCCCAAGGCAGAGGAAGACCTGCTGGAAACCGCGCTGATGCTGATGCGCGAAACAGCAAGCGAGCTCACGATTGCGCCTGATGCTGTGGAGCGCGAACGCGGTGTCATCCTTGCGGAGCAACGTGACCGTTTCAATTTCTCCTACAAGGAAACCATCGACCGATTTAGCTTTATCGCGCCCGATGCGCGGTTTGTGAACCGTCTACCCATCGGCAAGACGGAGATACTCAAGACCGCCACCGCGGCGGATCTGCGCGGATTCTACGAGCGCACCTACGTGCCTGAGAATGCAACGCTGGTGATCGTCGGGGACTTTCCTGCCGACCTGCTGGAAGCGCGCGTGAAGCACTGGTTCTTTGACTGGAGCGCAGGCCCGGACCCGGTAGAGCCGCAAACCGGACCGTTCGATTCGACCAGGCGCGGCGATACCGACATCCATATCGATCCGGCGCTTTCCGAGCAGCTCAGCATCTTCACCTTCGGCAGCTGGCAGGACCGGCCAGATACGGTCGCAAACCGGCAACAGGGCATCCTGCGCCAGGTGGGATACGGGATCATCAATCGCCGATTGGCAAGCCTTGCCAGAGGCGCCGACGCTCCTTTCCGCAGCGCTGCCTTTTCAACCTCCGACATCTTCGAGGATGGCCGCTCGACCGCACTGACAGTGAATTCAGAAAATGGGGATTGGCGCAAAGGCATGGAAGCGGCAACGCGCACTGTCAGGCAGGCCCTCGCCTACGGGTTCAGCGACGCAGAGGTCGCGGAGCAGGTCGCCAATATCCGCACGAGCCTTGAAGACAGCGTGAAAGGCGCTGCGACGCGCAGCAACGCGGCTCTCGTAAACGCTGCCCTGAGCCTGATCGATGAGGAGCGCATTCCCTCTACTCCTGAAAGTTCGCTCGCCCGTTTTGAAGCCTTCGCCGACCAGATCACAGCCGAGGCTGCATGGGACGCGGTGCTGGCCGATGCGATCCCGCTTGCGAACCCGCTCATCCGGCTGCGCGGGCGTGAAGCGCCGGCAGGCGGGGCAGAAGCCCTGCGCGCGGCATGGGAGGCGGCAGCGGCTGAACCCATCGCTCAGCCTGACTTCGGCGAAACAGTGGCCTTTGCCTACACCGGTTTTGGCGAGCCCGGTTCAGTTGTCTCCGATATCCGCGACGAGCGGTTCGGCTTCCGCCTGATCCGGTTCGCCAATGGCGTGCGTCTGAACCTCAAGCAGACCGATATCCGCCAGGACCAGGTGCAATATCGCCTTTCGCTCGACGGAGGAGACCTGCTCAACACGAAGGAGGCACCACTGACGACGGCGTTGGTCGCAACCCTGCCGAGCGGAGGCCTGGGCAAGCACAGCCAGGACGAGCTTGCGACCGTGCTTGCAGGGCGTTCGGTCGAGCTGAACCTGCGCAGCGACAACGATACCTTCATCATGAGCGGAGATACGACCCCGCGCGATCTCGAGCTGCAATTGCAGGTGCTCGCCGCAGCGCTCACCGATCCCGGCTACCGGGCCGAAGGTGAGGAGCGCTTCCGCCGCTCTATCGCGGATTTCTTTGCGCGCCGCGATGCCACCCCCGGCAATGCGTTGAGCAATGCGCTGGGCGGCATCCTTTCCGACAATGACCCGCGCTTCACCTTGCAGGATGAAGAAGACTACCGTGCCCTGACCTTTGCAAAGCTGCGCGAGGATATTTCCGAGCGGTGGGCCAAGGGTGCGATTGAGCTCGCCCTGGTAGGCGACTTTGACGAGGAGGCAGCGATCGCAGCTGTCGCTGGCACTCTGGGTGCCTTGGAGCCGCGCGAAGCGGACTTCCTGCCGCGCGAAGAAGCCCGCAAACGCAGTTTTACCGATCAGCGCGGCTTGCGGACAATTGCTCATAGCGGAGAGGACAATCAGGCGCTGGTGCGCATGACCTGGCCGACCGGTGATGATCGCAACCTTGCCGAAACCTTGCGCCTGGCCGTGCTGGCCCGTGTGATGCGGATCGAATTGCAGGAACAGCTGCGCGAGGACCTCGGTAAGAGTTATTCGCCGAGCGCCAGCAGTTCGCCTTCCAGGACCTATCGCGGCTACGGGACATTCGCGCTCGCTGCCTCGGTCGACCTGGCCGACCTTGATGAGACTCGCGCGGCAATCCGCGTGATGCTGGATCAACTGCTGGCGGGGCCGGTCGACCAGGACCTGCTCGACCGGGCGCGGCAGCCGCTCCTCGAAAGCTACGACAATTTGCTCAAGTCGCTGGGCGGATGGATGACCCTGGCGGATCGTGCGCAAAGCGAGGCTGACCGGCTTGAGCGCTTCCAGCTGGCACCCGGCGTGCTCAAATCAATCACCCCAGAAGAACTCTATCAAACAGCGCAATCCTATCTGGCGCCTGATGCAGCGGTTGAAGTGGTGGTCTTGCCCCAAACAGCGGCTGAACTCCCACTGGAGCAGTAGAATGCGCGCTTCGACCGTGGGCAAGCGGGGTGCAGCGCATTGCACCCGAGCGCGGTCGCGCTATAGGCACGCAAAGCGTGGTAAGCCGATGTTGGCATCCATCACCAAAGGTGAAAAAGGAAAGCTGCAGTCATGAAAGTCCGCATCCTCGTCCGTTTGAAGCCGGGCGTACTCGATCCGCAGGGCCGCGCCGTGCACCACTCGCTCGAAGGGCTGGGCTTTGAGGGCGTGGAAGATGTGCGGATCGGCCGCATGATCGAACTCGATGTCGCCGATAACACCAGCGACGAAGCGCTCGACACCATGTGTCAGAAGCTGCTCGCGAACATGGTCATCGAAGACTACTCAATCGAGAAGCTGGAGAACGCATGATGGGTTTCACCAGCGCTGTCATTACGTTTCCCGGCTCCAATTGCGACCGTGACATGGCGGTGGCGCTGGAGCAGGTTTCAGGCACTGCGCCTCTGCGCGTATGGCATGGCGATGCGGACCTGCCAGACAGGCTGGACTTTATCGCGCTCCCCGGCGGCTTTTCCTACGGTGATTACCTGCGCTCTGGCGCCATGGCGGCGAACAGCCCGATCATGCGCTCGGTGATTGCGGCAGCCAAGCGCGGCGTGCCGGTGCTGGGCGTGTGCAACGGGTTCCAGGTGCTGACCGAGAGCGGTCTGCTGCCGGGCGCGCTGATGCGCAATGCCGGTCAGACCTTCATTTGCCGGACTGTGGCGCTGACCGTCGAAAACAACCAGTCCCTGTTTACAGGTGGCTATGAGGCAGGCGAGACGATCCACATTCCCGTTGCGCATCACGACGGCAATTACTTCGCTGACGAGGCGACGCTGGACCGGCTCGAAGGGGACGGACGGGTTGCGTTCCGCTATGCAGAAACAGTGAACGGATCGCGCCGCGACATTGCCGGCATTCTCAATGCGGAAGGCAATGTGCTGGGCATGATGCCGCATCCCGAACGCGCGATTGAAGCCGCCCATGGCACCGACGATGGCAGGCGTCTGTTTGAAAGCGCTGTCAACGCGCTCGTCAACGCTTGATGGTTTCGCCCTCGATAGCGGATTAGGCGCGCTTGCGGGGTGGATTCGCAAACAGCTTGAGTGTGTCGTCGGCAGACATGGGCCGGCCAAAGTGGAAGCCCTGAATCTTGTCGCAGCCAAGTTCACGGATCATCCTGGCTTCTTCGGCATTTTCAACGCCTTCAGCCGTTGTGGTCATGT
Source organism: Altererythrobacter sp. GH1-8 (assembly GCF_043702085.1). Lineage (GTDB taxonomy): Bacteria > Pseudomonadota > Alphaproteobacteria > Sphingomonadales > Sphingomonadaceae > Erythrobacter. Next base: position 1,511,196 of record NZ_CP171690.1, on the reverse strand, counting down.
CCAGGCTTTGCGCCATGGCAACCACTGCGCGCACAATCGCGAGGCTTTCTGCGCTGTGCTGCGCCGCGCCCTGGACAAAGGTGCGATCCACCTTGATGGTCGAGAAGCGCAATTTGCGCAGATAGCCGAGCGATGAGTAGCCGGTTCCGAAGTCATCAAGCGCGACGCTGCAGCCCAGCGCCATGGCCTGTTCCAGAGCGCTGCGAGCGACCGTCGGATCGCGCAGGAAGATGCTCTCCGTCACTTCGATCTCAAGCCGCTCAGGACGAAGGCCGGTGCTCGCCAGAACATCGACCACTTCATCGGCGAAATTGGGCTCCAGCAACTGCTCGGGCGAGACGTTCACATTCACCTTGATGTGATCTGGCCATTTGCCCGCCTGCTCACACGCCTTGCGCAGGACCCAACGGCCAATCGGAACAATCAGGCGGGTATCCTCGGCCAGAGGAATGAACTTGCCCGGGCTGACAAAGCCATGATCTGCACTGTTCCAGCGGACCAGTGCTTCAAAGCTGACAATGCTTTCATCATTTGCATCGACGACCGGCTGGTAATGCAGCAAAAGCTCATCCCTGGCGAGCGCGCCGCGCAATGACACCTCGAGCCGTCGGCGTTCTTCCGCAAAGGCATGGAGCACCGGTTCAAACGCAAAATGCTCTCCCCCACCCTGATCCTTGGCGCGGTAAAGCGCCAGGTCTGCATTGCGCATCAATTCCTCGACCGTGCAGCCGTCACGCGGCCCGATCGCCGACCCGACGCTTGCACCGACATAGAGCGTGTGATTGTCGACAACATAGGGCTCGGACAATCGTTCGATAACGCGGTTCGCAAGCTTGGCCACGGACTGCGTATCACTCACTTCGCGCATCACGATTGCGAACTCATCCCCGCCCAGGCGGCCGCACAGATTGTTGTCAGTCATCAGCGATTGAAGCCGATGCGAAACTTGCGCCAGCAGCCTGTCACCGGTCTGGTGCCCGAGTGAGTCGTTGACGGACTTGAAGCGATCAAGGTCAATCATCAGGAATGCGCAGCGCCCGCGCCAATGCTCTGCAAAATGAAGCGCCTCGCCCAGAGCTTCAGTCAATTGCGTTCGGTTGGGCAGACTGGTGAGCGTGTCGTAGCGTGCGAGATAGGCAATTTTTTCAGAGCTCCTGCGTTGCTCCGTCACGTCAGATCCAACGCCGCGAAAACCACTGAACTGGCCATACTCATCCCGCATGGGAGTGCCTGACAATTCCCACCAGCGCTCCTCACCCCGGATCGAGACATGCACGATCAGGTTAGAGAAATTCTCCCTCCGCTTCAGCCGCTCCGCCAGCTCGTGCAGACTCGGGGGAAAATTGCCGACCTTCCATCCTTTGCCAGCGATAAGTTCAAGCAAGGGCCGGCCTTCAACCTCGTCCTGCTTGTGCGCCAGCGCGTAGGCGAAGCGCGGGCTGACCGCGCGCAGTCGCCTTGCGGTGTCGACTTCCCACAGCCAGTCCGCTTCGTTCTCTTCAAATTCGCGCAGGAGCAGCGAGACGACATGCTGTTTTTCCTCAACCCCGGACTCCGCCAATCGCAGACGCAAATATGTCCGCGCCACTTCAGTCGCGCCCAGGATAGCAAAGACCACGAAATTGGCGCTCAGTGCGGCCATTTCGACCTGGCCTTGATACAGGAACGCAAGAGCCGCAGCTGAACCGGTAATGGCGGTGTAGGCAATGGTCGCGAGCGGCGCGGCTGCATTGAACACAGCAGAACCAAGGATAATGATCGCAACAAGGGACCATGCGACCAGCAGCTCGGCCTCGCCCGCGATAGCCGAGAAGCCGACCAAAGGAACCGCCCAAAGCGCGCCGGACAGGACCCCTGTCAGCGTTTGCCGATTGAACTCGCGTTGCGTGATAACCCGCCGATCTGCATCGATCAGGGTCTGCTCGAACCGGACCCCGCGAACATGCACCATCGCAAGCGCTGCATACCACAGGCCAAGCCAGCCGACCCAGACGTCTGCGAAGTAGATCTGGACGACAACCACGGCGAACAGCAGGTGAGCAACCATTCGGTAGCGCGATACCTGCGGCAACGCAGAATACTGCAGGCCGCGCAGCTTGGCCCATTTCACATAGTCTGAGCGATCAAGCCCAAGGACGTCGAAATAGGACAGTGATGCATTTGAATGCGGTTCGGGAGAAACTATCTCGCTCACTTCACATGGAATAACCGGAAAAGGTTATCGCACGCGCTTCAACGAGAGTTAAATTGGACTTAAAGCGCTGAATTTGAAACTAATAAATTGCTTTCCGCAGGCTAACGCTGGACTATGGTTTTTTCCTGAAAAGCCCCTCGAAAGGGCCGTCGTGCGGTCACTCTACCGTGACTGATTTGGCGAGATTGCGCGGCTGGTCGACATCCGTGCCCTTCACCACTGCAACGTGATAGGCAAGCAACTGCACCGGGACGGCGTAAACCAACGGCGCGATAAGTGGGTGGACCTGCGGCATCTCGATGGTCGCCATGCACCCCTCGCCCGCTTCTTCAAGCCCTTTGGCATCGGAAATCAGAACGATCTTGCCGCCCCGCGCGCGCACCTCTTCCATGTTGGAGACTGTCTTCTCGAACAGCGGCCCGGACGGTGCGATCACAACCACAGGTACATCATCGTCGATCAGCGCGATCGGGCCGTGCTTCATCTCGCCAGCTGCGTATCCCTCAGCATGTATGTAGCTGATTTCCTTAAGCTTGAGTGCGCCTTCAAGGGCTAGCGGGAAATCCTGCCCCCGCCCCAGGTACAGCACGTCGCGCGCAGGGGCGATCAGATGCGCCATGCTGGCAATGTCGTCATCATGATCCAGCGCCCGGTTGAGCGCTGCCGGCGCTTCGAGCAAGTGTTTGACGACACTTTGTTCTGTCGCGCGGTCCATTAGCCCTTTCTTGACCGCCATATGCGCGGCCAAGGCCGCAAGCACCGCAAGCTGGCAAGTGAACGCCTTGGTCGAGGCAACTCCGATTTCCGGTCCGGCATGAGTCGGCAAGAGCAGATCAGCCTCACGCGCCATGGTGCTGGTCGGCACATTGACGATCACGCCAATGGTCTGGCCGTTTTCCTTGCAATGCCTGAGCGCCGCGAGCGTGTCAGCAGTCTCCCCGCTCTGGCTGATGAACAGCGCCAGCCCGCCTTCCTCGAGAACGGGTTCACGGTAGCGAAACTCGCTCGCGACATCGATGTCGACCGGAACACGCGCGAACTGCTCGAACCAGTATTTCGCGACCATGCCGGCATAGAACGAGGTCCCGCAAGCAACAATGGTCACACGCCGCACTCCCGAGATATCGAAGTCGAATTGCGGCAGCGCGACCGAATTGTTGTCCTGGCGAAGATAAGAGCCGAGCGTCTGCGCGACCACAGTCGGCTGCTCAAAGATCTCCTTCTGCATGAAGTGGCGGTAATTGCCTTTCTCGATTGCCGCCGCGGAAGCGCCGGAACTGCGTATCTCGCGCTCAACCACTTCGTTTTCGGCATCGTATATCGTAGCGCCATCCCGCGTGATCGCGACCCAGTCCCCTTCCTCAAGATAAGAGATCTGCTGCGTCAGCGGTGCCAGCGCCAGCGCATCCGACCCGAGGTACATTTCCCCTTCGCCATAGCCGACCACGAGCGGCGAGCCTTGCCTTGCGCCGATCAGGACATCGGGATGATCCCTGAAGGCAATAGCGAGGCCAAATGCCCCGCGCAGGCGCGGCAGCGTGTCCCGCACGGCGTCTTCAGGCGACATGCCTTCTTCGATCCGGCGCGAGATCAGGTGTGCGATCACTTCACTGTCGGTTTCGCTGGCGAAGGTCCGACCCTCAGCGCGCAATTCCTCGCGCAGTTCACGGAAATTCTCGATGATGCCGTTGTGGATGATGGCGACGTGATCGGTTGCGTGCGGGTGCGCGTTTTCAGCGGTCGGCGCGCCATGCGTCGCCCAACGTGTGTGCGCGATCCCGACGGTGCCGGGAGCCGGATCGGCGGCCAGCACTTCAACCAGATTACCGAGCTTGCCCGGTGCCCGACGGCGGATCATCTGCCCCTCGTGAAGCGTGCAAATCCCGGCGCTGTCATAGCCGCGATACTCCATCCGCTTGAGGCCTTCGACCAGGCGATCAGCAACCGGATCAGCGCTTACAATTCCAATAATCCCGCACATGGTCTGGTCCCCTCAAGATCGTGAGCCGCGCTGATCGCAAGCCTTCGCTGAACGCGCGATTGATTTCCGCTGGTGCCGGGGGTCCTCTAGCGCGTTTAGCGGTCCTGCGAAACGTCCTTCATAATGCCAGACCTGTGCCGTGATGCACGCCACAAATAGAGACCGGCGCCGATGATGATCGCCGCGCCGAGCAAGGTCAGCGCATCTGGCACATCATCGAACCACGCCCAGCCGATCAGCGTCGCCACCAGCATCTGGACATAGGTGCAGGGCGCAACCTGCGATGCTCCGGCACGGGTTGTGCCGAGGTAGACGAGCCAGTGCGCGGTCGTCGCTGTGCAAGCGACAATGGCGCAGCGCCCGACGACATCCCAGCTGGGCACGCCAAAATCGAGCACTTCAATGCCTGAAAATTTCGCGCCAATCGCAAGCACGGACAGAACTGTCGCGGCTACTCCTGCCATGTAAAATTGCATCGCCAGAGGACTGCCCTGGCCAGCGGCCTTACGATTGAGCACGATCATGAGGCCGAAGAACAGTGCTGAGACAAGCGGAAACATCGCGGGCAAGCCCAGCTCTGCCAGATTGGGGCGCAGGATCATGACCACGCCGATCATAGCCATGCCAGAGGCAATCCAGACCGGCGTCTGCACTTTCTCGCCCAGGATCGGGCCGCTCAAGAGCGCTGTGAAGACCGGTGCGAGGAAGGCAATCGCCATGGTTTCCGCCAGAGGCATGATATAGACGGCAGAAAAGAAGCACACCGAGGCGACCGACACGCATACCCCGCGGCCAATCTGCAACCAGGGCTGCGCTGGGCGCAGAACAGACGGTCCTTCAACCTTGGACAGCAGCGCTGCCAGCGCGACCGCTCCAATTACGAACCGCAGCGCCGCTACAGGCAGGGGGGGCCAGGCACCCGCCATGCTCTTGATCACGCCATCCCCCACTGACAGCAGCGCAAAGCCGGCTATAGCCAGCAGCAAGCCGCTTCGCTCGGTGTGTTGCATAGTGGATGGTTGCCTTTGTAACGAGTTGCAGTCCCGCTAGGCCAGTTGCTCCGGTTTGAAAAGCGCTGATCCTTTCTCCAGCAAATCCGGTGATTTTGACTGTTCGTTAACCAACTTTGGCCAAGGGTAATCGCTAGATCATCCGGGGGCCTGCATGGATCTTCAACAACGCGACTTTTCTTCCTTTGTCGAGTCGAACAGCGAGAGGCCTGACGTGACGATTGTCATGCCGGTGCTGAACGAAGTCGATAGTCTGCCGCATTGCATCGGCAATGCCCTGGAAGCGCTCGCCCTTATGCGGACCGAGCTCGACCTGTCAGGCGAGATCGTGATCGCGGACAATGGCTCAACCGATGGCAGCCAGGCGCTGGCGACGGAACTGGGCGCACGCGTCGTCCCGGTCGCAGCCCGCGGCTATGGCGCAGCGCTGATCGGCGGATGCGAAGCGGCCTTCGGTCGCTACATCGTGATGGGCGATTGCGATGGCAGCTACAACTTCACGGAAGGCGTCGCGATGGTCGCGAAGCTGGAGGAAGGATACGATGTCTGCATGGGCAACCGCTTCAAGGGTGGGATCGCGCCCGGCGCCATGCCCTGGAAGAACAAGCATATCGGCAATCCCGGTCTCACCGGCGTCTTGAACCTGTTCTTCCGCAGCGGCATCGGTGATGCGCATTGCGGCCTGCGCGCGATCCGCAAGGAAGCCTTCTCAGAGTTAAAGCTGAGCGGTTCAGGCATGGAGTTCGCCAGCGAGATGGTCATCAAAGCAGCGCTCACGAAGCAGCGCATGACCGAAGTCCCCGCGACGCTCAGCCCGGACCTGCGCGACCGCCCGCCACACCTGCGCCCCTTGCGCGATGGCTGGCGGCACCTTCGCTATCTCTTCATGCTGAGCCCGACCTGGGTGTTTGGGGTTCCGGCGGTCATAGCGCTTGGCACCGCGGGCGTAATCTTCGCGATTGGCCTTATGCACTTGCTGGGGTTGCTGCCGGGCACGAGCTTTTTCGGCACGAGTTGGAGCATCGTTGCCGGTTTCCTCGCCACCTGCGGGCATCTTGGCCTGATCATGGCGGTAGCGACACACTTCCACGGCGTGCGCAGCGGCTACCGGCTGATGCGGCCAGTGTTCAAGCGGCACGAGAAGCTGATGACGCTCGAAGCCGCTTTGCTGAGCGGCCTCGCCCTGTGCCTTGCTGGCGCGGCAGGTCTCGGCATAGTGACCTACAATTGGGGCCAGTCAGGTTACTTGCCGCTCGACAATCCGCTGCCGCTGATCCTCTCCGCAACGGTTGGAGCGATCGGTTTGCAGACTCTGCTGGGCGGATTCCTGCTCGCGATCATCGGCGGCAATGACAACCGGTTGACCCCCAAGGCACAGGACAAGACGCGTTGAACAACAAGCCCTCTCGCCCGTGGCTGTCGATCGTCATGCCAGTGCACCAGCCCAACCAGTGGCTGGACGATGCGCTCGCAAGCATCGAGGACGATGGCCGTGATGGCGGAATAGAACTCATAATCCGAGACTCTACCCCGGATTTCCCGGCGGGCGCTGTGTTCGTGCGCCAGCATCGCGAGCGCTTGCGGATCGACTATGACCACATGCCGCATATCGCGAGCTGGACACGCAAGACCAATCTCGGCGTGGAAGAAGCCCGGGGCGAACATGTCTGCACACTGCACCAGGACGATGTGTGGCTGCCCGATCGGATCCAGATCATTCGCAATATGATCGACAATTATCCGGATGCAGCACTCTATCTCACTCCGGCTCGTCTGATTGACCATGCCTCGCGCGATCTGGGCGGATGGCGTCCACCCTTTCCATTGGGCGAAGTTGCGCAGGCTGCGTTTCGCGACCTGCTGCTGGTCCAGAATTCGATCGCAATGCCCGCGCCTGTGTTCAAACGTGCGGCTTACATCGCAGCTGGCGGGCTCGATGAAAGCCTGTGGTACACGCCCGACTGGGAGCTGTGGCTGAAGCTGGGCGAGCAAGGCCCGGTCGTGTTCGACCCGCGCCCGACCTCAGCCTTCCGCATACATGGCGGCGCGCAGACCATGACCCGCAGCCGCAGCGAGTTTGCCGAGCAATTGGGCATTGTGCTCGACCGCCATCTCACCGCGGATACACCAACAGCCCGCATCAGCCGCGCATCGGTCGCTATCAACACCGCGCTTGCAGAAGCGGCCGCCGGGGACGCAAGCGCAAAATGGCGCGCGCTTGGCAGCTTTGCGAAGCTCGGCCCAGTCGATGCCGTGCGCTACCTCAAATATTCGCGGCTGATCGAGCGGCTCTGGCCGCGGCTCCGGCTGCGCTTTGCTGGGGGGCTTTAGAAATGGCTCTAGGCGCATTTATCCGCCAATCCTTTGGCCCTTTTGAACCGCAAATCGCGGAAGCCTATCGCTCCATCTTCATTGATCTGGACGACTGGACTGCGCAGCTCAGAACAGTATGCCCAGCGCCCAAGCGCATTCTCGAAGTCGGTTGCGGCGAAGGCGCCATGACGGAACGGCTGACCAACGCATTCCCGGACGCTGAAATCGACGCCATCGACATAACGCCAAGGCTTGGTCGCCTTTTCACAGGCGATCCCAAGCGGGTGAATTTCCGGGAGGAATATGTTGAAGACCGGCTTGCGGCCAACCCTCAACCTTATGACCTGATCTTGCTGGTCGACGTGCTTCATCACGTGCCGTCGGCCGCGCAAAACTCCCTGCTCGCTTCGGCCAGACAGCTGCTCTCCCCGAACGGCGTTTTCGCCATCAAGGACTGGGACCGAAATTACAGCCCGATTTACTGGTTGTGCTATTGCTCAGACCGGTTCCTGACCGGCGACAGGATCCGTTACAACACTCCTCGCGAAACCGAGCAGCAGCTACGCTTGATCTTCAAGGATTGGTCGGTGCGCCGAGGAATGCATGTGCGCCCGTGGCGGTCGAACTATGCCTTTTTTGTGAGCCAAACCGCGCAGGTGGACGGGTGCTGAAACCAGAGACACTGGCGAGCCCGGCGCGATACCTCTTGGTGGGTATCGGATGCGCCGTTCTCAACAACGTGATCCTAATAGGCGCGGATGCTGGGGGCGCTCATTACACGATCGCAATCGTACTGACGCTGATCATAACCATGCCGCTGGCATATCTGCTGCACGCGCTCTGGACCTTTCAGTCGAGGCTCACACTGGCCGGCTTTGCCCGCTATCTCGCAGGTTCCATGTCGAGCGTGATTGTTGCCGCGCTGCTCGTGGCATTACTGCGAGGGGGGCTTGCGTGGCCAATGGTTGTTGCCGCGCCCGCTGCGACTGTGGGAATGACGATCTATAATTACATCATGACCCGCTGGGCAGTTGGCCCGAGGACACCGCAGGACCTGCGAGAGAGCATGGGTATTCCAAGTGAATGAAGCCTCAGTATCAGCTCTGGCTTGAAGCCGCTTCAGCTGCCGTCTGACACACATTTTCCGGCAAAGGCTTATATTCCTCACTGGGGGCAAGCTGCATCCCCGCCTGCTCCACCTGTACGGCGCCGATCACCGTGACGGACCCGCGCAAACACACCTCTTCGAGCTGCTCGTTCGTCATCCATCTCCGCGAGAGAATCAGCGGACGGTTCGAAAGGTCAGCGCGATTGCGCACCTGATCGACAACATTGCGATGGACCAGATCATCCACGATGACGAAGTCGGTGGTTTGCGCGTCCACGATCTCTGTCAGCGCGACATAGGGCTCAGTAAAGCTGCGCGCTGACCACAGGTTGGCAGTTAGAGTAATCAGCACAGTAACCGCGCACAGCAACACAGCCGCACCATTGGCCCACGCGCGATCCCGTGCTGCAATCTCGCGATATCCGAACGCCGCCAGCAGGAAGACGCTGCCGAGCACGCCGTGGATGTAGCGATACCCCCAGCCATGCCCTTGATACGGGAGAATGATCGATACAGCGATCAAGGTCAGCGCCAAGCCGCCCAGCAAAGCGAGCGCGATCGGATCACGCCGCTTGAAGGCAGGCCCGGCAGCCAGCAGGAAAGGCAAGACGAACAGCGCGTTCCAGCCGATCCCGCGGGTGAGATTATACGCCATCAGCTGGATCGTAAGCGGTTCTATCCGCGTGATCAGAGGAAGCACACGCTCGACCAGCGTGGAGCCGATGTCGCCTTCCTTGCCCGGTTCAGGCGTAACGCCGGCCCAATCAATCACGATCCCGTGCCAGCTCAACCACAAGCCGATCCCGGCGAGATAGACGGCCCCATAGGCAGCAACATGGAGCCAGCGCCTCTGCAACAACAGCCACAGCACAAACGGCGCTGCAAACATCGGGTGAAACACGAACTGGTGCAGCCCCATGGCAAGTACGCCAACCAGCATCGCCAGCAGATGGCTCCACCAACGATCCTTCAAGAACAACGCCAGCCAGAGCAGGTTAAGCGCGAGGTGTCCTGTCATCGCATAGGTGGTCATTCCAGTGACGAGCACCTGTGCTGACAGCAGGTAACCGCCCAACGTGAGCCATTGCGCCGGTGCGTCTTCTGGAAAGACCCGCTGCGCAATCCACCACAGGCTGACAAAGCCGATTGCAACCTGCAGCGGGTTCATCAGCGCCGGGTCCACGATCAGGCCGAAAAAGCCGCGCATGGCCGCATTGATCGGCAGATAGCCCGAAACAAGCAAGGCGCTTCCCGGCGTATCAAGCAGAAATGCCGGAACCAGGGCCTTTGCATACCCCGCCCATTCCTCTGGCAGCGGCTCAGCCAGTTTGCCTTTCGCATATGTCGCCGCATCGAACACAACCATGTGTTCATCGCGGGTCAGCGGATAGTCGAACATCCACCAATGGGTCCCGGCCCATAAGGCAAGGCACAGCCCCGCCGCGACCGGCAATACGAGCCGCACACTTGGTGCAGCTTGCGGTAGCGCAGCGCGCGGAGTCCAGTACATGCTTCCCAGCCAAACCGCCGCAAACACCAGTAAGACAAATGCGTCATGCGTCACGAAATAATGGCGCGACAGCGACACATGCGGCTGGATCGCGAGAAAGGCCAGTGCGATCAAAACATAGATCACGGGCCGCTGCATGACGGATTTCGAAAGCGTGCCCATCGGCAATGACAATCCCTGCTTGAGCGGGATTTCCCGCTTTCCCTTCGACTTCGCTATAGATCGAACAGGTCAAGACTTGCTTACCCTCTTCGAGCCCTTTCCACAGCAAGCTGCCACCGATGTTGCTGAAAGCATCGTGCAAAAATGTGCAAAAAACCCTCAAGCTGCGCGGGAGGTAACGCTTCTTCGACACATCCTGCGCTAAGGCTCGAGCGCAATGGCCACGCTTAGCGAACACATTGATGCAGGCTTTGGTGCGGTCGAGCGGATGCTGTCCCCCCGCATAGTATGGCTGGCGCTTGCTGGCGGCGTGCTGGTCTTTCAGGTCTTTTTGATCTGGAACCACAAGCCCTGGGCTGACGAACTGCAGGCCCTGATGATCGCGCTGGAAGCGCCCAATCAGGCTACATTGCTCGCATGGCTGCGTTACGAAGGCCACCCGCCGCTGTGGTACTGGCTGCTGCGCACAATTGGCAGCTTTGCCGAGCCGCACATCGTGCTCCCCCTTGCGGCCACGCTTTGTGCGGCAATCGCACAAGGCGCGATCCTGTTTACTTCGCCATTTTCGCGGCTTGAGCGGCTCTTGCTGGCCTCGAGCCAATATTTGCTGTTCGAATTCCTGACGATTTCGCGCGGAACGTCGCTTGGCGTTGCGGTGGTTGTCTTGGCCCTTGTTGCATGGCGTTCGCGCTGGTTCTGGCTGCTGCTAGCGGTCCTGCCTCTGGTCGACTTTCTCTTCGGTGTGATTTCCGGCGTGTTTCTTTTGCTCAAGTGGCGCGAGCGTGACTTGTGGTGGCCCGGAATTCTGCTCTGGCTGATCGCATCGGCCTTTGCGGCCTGGACTGTGATCCCACCACCCGACATGGTCAACGCAATCGACGCGATGCAGCCTTTGCATGGGATCGATCTCCTGCTGCACAACCTTCGCGGATGGTTCCTGAAGCTGGGCAGTATCCCGCTGCCATTTCCGGGCGGCCTGATGGCGGAGTGGAAGGCGCCCGTGGTGCCGATCGCCAGCTACGCGTGGATCCTGCTCCTTGCCTTGTGCTGGTACTGCACCAAACAGCGTCCGTGGCACCGGCTCATGATTTTCGGCTTCCTCGGGTTCACGCTTGCCTTCAATCTGGCCGTCTATTCAATCGGGCTGCGCCATATGCTGCTGGTGGCTCTCCTTTTGATCGCCTTGGTATGGCTGGCCCGCGCGGCAGGAGACAAGCCGGGCACAGCTTTCCGCGTATGGATATTCTTCGCCAGCCTGTGCGGCATTGCAAGTTCGCTGATCAGCACGGAGCGCGGCTTCAGCAATGGTGATGCCGTCCTGACGCAGATCGAAGCGCGCGGCCTTTCCGAAAGGACCTGGCTGGCCATTCCGGAATGGCGCGTCCCGGCGATTTCGGGTCGCTCAAGCCTGTCATTCGTTCGCCCGGAAGAGGGGTGTCGTTTCCGCTTTGTGCGCTGGGACCACAAGAGCCTGGCCCTTGAAAACCAATCAAACTTCACGGCTATGCTCAGACATGCGGTGGAGAATTACGGGCAATCCTATATGCTGAGCGACCGCAAATTCGCCGGGTTCGATCCCGACTTGTTAACCGAATTAGTCCGCATCCCTCCAGGTTATGACGGGATCACCTACTACCTTTACGTAGTTGGGCCTCAAGCACCTGAAAAACAGAATGATTTACCCTGGTGCTACGCGCAGGTGACGAACTGATCAAAAGTCAGCCCGAGTTTAGGAAAAAAATAAACTTTCCGAATTATTCACCAAAATTCGAGAGGCAAACTTCGCATTGTGCGAAGCGGTCCTCGCCATAATTTTGTAGGATTTCTGGGGGCGATCAATGAGCGCATTCGGCAAAAAGTCGGGACCAGCAGGCTTCAATCCCGGAGCCCGGCCGTCTTTCGGTGTGGCGAAGCCCATGAAGGGCGGCGATCGCGGCAAGTCCAGCGATAGCCCCAATGAAGGCGGCGATCAGTTCCCACCTTTGCCCACAGGCGCAGCAGACACACCAGCACCGCAAGCTCGCGGGAACGCTACGGCTGACGCAATGGACCGCCTGGCAGAGCGGATGAACTCGGTTGATACCGGCGAATCCGAAGTCGGCGGTTTTGAAGCCAGCGTTCACAAGATCAAGGAACAGGTGCTGCCGCGCCTGCTCGAGCGGGTCGATCCTGAAGCGGCTGCATCGCTGAGCAAGGAAGAGCTTTCCGAGGAATTCCGTCCGATCATCATGGAAGTGCTGGCCGAGCTTAAGGTCACGCTGAACCGACGCGAACAATTCGCGCTCGAAAAGGTATTGATCGACGAACTGCTGGGCTTCGGTCCGCTCGAAGAGCTACTCAACGATCCCGATATTTCCGATATCATGGTCAACGGACCGCAGCAGACCTACGTCGAAAAGAAGGGCAAGCTGCAGCTCGCGCCGATTCAATTCCGTGACGAGCAGCACCTGTTCCAGATCGCCCAGCGCATCGTGAACCAGGTCGGCCGGCGCGTCGACCAGACCACCCCGCTCGCCGACGCCCGCTTGAAGGACGGCTCACGTGTGAACGTCATCGTGCCGCCTCTGTCGCTGCGCGGCACAGCTATCTCCATTCGTAAGTTCTCCGAGAAGCCGATCACCTTGGACATGCTCAAGGAATTCGGCTCGATGTCGGAGAAGATGTGTACCGCGCTGAAGATCGCTGGCGCTTGCCGGATGAACATCGTCATTTCGGGCGGTACGGGTTCGGGTAAGACGACCATGCTCAACGCCTTGTCGAAGATGATCGACCCGGGCGAGCGCGTGCTGACGATCGAGGATGCCGCCGAACTTCGTCTGCAACAGCCGCACTGGCTGCCGCTCGAAACGCGTCCGCCGAACCTTGAAGGGCAAGGCGCGATCACCATCGGTGACCTCGTGAAGAACGCCCTGCGTATGCGTCCTGACCGCATCATCCTGGGCGAAATTCGTGGCGCGGAGTGTTTCGACCTTCTCGCCGCGATGAACACCGGCCACGATGGCTCCATGTGTACGCTCCACGCCAACAGCCCGCGCGAATGCCTTGGCCGTATGGAAAACATGATCCTGATGGGCGACATCAAGATCCCTAAGGAAGCCATCTCGCGCCAGATCGCGGAATCGGTCGACCTGATCGTTCAGGTGAAGCGTCTGCGCGACGGTTCGCGTCGCACCACCAACATCACCGAGGTGATCGGGATGGAAGGCGACGTGATCGTGACGCAGGAACTGTTCAAGTTCGAGTATCTCGACGAGAGCGACGACGGCAAGATCCTCGGCGAATTCCGCAGTCAGGGCCTGCGCCCTTACACATTGGAAAAGGCCCGTCAGTTCGGATTCGACCAAGCTTACCTGGAGGCTTGTTTGTAAGGCAAGCGATCCGGGTTCTCCGACCCGGATCATTCGGCCTAACGGCCGTCGCCCAGTCGGGCTCTGACTTCCGTGACCAAGATCCAGAAGGCGGCGTAAGCCGCCGCAAGGGCGACCGCCCGCCCGCAGCAAGGGCAGCTTGCCTGCCCGGAAGCGAGGAAATTGCGCGCCCGGACGGGCGTCGCGAAGAACAAAAGACTCAGCTTACCAAAACTTTTGGTAAGCTGAGCGCGAGCATTCCCCCGCCGATGATCATGCAGCCGACAAAAATGCCGAGCCAGGGAACCCAACCGACGCGTTGAAGATCATCGCGCTTCAAGCGGCGACGCTCCATTGTCCCGGCGAGAGCACCCACAAGGACAATTGCGCAGCCGACTAGCGCCATCAATTCGGCATCGCTGGCAAAGCGCAGATGTTGCAACAGACTGTCCATCACGCGGCATATGGGCGTTCATGGCGCTTGCGCAAAGCCCTGACCGGCCTAAACGCTCAAGCGATGGACGGTTCTGTCGCCAATCCCCAGCCGATCAAGGCCATTGCGATCCGCTTGCTCGCAGCCTTTGCGCTGTCGACCATGTCCATGCTGATCAAATATGCCGGGGAACGCGGGGTGCACCTGGCTGAACTGCTGTTCTGGCGGCAAGCCATCGCCAGTGTCGTGATCGCAGGTTTCCTCATCGCAATCGGCCGCATCGCAACCGTCAAGACACAACGCTTCGGCGCGCACTTCCGCCGCGCTTTCGTGGGCCTTGTCAGCATGTGTTTCCTCTATGGCACGGTGTTGATCCTGCCGCTGGCTGAAGCGACTGCGATCAACTTTACTGCGCCCTTCTTCGCAGTGATGCTGTCCGTCATCCTGTTCAAGCAGACGGTTGGGCTCTACCGTTGGAGCGCGGTTGCAATGGGCTTTGTCGGCGTGCTTATCGTGACACAACCGGGCGGCGGCGCGATAAACCCGCTGGGCGTGGCAACGGGACTTATGGGCGCCTTCTTCGTCGCGCTGATTTCCTACCAGGTGCAGGATCTCAACAAGACCGAAAGCCCGTGGAGCATTGTGTTCTGGTTCGGCGTCCTATCCGCGCCAATGGCCGCTCTCGCCCTGCCTTTCTTCGCCGCTGCACATGACCCCATGACATGGCTTATCATTGGCTTGATGGCGCTATCAGGCGGCATTGCCCAGCTGTTGCTGACGGCAAGCCTGCGGTTCGGATCCGCAGCGACCATCATCATCATTGATTACACCTCGCTGCTGTGGGCGGTGGGCTATGGCTGGAGCGTGTTCGACAAACCCCCGTCTGCAGGCCTTTGGCTGGGTGCGCCCTTGATCCTTGGCGCCGGTTTGCTGATTACATGGCGTGAAGCGGTCCTGGTACGCGACAAACGGGCGGCCAAGGCGCAATCCTAGGTTCATTGCCCTCGTGACAGGATGGGAATTCGTGGTGTATTCGGGTTGTCAGAAAAAGGAGAAAACAATGCTTCGCAAGACCATGATTGTTGCTGCGCTTGCAGCGATGACGCTTACCACCGCTGCTTGCAACACCGTCCGCGGTGTCGGCGACGACCTCAAGTCTGCCGCAGACGCGGTCGACGACGAAACATGATCTGATGGGGCTTCACGCCCCGTTTGGACAAGTGAAATGCGCAAACGTTCGCCAAGCGATTGGCGGGCGTTTGTGTTTTCAGTCTTGTCAGGCCTTGCGATAAACTAGCGTCAGATTGTTCGCTGGCATTTCGTGCCGCGCAGTGCGCTTTAAGTCATGGTCCTGCGCAAGCGCATCCATGTCTTTCACCGCGCGAATTCCCCACGAGGGGTTGCGCGACTGGAGGCTCTCATCAAACGAAAGGTTTGAAGGTGCCGGTGCAACGCCGTCCTCGAAATATGGACCATAGAGGATCAGCGGTGCACCCGGTGCCAGCAATCGTCCAGCCCCAGCCAGCAGGCCCACAGCCGCCTCCCAGGGCGTGATATGAACCATATTCGCGCAAAAGATCGCATCCGCCCTGTCGACGGGCCAGTCAGACGCCGCCGCATTCAGCTCCATCGCTGCGTAAAGGTTCGTGCTACCCCCTACAGCCCGCCACGCTTCAATCGATGCAAGCGCCGCCGGGTCCGGATCGCTCGGCTGCCACGTGATCTGCGGGAAGCGAGCCGCGAAATAGACCGCGTGCTCGCCCGAACCGCTCGCGACTTCCAGCACAGTCCCTGACGCAGGGAGTTCGTTCGCTAGAACCTCAGCGATCGCCTCGCGGTTGCGCAAGGTTGCAGGCGCATGGCGCTTGGCGTCATCCATCGTGAACCCGAGACCGGCTCAACTGACCTGCCGCTCCTGCCCTGCCCAATAGGGTTCGCGCAAGGTCCGGCGCAGGATCTTGCCCGAGGGATTGCGCGGCATCTCGGGAATGAAATCGACGCTCTTGGGCGCTTTGAACGCAGCCACCCGCTCTCGCGCATAATCGATCACTTCCTGCTCACCGCACTCGCAGCCGGGCTTCAGCACGATGCAGGCCTTGACCTCTTCGCCCCATTTTGCGCTTGGAATGCCGATCACTGCCACTTCGGCAATCGCCGGATGTCCGTAAATCGCACTCTCTACCTCTGCCGGATAGACATTCTCCCCGCCTGAGATAATCATGTCCTTGATCCGGTCCTGAATGTAGATGTAGCCATCTTCGTCCATGTAGGCGGCATCGCCCGTGCGGATCCAGCCGTCTTGGTCGAGCGTGCTGGCGGTCGCTTCCGGCAGCTTCCAGTACTCGGCCATGTTGGACGGCGAGAGAATTGCAATCTCTCCAATTTCGCCGCGTGGGACTTCCTTGCCATCCGGATCGACAATCTGGATCGTAACGCCGGGGCAGGCCTTGCCGCAGGATCGCATCCGCTGATTGCCGGCAAGATCGTGATCCTCTGGCGGCAGCATGGTGACCGTGCCTGATGTTTCCGTCATGCCGTAGACCTGCAGAAAGCCGGTATCGGGCATGGTGCGCACCGCCTCTTTCAGGAGCTCCAGCGGCATCGGCGCAGCGCCATAGAGCAAATATCTGAGGTTCGAGAAATCGGTATTCGCTGCGCGTGGATGCTGCACCACCATCTGTACGGCGGCCGGCACGATGAACATGTGAGTGACCCCGTTCTGGATCCCGTCGATGACCAGATCGGGGATGAATTCGGACAGGATCAGCGCGCGAACGCCAGCCGCGACGGAAATGACCACCAGCCCTGTCCCGCCAATATGCGCACATGGCATGCAAGCGAGGATGCAATCATCCAGCTGGTAATCATACCACGGCTGCTGCGCGGCAATGCCCGGTTTGCGCAGACCGAGCAAATTTCCGTTCGTCAACACCGCCCCTTTTGGATTGCCAGTGGTCCCTGACGTGTAGAGCTGAAGCGCGGGCGTATTCTTGTCAGCCGGCTCGAACTCGGCTTCATCCATCTGCTCAATCAAAGCGCGAACCTCATGCTCGGCGAGCACCTCGGCGCCATTACCCATCTCAGCAACGATCGACCGCGCTGTGTCAGCAAAGCCATCGCCTGCGATCACCAGCTTCGCTTCCGTATCACCGAGGATGTAAGCCACCTCGCGTGGTGCCAGGCGCCATCCGACAGGAGCCGCCACCGCGCTAGAACGCGCTGCCGCCAGCAGCAGGATGAAGAACAGGTCGGAGTTCTTGCCAAGCCAGGCGACACGGTCGCCCTCGCCAATGCCCTTGGACTGGAACAGCGACACAACGCGGCGCGTCATCGCGTCCAGCTCGCCGAACGTGGTCACACGGCCATCGTGCTCCAGGGCCGGCTGATCAGGCCGCTCTTTGGCCCAATGGCGCAGGATTTCGTCAAACGTCTCATATGTGTGATGCTCGGTCATGGCCTCTCCACTGGTCATGTCTGGATTTGCGACCAGTTTGCCAAATTCGTTCGCGAAGGCCAGCGCTTTTCGCGTCAGCTCCAGCGGCCTTGCGCTTGTGCGCGCTTCTCACGGATGACCAGCCAGATCAGCAGGCCAAGCGGCCCGGCCATCAAGGTGAAGAAGAGGACCGGCACCTGGATGATCCGGTTGAAACCTTTTGCATCTGCATCGCGTGCGATCCACAGCCCGACAAACAGGTCAAAGGCGAGATAATGTACCCAGCCGATGGTGATCCCGGCATCACTGGCAAACAGAGTGCGCACGCCTTCGATCGAGCTGAAGTCGCCTCCGCCTGCGCCGCCCCCTGCATCGAGCATGCCTGTCATGAAGCCGATCAGGCTGACGGCATAGGTCAGACACAAGAGACCAACCCCCGCGTAGAGAATGGCTGCGAGCAAGGCGGGCCAACGCGGCAAGAAGGCAAGAGCGACCCAGCAAATAAGCGCGTAAAGATTGGCGATCGAAAAAAGAGTGTCCCAGCTCATTCACGTGTTTCCTAGTTGATAAGCGCAAGCCTCTTGCGACGCCAGTAAGCGGCAAGCAAACTTCCCAGCACCACGTGGTACACAGCAGACACGGCGCTGGGAACAGGTGCCAGTGCCGCTTCCATTGGGCTGGCAAACTGCGCCTGAAAACTGGGCGTTGACGCGAGCGTTGAGCCGAGCCCGCTGTTCTGCATGCCAACTTCGATTGCGCAGGTGCGTTGCTCAGTCTCCGCAAGTCCGAGCCATCCCGACAAGAGGTAGCCCAGGCCAAAACCTGTCGCATGGAGCGCAAACAACGCGAGCAGCAAGACGCCTGCATGCTCAACAATCAGCGGCTTGGACGCAGCGATGATCCCGCCAACGATCAGGACCACGCCCAGCACGGATATCAGTGGAGAGATGACCGCGATCCGCGCCGTGCTCTTAGGAAACAAGCGATTGAGCACGACGCCCGCGATCACCGGCACCAGAACGACTGTAATCATCCCTCGAAACAGCGCCCAACGGTCGATTTCAAGGAACACCCCTGCCAGCCAGCTCGTCAGGAGCGGTGTCATCACCACGGCAATCAGCGTTGAGGCCAGCGTCATGGTAACAGAAAGGGCGAGATTCGCTCGGGCGAGGTATGCGACGACGTTAGACGCGGTTCCGCCGGGACAGCAGGAGACAAGAATCAACCCGACTGCCAATCCCGCTTCCAGACCAAACATCATCGCAAAGCCAATTCCGGCGAGCGGCATAATCGTGAATTGCAGCGCCACGCCTGTTGCGACCGCGCGCGGCAAGGTCAGCACGCGGCGAAAGTCCTCAGGCGAAAGGGTCAATCCCATCCCGAGCATTATGATGCCCAGCATCACACTCACCAGGGACTGACCGAATGGCGCAAACGTGCCGTCGACAACCCACAGGAAGTGCTGAGGTATGAACCACGCCCAGACGGTTCCCAGAACCGTCCAGAATGCAAACAGATTGGTCGCGCGTGCAATCACGCCTGCCTCTCCCCCGCTAATACTCTCACCCGATAGCGAGCGATTGCGGTCGGCGCTAGACAGTCTCGCCGCGCTTCATCCAATCTCGCGCAGCACGCTGTATGGCGTCGTGGTCATGACTAAAGCGGCCAGCCGCCTTGCGCGTGCCGAGGCCCAGTGCGGCATTGGCGACTGTTTCAGCGCGGATAGAGCGGTATTTGCGCATACCACCGCCCATGAAGGGGTCAATCAACGGGCTTGCGATCCGTGCGATGCCTTCGCCAAAGCGCAGGTCATCGACCCTGCGCCCACGGAGCAGTCCTGGGCGAAGAATATCCAGCCGTCTGAACTTCAGCTGCGAAAGTTCACGTTCAACCTCGCCCTTGACGCGCAGGTAGAAGTTCCTGGTGCTCGGGTTGGCCCCAACCGAACTGATCGTGACCATCCGCTCGATCCCCGCCTCGCGGGCAGCCCTTGCAGTGTTGACCACGAGGTGCTGATCGACGGCGCGAAACGCCTCTTCGTCGCGCCCGGCGCGTTTCCAGGTCGTCCCTAGCGCATTGATAAGACAATCGGGTTGGAGTCCGGCAAGAACTTCTCCCCACGCCTCGGGATCCGCGACAAAGCATTCCATGCGTGCATCATGCGGCAGATCGAATTCTCGGCGCGCAATCGCCATCACGCGCACATCTGGCCGATACCGCACCTCTTCAAGGATGCACCTGCCAACCAGCCCGGTCGACCCGATAACAGCGACACGCACGGGCTCAGACATTCGTCAGTCCTTCTGGCCGCTTGCCATGAATCGCGGTGAAGGCCTCCATCGCAAACCGGTCGCTCATCCCTGCGATAAAGTCCGCGATCTTGCGCGCTCGCTGAGGTTGCCCTGGCGGCGATTGCTCCTGCCAGCCCTGCGGCATCAGGCGCTCGTCCGCTGCATAGGCGGAAAACAGTTCTGCCACGACTTCGCGCGCATTGCTGGCAGCTGCGACCTGATCGTCATGGTAATAAAGCCGCTCGTACATGAAAGCCTTCAAACTGCGTTCCTTCTCGGCAAACTCCGGCGAGAATCCTGCCAATGAATGTCCTGCGCTGCGCACTTCATCGACACTAGAGACACCTTTCAGCTGTTCACGTGCGTGCGCAATCACGTCATTGACCATCAATCCGATCTGTTCTCGCACAAGTTCGCGCAACTGGCGCTCTCGAGGGGCATGGGGAAAGCGTTTTTCGACCGCCCGCCACTGGTCTGCGAGGAAATCCACCGTAAGCAGGTCTTCAAGGTCGAGAAACCCCGCGCGCAGACCGTCATCGATGTCATGATTATCGTAGGCAATGTCGTCTGCGACAGCTGCGACCTGCGCTTCCAGCGAGGGCCACTGCGACAGCTCGAGCGGAAAATCCGCGTCAAGTTCTGCCAGCGCCCAATTCGGATTTTCGATCGGGCCATTATGCTTTGCCAGCCCCTCGAGCAGATCCCAGGTAAGGTTCAGCCCGTCATGGTCGGGATAGGGGCTCTCCAGCCGCATGACCGTACGCAGCGCATGGGCGTTATGGTCAAACCCGCCAAACGGCTTCATCGCTTCGGTAAGGGCGTCCTCTCCTGCATGACCGAAGGGGGGGTGACCGAGATCATGCGCCAGGCACAGGGCTTCAGCCAGATCTTCATTGAGGCCAAGCGCGCGGGCGATCACCCGGCCGATCTGTGCGACCTCCAGGCTATGCGTCATGCGTGTGCGATAGTGATCGCCTTCGGGAGCGATAAACACCTGTGTCTTGGAGCGCAGGCGGCGAAAGCTCATCGAATGAATGAGCCGATCGCGGTCGCGTTGAAACTCGGTGCGAGGGCCGCGTGACGGAAACCTGCCGGTCGAGAATTCTCTCCCGCGGGTCTGAAGCGGGTCTGCGGCATAGGAGGCGGGCGTCATCACGCTGCGGCGATTAGGAGAGGGGCCGTCAAGGAGCAACCGGAACAATCGCCGAACATGCCCACGGGCCAGCAAGTCCTTCCAACTCTGAAAGAGAGCGGCCGCCCGATCGTGTTCGATCCAGGCGGCCTACACTGGGTATTCGAATGCAACCCGAAGGCCCGGTGCAGCAGGGGAACGTCGCGACAATGATAACGCTCTCTCGCTTTCCGGTAACTATAACAAAATTTCTTTGAGTTGAAACCAAAAAATTGTAGGAATCCGACATCGCGCGCAGAATGCGCAGAGCACCACCCCTGGTCAGTCGCTTGAGTCGAGGATCCAGTCGGCTGCGGCCTGGCAGTGAATGCGGGTGGAATCGAATACTGGCAAGACGTTGGCATCTACATCTACGATCAGTTCGAGCTCGGTTGATGCAAGGACAATGGCCCCTGCACCTTCCTGCGCTTTCTTCGTAATAATGGTCTTCAATGCGCGTTCGGCATCGCGCGATTGCTTCCCGACCATGAGTTCGTCGTAGATGATCTTGTCCAGAATTTCGACATTCTCCATATCCGGCGGAAGCAGGTCCACGCCGTTCGCAACCAGGTGCTTGCGGTAGAAACTCTCCGTCATGACATTACGCGTTCCGATCAGCGCTGCACTTTTGCAGCCTGCCGCTTTCATCGCTTTACCGACCTGCTCAGCGATGTGAAGGATCGGGATATCGACTTGCGCGGCGACGTGATCATAAACCTTGTGCATCGAATTTGCGCAGATCGCGAGCCCATCGACGCCAGCATCTTCAAGACGCTTCGCACTCTCCGACAGCACTTCTTCTGCGCGCTTCCAGTCGCCTGCCTGACGCAAGCCGTGAAGCTGGCTGAAATCCAGGCTCTCGATCATCATCGGGGCACTGGCCATCGCGCCAGGCGCGCGTTTTTGCACGATCCGGTTGATCCGGTCGTAATACATGCCAGTCGAGACCCAGCTCATCCCGCCGATCAGGCCGAGTTTGCGCAACGCAGATTCCAGTATCTTGTTCGTAGTTCGCTATTACTTAGCCGCGAGATACGCAGCGCGTCTATAGCGTGATTCCAGACACGGCTACAGGCCGTTTTCCATGGTTAATGGCGCGGATACCAACCACTCGCGGACATCGGCAGCGCTGCGCTGGGCAGCCTCTTCTTGCGGCAAGTGGCCAATGCCGGGATAGGTTACCAGCCTCGCATCGCTCAAGGTCTCAGCATACCACTGCCCAACCGAAAGTGGGATCAACCCGTCCTCCTCACCCCAGATAATCAGCGTTGGGACGACAATCCCGGCGACCTCGTCCTGAGTGAAACTGCTCCACCCGAGAGAAAACCGCTCGATTGTCGCCGCACGATTGCCCGGATAACGCAGCATTTCCCAATAACGGTCGATCATCGCTTCGCTCACGATCTCCTGATTGCTGACCGACTGCCGCAAGGATTGCTCGATCAGGCTGCGCGGAGTGATCCGCTTCGCAATCTCACGTACGCCAGGCATAGCGGCAATCGTGAAGCCGATATTGCCGCCGCCTTCTTCCTCGCGGCGATATGGCGCCCCTCCGGCATCGACTAGGATCATCCCCGCCAGCCGCTCAGGATGCGCGATCGCGAATCCTACCGAATGAGTCCCTCCCATCGAGTTGCCGCCGATAACGAACCGATCCAGCTCCAAAGCGTCTGCGAAAGCGAGAATATCTGCGACGAAGGCGTCGCGCGAGTAATCCGCATCACCGGCCGCTCCGGTCAGCCCATGGCCCGCTTGGTCGAAACGGATCAGACGATAATCTTCCCGCAAGGCCTCCGCCCAGGGCTGCCACGTCGACAGGTCCGCATTTGACCCATGCAGCAGAACTAAGGGCAACGCATCGCGCGGCCCTTCGTCGCGGTAATGCACCTCCGTCCCGTCAGGCAGCGTGATGAATTTAGAAGGCGCGGTAGCGTATTTGGCGCGCATTTCAGCGGGATCGGTGTCGGGAGTGCGCAGCAGCAGAAAGGCCATCACCAGCAAGGCCGCGAGCACGCCGAGGAACTTGAGTGAGCGCTTCATTGTTTAAAGCGCATCGAGCGCTGTCTCGACAACGCATACGCCAGCAGCACGAACGGTCACCTCCACCGCTTCATTGTCATCTATCCGGCGGATGCGGTCGAGTGCATCCTGGACTGAGAGTGGGATGGCGTTTTCTCCATCCTGCGGCGCGGCGCGTTCCAGCTTGCGCAGTTGGATGATCGAGAGTCGCTCCACCATCCGCGGCGCCATGCAGTCCGCCATGGCTTCAGGAACACCGTTGTCGATCAGAGCGGTCTTGACCCTTGCCTCGGTCACGCGATCAAGCCCGCCGAACCAGATCCAAACGCCAGCGCCCAGAGCCAGTACGAGCAGCAGGACGAGGAGCTTCTTCATCCGGGTCAGTTCCTCGCGCGGTTAGCCGAGCGCCTTGTTGATTTCCTCGACCATCTTCTTTGCATCGGACAAAAGCATGACGGTCTGGTTCATGTAGAACACATCGTTGTCGACCCCGGCATAGCCCACGCCGCCCATGGAGCGCTTGATGAAAAAGACCTGCTTGGCCTTGTCCACATCGAACACAGGCATGCCGTAGATCGGCGATGACTTGTCGGTCTTCGCCGCCGGGTTCACGACGTCATTTGCGCCGATGATGAAGGCAACGTCAGCCTGAGCGAACTCTGAGTTGATATCCTCAAGCTCAAACACCTCATCGTATGGTACGTTAGCTTCCGCGAGGAGCACGTTCATGTGCCCCGGCATACGCCCTGCGACCGGGTGGATCGCGTATTTCACGTCGACGCCCTTCTCCTTGAGCAAGTCCGCCATTTCGCGCAGCACGTGCTGCGCCTGCGCCACGGCCATGCCGTAACCGGGGATGATGATGACCTTTTCGGCTTGCTCAAGCATGAAGGCCGCATCATCCGCACTGCCTTGCTTGTACGGGCGCTGTTCGCGCGCTTCGCCGCCTGCGCCTGCGCCATCTTCAGCGCCGAAGCCGCCTGCGATAACGCTAATGAAACTGCGGTTCATCGCGCGGCACATGATGTAGCTGAGGATCGCGCCAGAGGAGCCCACCAGCGCGCCGGTGATGATCATCGCCGTGTTGCCGAGCGTGAAGCCCATCGCCGCCGCCGCCCATCCTGAATACGAGTTCAGCATGGACACGACGACCGGCATGTCCGCCCCGCCAATGGGGATGATCAGCAGGAAACCGATTGCGAAGGCTAGCACGGTCACCGCCACGATCAGCGGCAAGGTCTCTTCTGGCCCAGATGCCATGGCAAACATCGCGGTCAGGACGATGATCGCCGCGAGCGTGCCAAGGTTGATCGCATGGCGCAGCGGCAACAGTATCGGAGAACCGCTCATCTTGCCAGACAGCTTGAGAAAAGCGATCACCGAGCCTGAAAAGGTGATTGCGCCGATGGCAATTCCAAGGCCCATTTCGATCTTGCTGACTGCGGAGATGCTGTCTTCGCCGACCAGCAGCCCGAACGCGCCCGGATTCAGGTAAGCTGCCCAGCCCACCAGCACGGCGGCGAGGCCGACGAGACTGTGAAAGCCTGCGACCAGCTCGGGCATTTGCGTCATCGCGATCTTGCGCGCGATCACAAAACCGATCGAACCGCCGATCAGGATGGCTATGCCGATTTCCGGCAAGTTTGCGATGTCATGCGTGATCAGCGTCGTCGCGACAGCGATCAGCATGCCGATCATGCCATAGCGGTTGCCCGCGCGGCTTGTTGCCGGACTGGAAAGTCCGCGCAGCGCAAGGATGAAGAACACGCCTGCCACCAGATAGGCCAGCATCGCCCAGGCGGGTGTTCCAGTGCCATCAGCACCAGAGGCGAGAATGGAGAAGCTCATCACTTCTTTTCCTTCTTCTTGTACATTGCGAGCATACGCTCGGTCACGGCAAAGCCGCCGAAGATGTTGACGCTCGCGAGCACCACGCCGATCAGGCCGAGCCACTTCGCAAGCGCGCTCCCCGCTTCAGCCGAAGCGATCAGCGCGCCGACGATAATGACCGAGGAAATCGCATTGGTCACCGCCATCAGCGGCGTGTGCAGCGCAGGCGTGACCGACCACACCACGTAGTAGCCGACGAAACACGCCAACACGAAGATCGAGAGGATACTGATGAAGTCCATTAGTTCGCTCCCGTCAGACGTTCATTGACGACCTTGCCGCCCTGCGTCAGGCGGACGGCATTTCCGATTTCCTCGTCAAGCTCGGGCTTGCCCGCTTCCTTGTCCCAGAAGGCGCTGAGGAAATTGAAGTGGTTGCGCGCAAACAGCGCCGATGCGTCGGCGGCGAGATGTGCTGGTGTGTTGGCATAACCGATGATCTTCACGCCGTGTTTGACCACGGTCTCGTCCGGCTTTGAACCTTCGACATTTCCGCCCTGAGCCACCGCGAGGTCGAAAATTACGCTGCCGGGCTTCATCGTCGCGATCTGCTCATCCGTGATCAAGCGCGGCGCAGCGCGGCCCGGGATAAGCGCGGTCGTGATGACGATGTCCTGCTTGGCGATATGCTCACTGACGAGCTTGGCCTGTGCGGCCTTGTACTCGTCGCTCATTTCGGTCGCGTAGCCTCCCGAGCCTTCGCCTTCGATCCCGGCCACTTCCTCTACGAAGATCGGTTTTGCGCCCAATGACTGGATCTGCTCCTTCGTGGCGGATCGCACATCAGTCGCAGAGACTTGCGCGCCGAGACGCTTGGCAGTCGCGATCGCCTGAAGGCCTGCAACGCCGACACCCATGATAAAGACCCTTGCGGCCTGAACCGTGCCCGCTGCGGTCATCATCATCGGGAACGCACGACCATATTCGTCCGCTGCCGCAATCACCGCCTTGTAGCCCGCGAGGTTCGATTGGCTGGAAAGCACGTCCATCGACTGCGCGCGGGTAATGCGCGGCATGAACTCCATGCTCAAGGCTTCAAACCCGGCCTTGGCATAGGAATCGACCAGTTCCCGCTTGCTGAACGGATCGAACAAGGCGGCAACCCAAGCGCCTGCTTTCGCCCCTGCCAGGCTCGATGCCTCAGGTGCCTGCACGCCAAGCACGATGTCAGCATCCTTGAGGACTTCGGCGCGCGAACCTACGCTTGCGCCAGCCTCAGAAAAGGCCGCATCGCTGATCGAAGCGGTCGTACCTGCTTCAGACTCGACAGCGACATCTGCACCTAAGCCAATGAATTTCTTCACGGTTTCAGGCGTCGCGGCAACCCGCGTTTCACCTGCAGCCTGCTCCTTGAGGACAGCGATCCGCAACGTCTGGTGCGCCCTATTCGGCGATCAGAGTGATGACGAAAAGCGCGATCACGGCGATGATCGGTACGCTCCACTTGAGCAGGCTGATGAAGCCGCCGTAGGTCCTTTTGGCCGATTTCATGTCATGCGATGCCATGTGAGACTTTCCCCGATAAAAATCTGTCAAGCGTAATGCTCGTCCGCGCTCTATCGTTCCTCGCAAGCTGTGCCAAGTCCCAAGCCAGCATCGACAAATACTGAGTCCAAATCCAATAGCCTTAATCGGGTCTTTACTCCTTCGCACTAATTTGACCGCTCGTATCACCTTGGGACGGTTTGAGCATGTCAGACAGCGACCAGCGCTTGATTCTGTTGATCGACGACGAGCCGGCGCAATGCCGACTTATCTCCGCGCTTGTCGCGCGGGAGGGTTGGCGCACGGTCACAGCCGCCGATCCGGACACTGCGATTGCGATGCTCGGCACCCGCGACGGGATGAAGCTCAGCGCGATCATTCTCGATCAGTGGGTTCCAGGCGACGATGCCTGCGAGCTGATTACGGAACTCAAATCACGCCGCCCGGCTCTACCGATCCTTATGCTGACGACATCGGCCTCGCCCGCCTTGGCTGTTGAAGCGATGCGAGCAGGCGCAACTGACTACCTGATCAAGCCGATCGCGCCCGATCGCCTGCTCGAGGCCCTGCGCGCTGCAACAGAGGCGGCCAGCCCGCAAGACGAGCTGATGCCCCTGTCCGAGAAGATGGGTGCTGCGCTCGATTTCGATGCGATGATCGGCACCGCGCCCACTTTCCGTACCGCGCTCGCGCAAGCCGCAAAAGCTGCCCGTGGTCACGGCAATGCCGTGATCGAAGGAGAAGGCGGAACCGGCAAGGAAATGCTGATGCGTGCGATGCATGCCGCCAGCCCGCGAGCGAAGCTGATCCTGCGTTCGCTCAATATTGGCGGCATTCCGGCAAGCAACCTGCCCTCGGTCCTGTTCGGGCATGAGCCTAATGCCTTTCCGGGCGCGTTCGACCGCCAGATCGGCGTTTTGCAGCAAGCCGATGGCGGTACACTGATGCTGGACGAAATCGACCGGCTGACCGATGAGCTGCAGCAAAAGCTCGAGGAAGTGCTGACTTCCGCCATCGTCCGGCCGCTCGGTGCAAGCCACGGCTTCCGAGTCGATGTGCGGATCTTTGCGGCCAGCAACTTCCCGCTGCGAGACCTGGTCAAAGCCGGGAAGTTCCGCGAAAAGCTGTTCGAACTGCTTGCACCTACACTCATTACCCTGCCTCCTTTGCGCGAGCGCGTCGGCGATATCCCCGCTCTGACACGCCATTTTCTCGGGCGGATTGGCGAGCAGCCAGGCCTGCGCCACCTTTCCGTCGCTGACAGCGCGCTGAGCCTCCTTCAGGCCTATGACTGGCCGGGCAACGTCCGCCAGTTGCAGGCAGTACTGTTCCGCTCAGCCGTTTTCTGCGACGATGAAGCGCTGACTTCAGCGAGCTTTCCTCAGCTGTCCGAACTGCTCGGCGAGCCGCGCGCCAAGGCATCGTCACCGCACCACGAAGGCGTTGGTGTGATGCTTTACACAGAAGATGGGAATTTGCGTCCACTGGAAGAAATCGAAGCTGACGTGATCCGCCTCGCGATTGGCCACTATCGCGGCCGCATGACGGAAGTCGCACGGCGCCTGGGCATTGGCCGCTCGACGCTTTACCGCAAGCTGGCGGACCTCGGGATCGACAACGCCGCCTGACAGGCTTAACCCCATGGCATGGGCAGACTTCAAAACAAGCTTTGCGTAGTCACCGGCGGCGCGAGCGGCATTGGCCGTGGCATTTGCGAAGCCTTTGTCCGCGAAGGCGCTGAAGTCGTGCTGACCGATATCGATACCCATGCCGGTAGGAAAGCAGCGGATGCACTGGGCTGCGCGTTCGTCGAGCTCGATGTCCGCGATGAGGCGCATTGGGAGAGGCTCGCACAAAACCATCCACAGATCGATGTCCTCGTGAACAATGCCGGGATCACCGGCTTCGAGAGCAGCTCTGGCCCGCACGATCCCGAAAACTGCTCGCTGGCCGAATGGCACACGGTCCACGCGGTCAACACCGACGGCACCTTCCTCGGCTGCCGATATGCGCTGAAAGCGATGAAGACCAAGGGCACAGGCTCGATCATCAACATGTCCTCGCGCTCCGGCCTCGTCGGCATTCCCGGAGCCGCAGCCTATGCCGCGAGCAAGGCAGCGATCCGCAATCATTCCAAGTCGGTCGCGCTCTATGCCGCGCAACATGGCTGGCAGATCCGCTGCAACTCCGTCCATCCTGCCGCGATCCTGACCCCAATCTGGGAGCCGATGCTGGGCGATGGTCCTGACCGCGATGCCAAGATGGCGGCGCTTGTCGCAGACACACCGCTGAAGCGTTTCGGCACCGTCGAGGAAGTCGCAGAAATATGCGTCTATCTCGCCAGCGATGCCAGCGGCTACATGACCGGCGCTGAACTGACGCTCGACGGCGGGCTGCTGGCAGGCTCTGCCGCCTCACCCGGCTAAGCCGGCAAATCCGCAAAATCCGTCAGCGCCGCATCCCGCAGACCCCGCCACACATTCCTTGCCTGGACCGTGGCGGCAACATCATGCACGCGCAGCATCTGCACGCCCGCATTCATCCCCGCGACTGCGAGCGCGAGCGAGCCGCCAAGCCGCTCATGCGCGCCTGCTTCATGGGACAGCGCACCGATCATGCGCTTGCGGCTCGCGCCAAGCAGCAGGGGCTGGCCCAGTGCGTGGAACAGCGGCAGTGCATTGATCAGCGCGAGATTTTCCGAGAGGCTCTTGCCAAATCCGATGCCCGGATCGAGCACGATCTTCGCACGTGAAATACCCGCTGCGACCGCCGCATCTCGGCGTTGCTTGAGGCCGTCAAACACATCGAACACCACGCTGGTGTAGTTTCCGTCGGCATGAAGGTCCTCGCCTGAACCCGGCGCGTGCATCAGGATTACAGGGCATCCGGTGCTGGCTGCAAGCTGAGCGGTGCGCGGATCGTAGCGCAAAGCCGATACGTCATTGATCGCATGCGCGCCCACAGCAAGCGCGGCCTCGATCACGCCCGCGCGACGAGAATCGATGCTGATCGCAGCGCCCATCGCAGAGCAATATTCCACCGCAGGCAGGACGCGCTCCTTCTCATCGCCTTCCCACGTCGCCGCAGCACCGGGACGCGTGCTTTCCCCGCCAATATCGATAATCGCCGCGCCTGCTTCCAGCATGGCGGAGGCGTGCTCGCGCCCTGCATCAAGATCATCGAGAAACTTGCCCCCGTCAGAAAAGCTGTCGGGCGTCACGTTGAGGATGCCCATGATCTGAGGCTGGTCGAGCCGGATGGTGCGAGAGCCGAGCTCGAGCGGGGGATGCTTCAGCATCAGATTGGTCAGCTGCGCCTGCGCTTCATCCGCGACGCTCGCTGGAAGTTTGCCCAGCACTTCGGATATCTCGTCAGAATCGCATAGCCATCGCTGTGTGACCTTGCCGTCCTGCCGCAGGATCACCGCGAATTCGCGCGCATAGACCATTCCGCCTGCGATCCGCACCGCCTTGCCCTCTGCCGCTTGCGGTCCGGAGATCATCGTCAGCGGGCTGATGTAGACCTGCTCGCTCATCGCACGCCCTCACAGCTGTAAATCTGATGTTGGATACACATGTTACACAGTCCCGGGCTCAAAAAATCTTGCCGGTCTGCGTTCGTGTATCGGCGCGCGGATTGGAAGGGGAGCGAGGAAAACATTCCCCCGGTTTAGTGGGGTAGAGGAAGGTAGGACAGCGTAATGCGGCAATGTCCACTAACGGCTATTTGCGGTCGTCCAATCCGAGTGCTCAGAGAGCAAAGAAAAACCACCTCATGGGTTGTATTTGACCCTCGCGATCCCCACCTTAGAGTTAGCTACCAGTCGCAATCGACGGTCCAGGGTTTCCAAGTTGGAACCGCCTCCTTCAGTTTCGCCTCTTAGTCGCAGCCGGGTCCATTCTGGCGCGCTGCACGCCTACGCGAAGGTAACGAACAATGACATATTATGGCAAAATCAAGAACTACGACAGTAGCTCTGGCAAGGGCCGGATTACCCCGGAAAACGGAGGTGACGTGCTCGCCTTCCGCAAGTCCGACCTGGCAGACGAGGCCCATGCCCCGGAACAGGGCGAACGGTATGGCTACAAGGTCAAGGACGCCGACAACGGCAAGCGCTACGCGATCCATCTGCATCAGCAGGGCGAGCAGCCGAACGCTGCCAAGGAACAGGCGCAAGCCCAGCAAGGCTAGCCCCGAGAGCTGTTCGGGGATCATTCCCACCGTTTGATCCCCGAGCATACCTTCGACCCTTAATGAGCCTGGAAGGCCAGGATCATGGAACTCGATGAGAAACTGCATTTCCATCAAGCTGCCGCTGTTAAGGCCAGGCAGAACGGTCGAAGGGGGGAACGCCAACTCCACTGGGACCAGATAATTCGTTGCGCACAGCGATTGCGTGCGCTGCGAAAGCATGCACCAAAGTCATCCGAAAAGTCAGGCGCCTGAAATGGAAATTAACAAACTGCTCCGCGATCACCAGTTGGCGCAGCTCAACGCTCAGCAAGCTGATACCCTTGAGGGCCGAGTGATCTATCGCGAACTTGCCGGATATTATGGCGAGCGCATCACCGAATGGAGACGCTCGCGCGGCCTCATTGAAGATGGCTGGCCACGCGACGAACGCGGCCCGGGGCCAGGCAAATGCGAGTAGAGCCTGAACGACGGAGCGCGGTCCGCGCCGCGACAAATGAGTGGGAGAACGAGGGCGGTGCCGTCGTCGGAACGACGGACCCAGTTATCAGGCAGGACTCTTTGCCTACATATTCCCCGGCGCAATATTCTGGTGGTTCCCGCAGAAAGCTTTCGGCGGATCATTCTGTCGAAGAAAAAGGATAATTTAGTGGAACCACAAGAAACTGATCTCGAGCGCAGGGTGCTGGCACACGCACGCATTCTGCAAGCCCTGATCCGCCACCTGGCAGAAGACTCTCCCGAAGTTCTTAGTCGGCTCAAGGCCGCGTTTGGCCCTTGTCATACACTCGGAGAGTACGAGCAGGACTATAGTTCCACGGAGCAATATGGCGAAGTGTTTCTACGTTCCATCGAGCAGGACTTGGCGAGAGCGCAATGACTAATTCAAGCCGCATCGTCTCGCATCAAGCTGAAATTAGCGCCGGATGCGACCGAACCGGCAAGCCAAAGGAAACAACCATGACAATATTCCGACACTCGCCGCTTGCGCTTACCGCAGTATTGCTTCTGGCCGCATGCGCCGGATCGCCCAACTCGCCAATGGATACGGGAGAGCTCATCACGCAGCGTGGCGATAAGATCGCCGGATACGGCGATGCGTGGTCTGTTGGCAAACAGCAGGTCAACAATGGGGAGCGGATGGTTGCCGAAAGCAATCGAACATTAGCGAAGGCCAGGAAGCAACTTGCTGACGCCCGAAAAGACCTTGCTGCCTCTGAAGCCAAGGTCAATGACGCAGAAGAAGACAGGCTCGCTGGAGAGCAGCTGATCGCTGAAGGTAACCTCACAATGGCGAGGGCCGAGGCTGACTATTCAGAAGTGCGCGAGGGTCCGTCTGCAAACAGCAAGCCTATCGATGATCAGCCCTTCTGACGCACCGAAAACCCAAAGCGCAATGACTGAAATTGCCTGCTCACGCCCCGTCCGCTTTTCACCCCAATGGCCGACATCAGGACTGGAGTTGATCCAGCAGTTGCTCTTCAATCCTCTGTTGCAAGCAAATACATCTGACGTGCCGCGTCGATCGGCTTGACCTCGCCGCCCTCTTCATAGTGCCAGAAGGACCAGCCGTTGCAGCTCGGCGCGTCCTGTAATTCTTTGCCAAGCCCGTGGATTGAACCGGTCTGCTTGCCAATCGCGAGCGAGCCGTCCGCGCGGACCGTGGCAATCCAGCGGCGCTTCTTGTCGAACACCTCGGTCCCTGGTTTCAAGTAACCGCTTTCGACCAGCGCACCGAATGCCACCTTAGGTGCGTTCTTCTTGCTTTGCATGGTCTGGAGCGCGCTTTCATCCAGCGGCAGCTCCTTTTCGATCCGTTTGTAGGCAGCGTCGCGATAGACATTCTCACGCTCGCAGCCGATCCATGATCTGCCCAAACGCTTCGCGACCGCTCCGGTCGTGCCGGTACCGAAGAACGGATCAAGCACCACGTCGCCCTTCTCCGTCGTCGCGAGCAGCACGCGGTAGAGCAGGCTTTCCGGCTTTTGCGTCGGGTGAACCTTGTGGCCGCCCTCTTTCAACCGCTCCGCGCCCGCACAGATCGGCAGCACCCAGTCGCTGCGCATCTGGAGCTCGTCATTGAGGGTCTTCATCGCGCGGTAGTTGAAGTGGTATTTCGCCTTCTCGCCCTGGCTGCACCACAGTAGCGTCTCATGCGCATTGGTAAAGCGCGTGCCCTTGAAATTGGGCATCGGGTTCGATTTGCGCCAGACAATGTCGTTGAGGATCCAGAAACCCAGGTCCTGCAGGATCGCACCGACACGGTAGATGTTGTGATAGCTGCCGATCACCCACAAGGCGCCATCGGGCTTCAGGACGCGCTTCGCCTCAGTCAGCCATCGCCGAGTGAAATCGTCGTAAATCTTGAAGCTCTCGAACTGATCCCAGTGATCGGTCACGGCATCGACATGGCTGCCATCGGGGCGATTGAGGTCGCCGCCCAGCTGGAGATTGTATGGCGGGTCCGCGAAGACGAGGTCCACGCTCGCGTCGGGAAGCTTGCGCATAGCCTCCACGCAGTCACCATCAAGGATCTGCCCGATGGGCAGTTCCACAGCGGTTTCAAGACGCGCCGCGCGCGTTTTCGTGGTCTCCAGGACCCCCATAATCACATTCCTTCAGCAGAGTTATCCACAGGGTGAGTCCTATGGAGTCCCGCGTCAAGAACAGAATTATCGGCTATTATGGTTAATTCGGCGTTAGCTATGACGGAACAAAAGGAGTCCCGCACAAGATATTGAGTCTCAGCCGCTTTTGGGGACTCGAGATGATGGGGTGTGACTTTGCGGACTCACCCCCCTGGCTGATTGCAAATTTCTCGGCGAAATCTCAGCCTGCGAACACGAATGCGGTGTTGAGCGCGAATACGCCCGCCAGGAGAAAGCCCGCCAGCCGACCGATATTATTGCCCACTGCAAGCAGCAAAAGCAGCGCGAGTGCGGAAAATGCGAGCAGCGCAAATTCGAAGCCCAGCAACGACGCTGGCACAGCAACTGGCGCGACCATCATCGTTACCCCGCCGATCAGCAGGATGTTGTAGATGTTGGAGCCGAGCACATTGCCGAGAGCCAATCCCGGCTTGCCGCGCAGGGCAGCCGCGACGGATGCGGCGAGCTCTGGCAGAGAGGTCCCGACGGCAACAATGGTGAGCCCGATAACAGTCTCGCTCACTCCGAATACGCGCGCGAGGTCAATCGCCCCGGTGACCAGCGCGGTACCGCCTGCGACCAGCAGACCAAGCCCGCCGAGGAACGCAACTGCCGCCATCAGCGGCTTGAGATCGGCTTCCTCTTCCTCGTCCTCATCATCCGCGCGCGGGTGATTGTAGCGCCAGTAGATATAGGCAATGAGGCCAGCGAGCAGGACCATGCCGATCCAGATGGAGCCCGTCTGCGCATAGGTGATCCCCCAGAGCAGCAGCGTGACACCCAGAGCGACCACGGCATCGCGCTTGCCCGTGCCTTTCAAGGCAATCGGGGCGACCAGAGCGGTCACACCCAGGATCAGCAGCGTGTTCGCAAGGTTCGAGCCGACGATATTGCCCCAGGCAAGCTCGGGCGAACCCATCAGCGCGGCTTCCACGCTGGCGACCATTTCCGGCATGCTTGTGGCAAAGCCGACAATGACAAGCCCTGTCACAAGGTTCGATACGCCGAGCCTGTGCGCAATCGCGACAGAACCGCGCACGAGGAACTCGCCGCCAACGGCAAGGCCAATCAGGCCCAGTACGCTCAGGATTATGGCTTCAAGCATGATGAATGAAAGTTCCTAAAGCTGCCTAGAGCAGGCTCGCCTGCGCAACCGGCGCAAAGCTGTGGCGGTGATATGGGGATGGTCCATGAATTCGCAACGCTTCCATGTGCTCTGCTGTTCCATATCCCTTGTTCCGGTCCCATCCGTAGCAGGGGTGCTCGCGGGCTGCTTCACGCATCAGCCGGTCGCGCCATTCCTTGGCAATGATGGATGCTGCCGAGATCGCTGGCTCCTTGCCATCCCCGCCCACAATCGCGCGGGCGGGCCAGCGCCAGCCTTTGGCACGGCCGTGCGGCGTCATGTTTCCGTCGATCAGCGCCTCATGCAGCTCTGCGCCCATTGCCGCCACAAGATGTTCAACCGCGCGGGTCATCGCGGTCATGGTTGCGACGAGGATATTGAGCGTGTCGATTTCTCGCGCATCGACCACGCCGACACCCCAGGCACAGCTGGCACGCACTTGTTCGTCGAGCACAGCGCGGCGCCTGGCCGAAAGTTTCTTGGAATCATCGAGGCCTTGAGGATAATCAGGCCCCAGAATACAGGCGGCTGCGACCACCGGGCCAGCCAAGGGACCACGCCCGGCCTCATCGATTCCCGCCACCAGCGGAGCATCGAACAGGAACCGGGCACCAAACCCGTTTTGAGGAGTTGCGCTTACCATGACCAGTCTATCGAACCGCTTCGCCATCCTATTCCCCGCATCTGTGATTGCTGCAAGCTGCAGCGCGCAAACAAATGGGGAAACGCCCGAAACAGCCACCGATCACTCGGTCGCGATCGAGGAAATCGCGCAGTTCAACGAGCCATGGGCGGCAGCTTTTGCACCTGGAACCGCGCTGCTCGTCATAACCGAACAAGCCGGCACGATGCAGGTCATCAATACGGCGACTGGCAAGATCTTGCCCGTTTCCGGCGTGCCTACGGTTGCCTATGGCGGCCAGGGTGGGCTCGGCGATATAGCCTTCCTCGCCAGCGAGAGCGCCGCTGACCTTTCAGAGCCTCGCACGATTTACCTCACATGGGCAGAAGCCGGTTCGAACGACACCTATGGGGCCGTCATGGGCCTTGGCAAATTTGCCTGCGTGGCCGCCAACTGCACGATCAGTGACATGGAGATCGTTTGGCGGCAAACCCCCAAGACCTCACGCCGCGGCCATTATTCGCACCGCATCGCGATCGCGCCTGACGAAAGCTATCTCTTCCTCGCGAGCGGCGACCGGCAAGAGCTTGATCCGGCGCAGGATACGTCCAACAATCTGGGTACGGTTGTGCGCCTCAATCTCGATGGTTCTGCCGCAGCGGGCAACCCACTTGCGGGCCAGGGGTCGCCGAGCGACCAGATATGGTCATGGGGCCACCGGAACATCCTCGGAATGGATTGGGATGCGCAAGGGCGTTTGTGGGAGGTCGAGCATGGTCCGCGGAACGGCGATGAACTCAACCTGGTAGAGCCCGGCAAGAATTACGGCTGGCCGATCGTCTCGGAAGGCGAGCACTATCGCGGCGAAGACATTCCCGACCATGACACGCGCCCTGAGTTCGAGCGTTTCAAGGAAACCTGGTCACCCGTGATCGCACCGGGCGACATGGTGTTCTACGATGGCGACATGTTCAGCACGTGGCAGGGTGATGCATTGATTGCAGGCCTCAAGTCCGAAGGACTGGTTCGCGTTGAAATCGATGGCGAAGAGGCCGTCGAGGCAGCCCGCTACAGCACAAATGCACGCGCGCGCGCAGTCGATATCGGCCCTGATGGCGCGATCTGGGTGCTGACCGACGGGGAAGAAGGCAAGCTTCTGAAACTGACCGCCGAGTAAGGATCAAGCGCCTCGCCAGAGGGGCACCCATGGCGTTTGTGTATCGACATAGCGCGAGCGCCGCACTAAGCGCGCGCGCTCATGGCGACGCTCATTCCTCTTTCGCAGGTCGAACCGGACCTGATCGAGCAAGTGCTCGACAGGGCTTTCGGCCCTGACCGTCACGCGCGCACGGCATACCGCATCCGGACAGGCATGGACTGGCTGCCAGCTTTGAGCTTTGCCGCGCTCGATGAAGAAGACATGCTGGTAGGAACGATCCAGATCTGGCCGGTTTCGCTGACCGATACCGAAGGCCGCGCGCATCCCTTGTTGATGGTGGGGCCGGTCGCAGTTCTGCCGGAACATCAGGGCGAAGGGTATGGCAAGGCGCTGATGCTGGCGAGCTTGCAAGCGGTCGCAGACACATCCAGCCCGGCCCATCCCTTGCCTCAGGTTCTGATTGGCGATGTCGAATATTACGGCATCTGGGGTTTCAGCGCCGAACATACCGGCGGCTGGCATTGCCCTGGCCCCAACGATTGCAAACGTTTACTGGTGCGTTGTGACAACCCAGCCGTTTTGCCGGTCGAAGGAATGCTGGGGCCGTGGGAAGGGTAAGGCTTGAGCCTGCCATGCAGTTCTGCCATCTGATTGGCCGCCAATGCCGTACGAACCCCCGCCCCATCTTGCAGAACTGACGCTCGCAGAAATTGCCGATCAAGTCGCTGCGCGCAAGCTGCCGCCGGTCGATGGCTGGGCACCGCAAAAAACTGGCGATAGCGGGATGCGGATCGCCGCTGATGGCCAATGGTTTCACGATGGGTCCCCAATCACGCGCGACGCGATGGTCCGCGCCTTTTCCGGTCTGCTCAAACGCGACGAGGACGGCGCACACTGGCTTGTCAGTCCGTTTGAAAAGCTCAGCATCGACGTAGAAGATGCGGCCTTCATCGCCACCGATGTTGCGCGGCGAGAGAGCGGCCTGGCGTTCCGGTTGAACACTGATGAGTTCATTATCGCGGGGCCGGAACACCCCTTGCGCGCTGCGGGAGACCCTGAAACGCCAGCCATCTACCTCCATGTCCGGCGCGGCTGCGAAGCGCGGCTCAACCGTTCAACCTGGCAGCAACTGGCGGAGATCGCACTTGGTGAAAGCGATGATATGCGCGTTGCAAGCGGCGGTGAGACGTTCAGCCTGATCCCATCATGAAGGCGCCGTCGTCGCCTCTCGCCGGGCGCCTGTCCCGCTTGCTTGACGAAGGGCACAGCCGTGAAGTGGCTGGCCTGATGAGCGATGCGCGGTTTGCTGATGCGACGCGAACATCGGCAGCGGCGGTGCTGATCGCAGTGACTGACCGCGAACGGCCTGGCATACTCCTCACTCAGCGTCCCAAAGACATGCGCGATCATCCGGGCCAGGTCGCGCTCCCGGGCGGGAAAATCGATCCCGGAGAGGATGCCATTACCGCCGCGCTGCGCGAAGCGCATGAGGAAATCGCGCTCGATCCCGTTCATGTGGACGTGATCGGGACAACCGACCGTTATCAGACCGGCACGGGCTTTGATGTGACACCAGTGCTTGCCGTCGTTACCGCGCACGCAACCCACGCGCTCAGCCCCAATCCGACCGAAGTCGACGCCTGGTTTGAAGCTCCGCTCGATCTGCTGCTTCGACTTGAGAACTGGACCGAACAAGAAGCATTCTGGCGCGGTGCGGTGCGCCGATACCTCGAAATGGACTACCAAGGTTATCGTATCTGGGGCGTCACGGCTGCGATCATCGCCAACCTTTCGCGCCGGATCGATGTCGACGCTTTGTTCACGCGCGATTGACCTTGGGGGGGCGTGCGGCGAATAGAGACGCATGGGGAAGTTACCTGCAGCAGACTGGACAAGGCGCGAAGGGCTGAGACAGCTCACCGCAGCGCTGGGCGCGGAAAACCTGCGATGGGTGGGCGGTGCAGTGCGCGACACCCTGCTCGCTCTCCCGGTCAAAGACATTGACGGGGCAACGCCGCTGCTGCCTGACGCAGTCATGGAACGCTGCAGGCAGGCCGGCATCCGGATCGTACCGACCGGGCTCGAACATGGCACGCTGACTGCAGTTCTGCCTGAAGGTCCGGTTGAGATCACCAGCTTGAGGCGCGATGTAGCGACCGATGGCAGGCGCGCGACGGTCGCCTTCGCAACCAAATGGCAAGAGGATGCGAGCCGCCGCGACTTCACGATCAACGCGCTCTACGCTCATCCTGAAACGCTTGAGATTTCCGATTATTTTGGCGGGCTTGAGGATCTGGATGCGCGCCGTGTGCGCTTTATCGGTGACCCGCATGAGCGTATTCGCGAGGATCACTTGCGGATCCTGCGCTACTACCGGTTCCAGTCACGCTTTGGGGCAGACCTGGACGAGGCGGCGGAGGAGGCATGCGCGGCGCTTGCGCATACATTGAAGGGCCTCAGCCGCGAGCGCATCGCGATGGAGCTGCTCAATCTGCTTGGGCTGCCCGATCCCTCGGCTACCATTGCACGAATGCGTGAGCGGGGTGTGCTGCAAGTCATCCTGCCGGAAGCCCAGGCGTGCCATGTGGAGGCCTTAAAGCGACTGATCGCGGCAGAATCCACAAGCGGGATCGCGCCCAATGCCATCCGCAGGCTTGCAGCGCTCCTCCCGCCAGCACCTGAAGTTGCCGACAGCGTTGCGGCACGGTTGCGATTGTCGAGAACCCAGCGCGGACAGCTGAATTGTGCAGCCTCACGGGTAGCGCAGGACGCGCAGAACCCGCGTGCACTGGCCTACACCGAGGGCATGGACGGCGCGATCGACCGGTTGTTACTGCAAGGGGCTGAACTGTCAGCGCTCGACGGATGGCAAGTGCCTGAGTTTCCGCTGCGCGGAGGCACAATTGTCGGGCGCGGGGTGATCGCCGGTCCGCAGGTCGCCGCGATCATGCGGGCAGTGGAGCGCTGTTGGGTCGCGGAAGGTTTTCCCGGCCCTGATCGCATCGAAGCGCTGCTTGAGGAGCAACTGGTTCAAGTCTTGCGCGATCCTTCAGCTTAGCGTCAGGCCGGGACAGCTAGCGGGAACCCTACTTGCCTTATCTCGTTCGAGGTTTTAGGCAAATGCCTGCGTTCGGTTGTTCCTTACGCCCGTCCTGGTGCGGACCTTGGTTGTTCGCCCATACATTTCCAGAGGCCGTTCTGTGCGCCTGACCCCGTTGTTCCGGGTGCCTCAGCCTCATGCACACGACTGGAGAGACATTGATGAAACTCGCGAAACTCGCTCTGATCGCCACCGCATTGGTGGGCGCGCCGATGGCTGCCAATGCGCAGGATGTCGGCACAA
Organism: Altererythrobacter sp. GH1-8; assembly: GCF_043702085.1. Lineage (GTDB taxonomy): Bacteria > Pseudomonadota > Alphaproteobacteria > Sphingomonadales > Sphingomonadaceae > Erythrobacter. The sequence continues at coordinate 1,471,761 of NZ_CP171690.1, read as the reverse complement.
CCGTTTACGGTAATGATGACAAGCCGATCGGCAAGGTTGTCAGCAACGCCGACGGCATTGTCACGATTGACACCGGCTCGCACGAGGCTCCGCTCCCGGCTGAATTGATCGGCCAGCGCGAAATCGGCTACAGCGTTAACGCGACCAAGGGCCAGATTGACGAGATGATGGCAGCCCAGCTTGCAGCACAGCAGCAGGCTGCTGCAGAGGCGCAAGCCGCAGCCGAAGCAGAAGCGGCAGCCCGCCTGGAAGCTGCGCTCGTGGTCGGCGCGGAAGTTATCACCGCTGACCAGCAATCGCTTGGTTTGATCGACGAAATCACTGACGAAAACGTCATCGTGAAGACCGCGGACGAGCAGCTCGTGACGCTGCCGCAGAATTTCTTTGCAGCCGATGTGGACGGCACTCTGTTTGCGCTCGCCAACCATGCAGATATCATGGCAGCGCTGGAGCAGGTTGGCGGCTAAGCCACCCGGTCAGACACTTTAAAGGGGGCCGCCAAGCAATCGCTTCGCGGCCCTTTTTCGTCCTCAAAATCGATTGTCCTTGGGGAAGCCCTGCGGCGGTAAACGCCCGGCCCCGCCGCGCGCCACCTTCCACTGCCAGATCTCGTTCTCGGTCCGGGTCCGGTCACCCTTCCCGCCCATTTGCCAGCTGAGCCCCTCTTCCAGAGTGAAGGTCTTGGCATCCGAGAGCCCGCCATCGCGATAACGCTGCAAGGTCACACCTTGCCCTCGTCCCAGCAGCGGAACCTCTTCCAGGTTGAACACCACCAGCTTGCGGTTGTCGCCCACGCAAGCGACGTGGTCATGGCTTTCCGCAATCTCCCGCATCACCACCAGCTTCGCGCCGTTCTTCAGATTGACGACCTGCTTTCCTTTACGGGTCTCTGCGAGCAGCTCGGAAGTTTCCGCGACAAAGCCCTTGCCAAGGCTCGAGGCGAGCAGCAGGCGCCCGCCTTCCTTGTGCACGATCATCCCAGCGATCCTGGTCTCTGCCTCAAGGTCGATCATCGACTGGACCGGCTCGCCAAATCCGCGCGCACCCGGCAGCTTGTCGCAGCCGAGCGTGTAGAACCGGCCGTTTTCTGCCGCGATCAAGATCTTGTCGGTCGTCTGGCAATGGCGCGCGAAGGCTGGCCCATCGCCTTCCTTGTACTTAAAATCGCCGCAGCCATCCTCGCCGAGCTCGACATGACCCTTGGCCGCACGGATCCAGCCCTTTTTCGACAGCACGACCGTGACCGGTTCCTTCTCGATCATCGCGTCCATCGAGAATTCAACCGTTGGTGCAGCTTCTTCGATCCGCGTGCGCCGAGCCCCGAGCGCGGTGTCCTCGGCATAATCCTTGCGCAGTTCCTTGAGGTCGCGCTTCAGCCGCGTGCGCTGACGCGCGGGGCTTTCGAGCAGTTTCTGCAAATCGTCCTGTTCAGCCAGCAAATCGTCCTTTTCCTGGCGCAGCTGCATTTCTTCCAGCTTGCGCAAGGACCGAAGCCGCATGTTAAGGATCGCTTCGGCCTGTCGGTCGGTGAGGTTGAATTCCGCCATCATCACCGGCTTTGGCTCATCCTCGGTACGGATGATCTCGATCACCCGGTCGAGATTGAGGAAAGCGATGATGTAGCCTTCCACCAGTTCCAGCCGCTTGGCGATCTGCTCAAGCCGGTGCTGCGTGCGGCGCTGCAGGATCTCGATCTGACTGCGGACCCAGTTCTCAAGCAGTTCCTTCAGCCCCATAACCATCGGGGTGCGCGTGTGATCGAGCACGTTCAGATTCAGGCTGAAGCGAGTTTCCATGTCGGTCAGCTTGAAGATCGATTCCTTCAAGAGCTCGGGATCGACATTGCGGCTGCGCGGCACGAGCACGATGCGGATCTGCTCGTCACTCTCGTCGCGGACATCATCGAGGATCGGAAGCTTCTTGTCGGCAATCGCCTGTGCGATCTGCTCGATCAGCTTGCCCTTCTGCACCTGATAGGGGATTTCGCTGATGACGAGCTGCCATTGCCCCCCTCCCAGCCGTTCGATTCCCGCCTGCTGATCCGCCGCGTCCTTCGCTTCTTCCGCATGGAAGACGCCGCGCACGCGAAAAGACCCGCGCCCCGTCGCATAGGCCTCTGCAATCGATTCCTTGCTGTCGACGATCTGGCCGCCCGTGGCAAAGTCCGGACCGGCGAACAGCTCCATCAATCGCTGGTGCTCGACATGAGGGTTGTCGATGAGCTCAAGCGTGGCGTCGATCACTTCGGCAACATTGTGGCTGGGGATGCTGGTCGCCATGCCCACTGCGATCCCGCTCGCCCCATTTGCAAGCAGGTTGGGGAACAGGCCGGGCATCAGCTCCGGTTCCTGTTCCTCTCCATTATAGGTCGGGATGAAATCGACTGTCCCTGCGTCCAGCCCTTCCATCAGCTGCATTGCGGTTTTGGTCAGGCGTGCTTCAGTATAGCGGTAAGCGGCAGCATTATCGCCATCGATATTGCCAAAATTGCCCTGTCCCTCGACCAGCGGGTAGCGCAGCGAGAAGTCCTGCGCGAGCCGCACCATCGCGTCATACGCAGCGGTGTCGCCATGCGGGTGGTACTTGCCGATCACTTCGCCCACGACGCGCGCGGACTTCTTGAAGGTGCTGTCAGGGGCTAGCTTCAGCTGCCGCATGGTCCACAAGAGGCGGCGATGAACCGGCTTCAGCCCATCACGCAGGTCGGGCAGCGAACGCGCGGTGATAGTCGAGAGCGCATAGACGAGATAACGCTCCTCCAGCGCGGAATCGAACGGCGCGTCGACGATCTGGTCGAATGGGTCTTCAGCAGGCAAGTCGGTAACATCTGACATGCGAACCGCTTAGCAAGCGTGCGCCGCATAAGGGAGGGCGAAAGCCCACAAAAAGCGATGTCAGTCGCCTTTTTCCGCAGCCTTGCGCAAGGCGCCGATCTCTGCGCGAAGGCCGCGCAGCTCACGCAGGATTTCCTCGCGCTCGTCGTGCGCTTCTTCATCGGTGGCTTCGGACATTGCGTTGACGATCACACCGATGAACAGGTTGAGCACGATGAAGCTGGTGAGCAGGATGAAGGGCACGAAGAACGCCCAGGCATAGGGGTAGACTTCCATCACCGGGCGCACGATGCCCATCGACCAGCTTTCCAGCGTCATGATCTGGAACAGCGAATAGAGCGAGGCGCCAAGCGTCCCGAACCACTCGGGAAACGCCCCGCCGAACAGCTTCGTTGCCATCACCGCGCTGATATAGAACAGCAGCACCAGCATGACGATGACCGTGCCGATGCTGGGTATCGCGCTGAACAGGCCGACTATGACCTTGCGCATACTTGGCACGACCGAGATCAGCCGCAAGGCGCGCAGGATACGCAGCGCGCGCAGGACGGAGAATTGCTGGCTGGCCGGGACAAGCGCGACGCTGACGATCACGAAGTCGAACACATTCCAGCCGTTCCTGAAGAAGCTGAGTCGGTACACGAACAGCTTCAGCGCCAGTTCGACGACAAAGATGCCAATCGCCAGCCGGTCCAGCGTGGAGATGACCCCGCCGAAGCGCTCCATGATCGCAGGCGATGTTTCCATCCCCAGCCCGATCGCGTTGATCACGATCACAGCCGTGATGGCATGTTCGAAACGCCTGGCTTCGACAAAGGCGCGCACGCGCTCGCGCAATGAGATTCCAGTGGTGGATGCCATAGCGCTGTGACTACATCCGTCTCGCATCGTGAGCATCGGCGGGGACGGTGACCGATAACCCGTCCAGTTCCTCGCCAAGCGTGATCTGGCAGGAAAGGCGGCTCGTGCGGCGCACGCCGGCAGCAAAGTCGAGCATGTCTTCCTCTTCCTCGGAAGCTTCGGCGAGTTTGTCGAACCACTCGGCATCGACCACCACATGGCAGGTCGAGCACGCCATTTGCCCTTCGCAGGTCCCCTCCAGCGGCAAGCCCGCTGCTTGCCCGACGCGCAGGAGATTGTCGCCCGGCTCGGCCTCAGCCGAAATGGTATTGCCATCCGGATCAATGAAGTGGACGGTGATGCTCAAACACTTTGCTCCTTCGCAGCAGAAATGAGTTTGCCCGCCGCAAGTTCCAGCTCTTCCAGGCTGGTGTAGCGACCGAAGCCCAGCCGGATCGAGCTTTTCGCTTGGTGGTCGCTGAGGCCGATGGCTTTCAGCACATGGCTCGGGCGGCCAGAGCCGGACGCGCAGGCAGACCCGGCGCTGAACATCACATCGCGCACGTCCGACATCAGGCGTGCGACATCCAGGCCGTCCTTGCGCAGGTTGAGATTGCCGCGATAGCGCGCATCCGCGCTGCCGTTCAGCTCCCATCCGTCGAACATGTCGCGCGCCCGGTGCCACAGCGCTTCGACATGTGCCGCATCCTCTTCCATCCGCTCCTTCGCGAGCGCGGCTGCCGCGCCGAACCCTGCGATCAGCGCGGGGCTGAGCGTGCCGGAACGCAGCCCGTGCTCCTGCCCGCCGCCGGTCTGCTGTTCGGTCAGCTCGACCCCGTCGCGCAACCACAGCGCGCCAACGCCCTTGGGCCCGTGGAACTTGTGCGCGCTGACCGCGATCATATCCGCGCCGGTCACTTCCATCTTGCCGTAAGCTTGTACCGCATCGACGAGGAACAAGGCATTGTTCTCCTTGGCTTTGCGGTGCCAGTCCAAGGTCGGTTGAATGGTCCCGATCTCGTTATTGACCTGCATCACCGCGATCAGGCGCACATCGTCAGGCACATCCTGCGCGGTGTTGCACTGCCCCTCTTTCGAGACGTTGAGGACATGCCGCTTGCCCGCAGCTGCTGCGGTATCGCCAACCGCGGAATGTTCGATCGCGCTGACAGAGACAGAGCCGCCTGTACCAGAGCCGCGGATCGCGAGGTTGAGGGCCTCTGTCGCGCCGCCGGTGAAGATCACTTTGCCGCCCGGAGGGAAGAGCGCGGCGACCTTCTCGCGCGCGGCCTCGACCGCGGCAGCAGCCATCCGTCCCATGCGGTGCGAACTGTGCGGATTGCCAAAGCCCGTGCCTTCGGGTCCGTCGAGCCAGCGCAGCATGGCATCGCGCGCTTCGGGCGCAAGCGGGGTTGTGGCCTGATAGTCGAGGTAGATCATGATTTCGCCAGCTCTAGCCAAACTTCGCAAAAGCGCTCTACTTCGGTGCGCGTGGTGTTCCAGCCAAGACTCACCCTGATTGTGTTCGCTGCGATTTCAGGAGGGACCTGCATTGCATCAAGAACCCGGCTCGTCTTCATCGTCCCACTGGAACACGCACTGCCTTGCGAGACCGCGATCCCGGCCATGTCGAAGCGCATGACCTGAGCGGATGCGCTCATATTTGGCATCGCGATTGCCTGAAGATACCATAGAGGATCTGAAAGGCGCTCTTCCAACCACGTTCCTCCAAGTTCCTTGCAAGGACTTTCGAGCTCATAGAGCGCACTTGGCGCACTCGAAAACCAATATGGGTCAATTTCAAGCGCGGCGGCCATGCCCAAAATCCCCGGCAAATTCTCCGTTCCCCGCCGATAACCGCGTTCATGACCTCCGGTGGGCTTCAGCATGGAGAAATCGCGTACCAACAGCGCTCCTACCCCAATCGGCCCGCCAAACTTGTGAGCAGAAATAATAGCCATGTCGCACTCAGGCAGATTGATCTTGCCAGCTGTCTGTGCGCAATCAACGAGGAGAAGCCCTTCGGCTTCTTGGACTATTCGATAAACCTCGGGAATGAGCTGCTGATTGCCAGTTTCAGAATTGGCGTGCTGAACCGCCACAAGCGGGCGCTCGGTTTGAATTGCATCAGCAAGAGCCTCCCAATCCAATTGACCGCACTCTTGGACCGGCAAGCGCTCTGCGTCAGGAACCGCTTGCAAGATGCAATCGTGTTCGACGGCGCTGACAATGCGTGCTCCTGCATCAGCCTGATGCAGAGCGAGCGCCGCCGCCTCGCTCGCGCCGCTTGTGAAAATCACCTCGCCATCCCAGCTGAGCGCGCGCTTCACACGCTCACGCGCATCCTCCAGCGCGGCCTTCGCCTTGCGCCCTTCGGCATGAGGAGAAGACGGGTTCGCCCAGATGCGAAACCCCTCCTCCATTGCTGCCTTGGCCTCAGGCCGCAAAGGCGATGTCGCCGCGTGATCGAGATAAATCCGTTCAGTGATGGGATAGCCCCACAAAAAATTGCGAAATCTGCATTCGTCCCTATATAGAGCCCGCTTTCATGCGCGCCACCCGGCGATGCAACACAGTTTAAGGTCCCATCGATGCCATCCGTCATCTTTCCCGGCCCAGAAGGCCGTCTTGAAGGTCGTTTCTCTCCGCCACCCCGCCCGCGCGCGCCTGTGGCCATGATCCTGCATCCGCATCCGGAAGGCGGCGGCACGATGAATGACCGGATCGTGCAGCGCATGTACAAGACCTTTGCCGACCGCGGCTTTGCCACCTTGCGCTTCAATTTTCGCGGCGTAGGCCGCAGCCAGGGCAGCTTTGACAATGGTATTGGCGAACTGTCAGACGCAGCAAGCGCATTGGACTGGGTGCAGTCAATCCATCCCGAGGCGCAGACCACTTGGGTCGCCGGTTACAGCTTCGGCGCGCTTATCGGCATGCAATTGCTGATGCGCCGCCCCGAAGTGCGCGGCTTCATCTCTGTCGCGCCGCCCGCGAACATGTATGACTTCAGCTTCCTTGCGCCTTGCCCTGCGAGCGGGATCTTCATCCAGGGCGCAAGCGACACCGTCGTGCAGCCAAGTGCTGTCCAGAAGCTGGTCGACAAACTGCGCACGCAAAAGCACATCACGATCCATCATGAGGAAATCCCGCGCGCCAATCACTTCTTCGAAAATGAGCTCGAAGACCTGATGGGTTCGGTCGACAATTACCTGAATTTCCGACTCGACCCGGACTGCCCGATCAAGTGATGATCCCCGGCTGAGAGGTGCTTCCTCGCCTCTCAGGCCTTTCCACTCCAACCGCTTGAATTCGGCGCATTTTGCGCCGCACCGAGTATTGCGCGAGCTGCGTGAGCAGTGTCGGAATTTTACAATCGCTAAGTTATGTTGTAACATTCGTAAATCGGAGTCGCAGCAAGATCAATAATTTAGTGGCCCGATGAAACCCAGTTTTTGGGAAACCAATGGAGAGTTGCCTTAAGGAGATTGGATATGGCTTACGCAGATGCACAGAGTTTGCAGCAAAGGTCGGCAGGAATCGCGGGAGCAGCCCTCGCTCATGTCGCAATTGGCGGAATCATCGTTGTCGGGCTGAGTGTGTCACAGGTGATCGGGCCGATTATCGATACAGGGCCCATGCCCGCACGCGAATGGAAGGAAATTCCTCCGCCCCCGCCACCCGATCCCAAACCTGACCCCATCGACAATAAGCCTGTCTCTCAGCAACCGGTCGTCGTTCCCGATCCCCCGGTCAGCTTTGCGACCGACACGCCGATCCGGTGGACCACTCCCGACATCCCGCCGCCAGGTCCAATCGAGCGAATCATTCCATCCCCCCGACCCGGTACCGGCGCAGGCTTCGGCGCCATAGAACCAGTGGCTGCGATTCCGCGCGGCGATCCTTCGCGCTGGATCACCGATAGCGACTACAAGAGCCGCTGGATCCGCGAAGGGTTCTCAGGACGCGCTTCGTTCTCGCTGCAGATAAGCAAGCAAGGTCGTGTCGAGAAATGCTCGATCACACGTTCAACCGGGCACAGCGTGCTCGATCAGGCGACATGTGCGCTGATTACGAAGCGTGCCCGGTTCGAGCCTGCGAGGAGCAGCGATGGCTCAGCCACCAGCGGCATCTATACCAGTGCAATCCACTGGCAGCTGCCCGACTAACCAATCCAAGAGCGGCATCCCCCGTTGCCGCAACAACTCACCCGGTCGATGCAATCGCATCGACCGGGGCTTTTCCATCTTTGGTCGGCACCGTCCAGATCGCGACGTTCAGGATTGCGATCACCGCCAGCAGCAGCATGAGAAGTGGCTGCTTGGTCTGCCCCGTCCGGCGCCAGTAGACAAACGCTCCGGCAAGCAAGGCGCCAGCCGCAAGCATGACTAGGGACAACACGAGATTCATGCCGATCCTATCTCACTGTCCTTTCGTGTAGGCAAGCCAACACAGCCAATCACCGAGTTCTGCTTGAATTGTCCCGGAAAACTGCAACACTGCAGGAACGTCCAGCAGAGAGGGAAACTCATGGGAATTTTCAGTTCAATCAAGAGCGCAATCTTCGGTGATGATGATACGGAAGAAACAGTAATCGCTCCCGCCGCTCAGGCAGCTCCTGCCGCAAAGCCCAGCCCTGCCCCGACCACGGTCGTCAACGTGGAGGAGCGACTCGATGCAATGGACGGCGCTGACAAGCTCAACTGGCGCACATCAATCGTCGATCTGATGAAGCTGATCGGCGTCGATTCGAGCTATGGTAATCGCAAGGAACTGGCGCAGGAACTGGGCCGGAGCGACTATTCAGGCTCTGCCGAAGACAACATCTGGCTCCATAAAGTGACTATGCAGCATCTCGCGCTCAATGGCGGAAAAGTGCCTTCTCAATTCCTCGATTGAGGGGCGCTGACACAGTCGGCAGATGCAGATGCTCTGCTCGGCCAGATCGCCCCGGAACCTGCTTGATCACAAGCCTTCCAGCGCTTCCCGCGCAGGGATCGGTGCGGTTAAAAAAGGGGGCTGCGCGGGCCTCTGAATGGCGCATCGCTCGATAGTAGGCACTCCGCCGCCTCGAACATTGCACGCATGCCTCGCAGCGGCGCAAGACGTGCCTCGTGAAGGGCTGAAAACGGAGTCATCTCCCTTTAGATGAGCCTGACCCCGCAATTCACCCGCATGTCGCCATCCGCAGGGCTTGGCCCGAAAGGACCTCGCCCTAGTTCTTGCCAAACAGGCTCTTGGCCATCCCGGCAATATCGTCGAGCGCGTTGCCATCGCCATCACGGTCGAGCAGGTCCATGAACGAGGAGGGATCATCCTTGATCGCATTGGCGAATTCCATCAGCGAACCTTCACCGCCGATTTGCGAGACAATCTGATTGAGGATGCCTGCATCAAGGCCGGTCTTGGCAGATGCAAGCTCTACCGTGTCGCCTTGCATCTGGTGGGTTTGTCCCAGTACCGCGATTGCCTTCTCGGCCATGCGCGGATCGATACCGACCTTTTCGGCAAGGTTTGCAACATCATCTGGCGCGCCGCCAATGTTCTTCAGGATACCGTCAAGCATGCTCATCGCTGTCTCTCCGCTATGGATAGGAGCAGACAGGCTAAGCGCCCGATAGAACAAAGAAAAGAACTAATCAGGCCATTTGTCGCAGCAAGGCAGTGGGCTGAACGAAAAAGCCCCGCTCCAGCCGGTCGGCCGGGCGGGGCTTCCCTCTCCAACTGAGAAATTGGGCTCAGGCGGCGATTGCCACTGTGTGAGGCGCAGCCTGGCGCACGCCTTCATCCACATGCGCTTCGAAGTCAGCAAAGTTGTCAACGAACAGTCGCACCAGCTTGTCAGCGGTGCGATCATATTCATCCTTGTCTGCCCAGGTCGAACGCGGATCGAGAATCGCGCTGTCCACACCAGGTACGGAAATCGGCACTTCAAAACCGAAATGGGGATCCTTGCGGAATTCGGCGTTGTTCAGGCTGCCGTCCAGCGCCGCGTTAAGCAGAGCCCGGGTGGCCTTGATCGGCATGCGATTGCCAACCCCGTACTTGCCGCCGGTCCAGCCCGTATTGACCAGCCAGCACTGCACACCGCCTTCGGCAATGCGCTTTTTCAGGAGGTTACCATAGACGCTGGGGTGGCGCGGCATGAAGGGCGCGCCGAAACACGTGCTGAAGGTTGCCTCGGGCTCGGTGACGCCGATTTCAGTGCCCGCAACCTTAGCGGTGTAGCCCGACAGGAAGTGGTACATGGCCTGCTCTGGCGTGAGGCGCGCGATCGGGGGCAAGACCCCAAAGGCATCAGCAGTAAGCATGATGACATTGCTTGGTGCAGGTCCGAGATTTTTCTCCGACGTGTTCGGAATGAAGTCCAACGGGTATGCGCCGCGGGTGTTTTCTGCGAGCGAGTTGTCGTCGAAATCAAGCTCGCGCGTGACAGGGTCCATCACCACATTTTCAAGCACGGTGCCGAACATGCGGGTCGTCGCGTAAATCTCCGGCTCTGCTTCTTCGGACAGACGGATCATCTTGGCATAGCAGCCGCCTTCAAAATTGAAGACCGCATCGTCCGACCAGCCATGCTCATCATCACCGATCAGCGTACGGCTGGCATCAGCCGAAAGTGTGGTCTTGCCGGTGCCGGAAAGACCAAAGAAGACCGCGCTCTTTCCATCCGGCCCAACATTGGCTGAGCAATGCATGGGCATGACACCCTTGGCAGGCAGTAGGTAATTGAGAATTCCGAACACGCTCTTTTTCATTTCGCCTGCATATTGCGTGCCGCCGATCAGAATGAGCTTTTCAGTAAGATTGACCGCAATCACCGTTTCGCTGCGCGTTCCGTGACGCGCGGGATCGGCCTTGAAACTGGGCAGATCGATAATGGTGTACTCTGGCACAAAGCTCGCCAGTTCGCTGATTTCAGGTCGGACCAGCATCGTGCGAATGAAGAGGTTGTGCCATGCGAATTCGTTGATGACCCGCACATTGACACGATGCTCGGGCTGAGAGCCGCCAAACAGATCCGCCACAAAAAGCGTGTCCTTTTCCGCAAGTGCAGCAAGAAAATCCTCTTTCAAAGCCGCAAAATGCGCGGGTTCCATCGCGGCATTGGTTTTGCCCCACCAGACCGAATCGGCGGTCTCAGCGTCCTTCACAATGAACTTGTCCTTCGCACTGCGACCGGTATGCTTGCCTGTTTCAACCACCAGCGAGCCATACTTTGACAGTCGCGATTCACCCCGCGCAACAGACTGTTCCACAAGCTCGGCCGAATTCAAGTTGGGATAGATTTCAGCTTTTGTTTCAAAGCCTTGCTCGGGAAGCGAAAGGGCAAGCGAAGTAGACACGCAATTCTCCATCAAGATTGGGCTGTCATGCGTTGCAGCGTAATTTTTTGCCAATACGACCTGCGCCTGCATACGAATGCGCAATTTCGCAAGTGCATAGTTTGCGCCCTCTCTTGCGTCAAACGCGCATGGGGATATTTGCGACAGACAGCCCTTTTTTGAGACATGTGAGATGATTGTTTCGCCGCGCAGGACGCGCTAGGTCTGAAGAACAGATGATCAGCGCGTCGAAACCCACCGAAACCGGCTCAAGCCAGGCCCTGAGTGAACGTCCTGAAAAGGCCGACAGCGATCATGTCATCGCGCTGGTCGATGATGATCGCAATATCCTCACGTCGGTGTCCATCGCCTTGCAGGCCGAGGGGTTTGTCACGCGCATCTATTCGGACGGGGAGACGGCCTTGAAGGCCTTGCTGGAGAACCCCCCGGACCTCGCTGTGTTCGATATCAAGATGCCCAAGATGGACGGGCTGGAATTGCTGGCACGGGTGCGCCAACGCTCGGCGATGCCGGTCATCTTCCTCACCAGCAAGGACGACGAGCGCGATGAGGAGCTTGGACTTGAGCTGGGCGCCGATGATTATATCGCCAAGCCCTTCAGCCTGCGCCTGCTGGTCGCCCGCATTCGTGCAATCCTTCGCCGGGCCTCGTCTATTCGCGGCGCTGATGACAATACAGAGAACGATGCGCCTGCCCCTAGCCTGACGCGGGGACGCCTGTTCATGGACCCTGCCCGCCACCACGTGACATGGGACGGCGAAGCGGTTTCGCTAACGGTGACGGAATTTCTGATCCTTGAAGCACTCGCTGCACGACCTGGCGTTATCAAGAGCCGCAATCAGTTGATGGATGCAGCCTACCCGGACGATGTGTTCGTCGACGACCGCACGGTCGATAGTCATATCAAACGGATGCGGCGCAAGTTTCGTCAGGTAGACAACACATTCGAGGCCATCGAAACCCTTTACGGGGCGGGCTATAGCTACAGCGATGGCTGACAGCCTTGGCAACATTTCCGATCCCGTGCGAGCTGAACCGCGAAGCTGGGCAGGCCGGCTGTCGCTTACGGCGCGCATTTTGCTGGTCAACATCCTGCCACTGACACTGCTTGGTGGCGGGCTGTTCTACCTCGACACTTACCGCACCCAGCTCATCAACGAACGTTTCAAGCTCGCACGGATCGAAGCGCAGATCACCGCCGAAGCGCTGGCAGGCGCGACGCGCGCCCGGCAGGAAGCGCTGTTGGTCCAGATTGGCCGCGAACAGCGCATGAGGCTGCGGATGTTTGATGCAGAAGGGCGGCTTTGGGCGGACAGTTTTGCGCTCGACGAACCCGGCTTTTCGTTCGAGGACATATCCGATGACACTTGGGACCAGCGATTTGCCCGCTGGCTCGATCGTACCGTCGACACCATAGTCAGTGCGGAGCCTGTTACTGACTATGTCGAGCCCGAGGCCCAAACGGCCGACGCCTGGCCAGAGGTCGTGCGGGCACGCGAGCAGGCGCTGACGCAGGTCACGCTGTATGACTGGGTCGATGGTACTCCGGTCATCACGGCCGCCGCGCCCGTCGGGCTCAATGGTGCAACGCTGCTGACCACCCGAAACGCGGTCGACATCACCGAGGCAGTGCGATCGGCCCGGTCGAGCCTGGTTGTCGCAGTGCTGTTCGTCCTGTCCGGCTCGATCCTGCTGTCGTTGTTCCTGGCGCGTACGATTGTGACGCCGTTGAGACAGCTCTCAAGTGCCGCCGCGCGCGTGAGGCAGGGCCGTGAGCGCGAGGTGGAAGTGCCCCGCCTGCCAGAGCGTCATGACGAAATCGGCGTCCTGGCGCGCTCTGTGTCCGACATGACCGGTGCGCTGCGGCACAGGATCGACGCAGTCGACCATTTCGCGGCCGATGTCGCGCACGAGATCAAGAACCCGCTTGCCAGCCTGCGCAGTGCGATCGAGTCGCTTCCCAGGGTAGAGGATCCGGACCTGCGCGCGCAGCTTACCAGGATCGCCACACATGATGTTCGCCGGATTGACCGGCTGGTCACTGAGATCTCCGAGGCCAGCAGGATCGATTCGGAAATCTCGCGCGCCACGCACGAAAAATTTGACTTGAAGCAATTGGTCGCGGCGATCATCGGAAGCCGTGAGGCACGCGCGGAGAACCACGACAACCAGATCGTCCTTGCGTCGCATGGCCCCTCTCCCATTGTAGTGGGCGTAGCGATGCGGATCGAGCGCGTCATCGAGAACCTGCTCGACAATGCCGTCTCCTTCAACCCGCCGGGAGTGCCCATCGAAGTCTCGATCGAGACCAATGCCAAGCAAGTGAGCCTCACAATATGCGACAGCGGACCAGGCATTCCCGAGGATGCACGGGAAAAGGTCTTTTTGCGCTTTCATTCCGTGCGTCCATCCGATGAGGACTTTGGCAATCACTCCGGGCTTGGTCTTGCGATCGCACGCGCTATCGCAGAGGCTCATGATGGCACTCTGACTGCTGAATCGCGTCCTGATGGCAGCAATGGGGCCTGTCTCCGCCTCACTCTCCCACGGGCCTCATGACCCTATCAAGCCATACGACCTTTCAGGCCAGCGCCGTCGCCATTGATGGCCGCGCCGTACTTATTACCGGCCCGCCCGGAAGCGGCAAGTCCATGCTTGCCCTGGCATTGATCGATCGCGGCGCAACCCTGATCGGCGATGATGGGATTGTTCTGCGCAAATTCAGCCGGCAAGTGATTGCTGAACCCCATCCCAATATTGCCGGCAAACTCGAGATCAGAGGCGTTGGCCTGATTGACTTTCCAACCACGTCTGCACCGGTAGCCCTGATAGTCAATTTGGACGATATCGGGGAGCGCTTGCCTGAGGCGCTTTGCACGCAGGATCTGTTGGGCTGTGCCGTCCCTGTCCTGCCGCTCGGAGCGAGTGATGCTGCCGCCTTGCCATTACGCACGGAATGGGGCTTACGCGTTCATGCACTGACGAAGGAAAGCGCATGACTGGCAATTCACCTTCTGCTGCGAATCCTGTCCAGGACCAGTCTGCCGCCAAACAGCAATTGCTGCTGCTTACGGGCCTGTCCGGGGCAGGCAAGTCGACCGCGCTCGACGTGCTGGAAGATTTGGGATGGGAAGTGATCGACAACTTCCCGGTCAGAATGCTGGAAGCGCTCTTGTCTGGCTCCGACACCCAGCCGGGCAGACTTGCGATCGGCTTCGATTCGCGCACCCGCGGCTTTGTCCCGGCTGAGATCGTCGCGCTGGTTGGGGGCCTTTCGCAGCGGCCTGATCTGGAGGTCGCGACCCTGTTCATCGATTGCGCCTCGCACGAGCTTGAGCGGCGCTACAACGAGACCCGGCGGCGTCACCCGATGGCGCAGGACCGCCCCCTGCAGGAGGGTATTCGCGCTGAGCGGGAATTGCTGCAGCCGCTGCGCAACCGGGCCGATATGCTGATCGAGACTACATCGCTCAACAGCAATGACCTGCAGAACCAGATGCGCGAGATGTTCGGCCAGCCCGGCAAAAGCCCTGCGAATCTGACCATTTCCAGCTTCGGTTTTGCACGGGGCATGGCGCCACTGGCAGACCTGGTCTTCGACATGCGGTTTCTCGATAATCCGCACTGGGTGCCTGAACTCAAGGAACAGACCGGACTGGACCGAGAGGTCCAGGCCCATATCCGCGCGGATCCGGCATTCCAGCACGCTTTCGACGATATTGCCGACTTGGTGAAGAAACTGCTTCCGCTATATGCCGCGCAAGGCAAGGGCTACGTCCACGTCGCGTTTGGCTGTACCGGGGGGAGACACCGCTCTGTATTCTGCGCGGAGCACCTGGCAGAAAGCTTGCGCAAGGCTGGATTTTCGCCCACTGTTCGCCACCGCAATCTTGGATCACGTGCGGTCAATACCATCGAAGGTGAGGCGCAATGAAGATCCGCAGGCAATCACTCAGGCTGTGTGGCGCTGCCATAGCGTCTGAGCCAGAAACGAACGGGTTGAAACTCCACTCATGATTGGCTTGATCCTCGTGACGCACGGCGACTTGGCGATGCATTTTGTCGATGCGATGGAGCATGTTGTTGGCAAGCAGGAAGCGATCGCAACCGTCTGCATTGGCCCCAATGACGATATGGAGAAGCGCCGTTCGGAGATTGCAAGCGCAATCAAGGCTGTTGACGGCGGTGACGGCGTCATCATCCTCACCGACCTGTTCGGCGGTACCCCCTCAAACCTCGCTATCTCCTTGCTTGAGAGAGGCCGCGTGGAAGTGATCGCGGGAATAAACCTGCCGATGCTGATCCGGCTGGCTGGTGCGCGCAGCAGCCTTGGCGTGGTCGATCTGGTCGAAGCAGCGCAGACTGCCGGGCGCAACTACATCACAGTCGCAAGCGAGTTTCTCGGCAGTGAGCCTTCGTCCGCAAAGGGCAAGGCCGAGGTATGAGCGTCGAACGCAAAACCTGCACCATCGTCAACAAGCGCGGCCTTCATGCGCGGGCCAGTGCGAAGTTCGTGGGTGCGGTCAGCGTTTTGCCGGACGGCGTGCGCGTCAAGGTTGCCAAGGATGGCAATGAAGCTGCGGGCGGATCGATTCTCGGCCTGATGATGCTGGGTGCTGCCAAGGGCGATACGGTTGAACTGATCGTCGAAGGCGACAATGCACCTGTCGTGCTGGCCGACCTTGCCGCAATGGTCGAAGACGGCTTTGGCGAGGAATAATGCTGTGACCACAAGAGCTTAGGTCATGCGGCGCGAAATCACCGGCTTTTCCAACCCCACCGTCAAGTTCCTGCGGAGCTTGCGCGAAAAGAAGCATCGCAAGGCGTCCGGCAAATTTCTCGCCGAGGGGTTGCGGCTGCTGACCGATGCCCGTGAATGCGGACATCTGCCTGAAATGCTTGTACTTTCTTCGCAGCGCGATCCGCATCCCCTGCTCGAAGCGCTGGAACGAGATGTGATGCAGATAGGCGGAGATATCATAGAGACCTCGCCAGACATCCTCGAGAAAATCACCGGCAAATCCAATCCGCAGGCAGTTGTGGGGGTGTTTGCCGAATTCGACACCTCGCTGGCGGCCGTTGAGAGGAAAGGTTCGGATATCTGGCTGGTCGCACAGGCGCTGCGCGATCCTGGCAATCTCGGCACAGTGTTGCGCACCGGCGATGCGGTTGGTGCGGGCGGGCTGATTCTGGTCGATGATTGCGCGGACCCGTTCTCGGTTGAAGCGGTCCGCGCGAGCATGGGCGCGATCTTCACGCAGAAGATTGCCCGCGCGCCGTGGGCTGAGTTTCATCAATGGTTGCGCAGCGGGCCAGGACAATTGGTTGCGGCATCCTTACGCGAAGCGGTGCCCTATCGCGGCGCACCCTACACCTCGCCATGCTTCATTCTGGTGGGCAATGAATCGCAAGGCCTGCCAGAAGAGTACGAAGCCGTCTGCGATCTCAGGGTCACCATGCCGATGAAAGGCCGCGCGGATAGCCTGAACGCTGCCATGGCGGCCGCTGTGCTGGCATACGAAGTGCTGGCGGGGCTGGAAGGGTAGCGCGCGTTACTCCGCTGCTTCCTTGCTGCCATCGGTGAGCAAATCGTCCTGCGTGTAGCGCGGCGCAGCTTCGACCAGTGGGACCTCCTCGATCTCGCGCTTGCCGATTTCGATGCCCTTGTCCGCCAGGCGTTTGCCCGATGAGAGCACGTTGCGCTCGAAGCTGCCAACGAACTTGTTGTAATTGTTGACCGCGGTTTCGAGCCCGCCGCCCACGCGCTTCAAATGCTCGGCCGAAACGCGCAGACGGTCGTAGAGTTCTGCGCCCATCTTGCCGATTTCCTGCGCGTCGCGCGCTAGCGCATCCTGCCGCCAGACCTGGGCGACTGTGCGCGCAATCGCGACAAGATTGGTCGGCGTTGCCAGCAGCACGCGCTTCTCGAACGCAAAATCCCACAATTCCGGATCATGCTCGAGCGCGGCGGCAACAAAGTGCTCGCCCGGCACAAACATCACAACATAGTCTGGCGCATCGTCGAACTGGCTCTGGTAGCTTTTCGCGCCGAGCGTCTGGACGTGGTTGCGCATGGATTTCGCATGCAGGTCCATGTGCCGTGCGCGCTCTTCATCTGTGTCCGCTTCGAACGCGGCCTGATAGGCATTCAGGGACACCTTGCTGTCGATCACCAGCTTCTTCTGTCCGGGCACATTGACGATTGCATCGGGCCGCAAGCGTCCGTCCTCGGTCTCGATCGAATGTTCCAGATGAAAATCGGTATGCTCCGCCAGCCCGCATTGCTCGAGCAGGTTCTGCAGCGCCCGCTCGCCCCAGCGCCCGCGCGCCTTGGGCGCATTGGTCAGCGAATTGCCGAGCCGCTGGGCTTCGCGCCGCACCTCTTCCTGCCCTTCGCGCAGCGACTGGATCAGACCGGTGAGCTGACCGAAGGCATCCTTTCGCTGGTTCTCCAGCGTTTCGACCTGCTTCTCGTACTTCTCGAGCCGTTCGCTGACCGGCCTGAGCAAGCCCGCAACCGCTTCCTTGTTCTTGGCTTCAGCCTCACCCAGCCGCGCGGCCGCCTCGCTTGCGAACTTCTCACGCGCGGCCTCCAGCACTTTGGAACCGGTATTCTCGAATTCCTTCAGGAGCTTGTCGCGCGACTCTTCCAGAAGGCGCTTCTGCTCGGCAAAGCCAGCGCGTTCGGCGCGGAATGAGGCGTTCTCCTCCCGCGCCTTGTCAAGATCGCTGGAGAGCTGGTCCGCGCGCGCCGCGCGTTCGGACATGGTTGCAAGCTCAGTAACGGAGCGGCGAAACTTCTCGTCCAGCTCCTTTATTTCCGCATCGCGCTCAGTGAAACGCGACTTCCAATCCGCCGCAGGCCGCGAGCCGATAAACCACCCCGCCCCTGCGCCAATCGCAAGGCCGAGAATGAGAACGAGAATCGTGAGAAGTAGCGCGTCCATCCCTACAGTATAGCATGGAACAAATCAGGAACTCCAGCGGTTTGTAGGATATCCCCGAAAAGAAGCCAGACCCCGGATCCCCGGATCAAGTCCGGGGCAAGCATGTCCGGGGTGACGACATTCCTTGTAGAGTGCGCGACAGCCGCATATTCACGGCAGTCAAAGGCCGACTGGCCGTCGCGCGGTTAGCGCGGAAGCCTAAGGGGCCGGATGGACCCGCCGGCGCTTGAGGCAAAACAAACTAAGCCGCCTGACGCAGCTTCTTCAGCTTTTTCAGCGCCATCTGCCGCTTCAGACGCGACAGGTGATCGATGAATAGAATGCCTTCGAGGTGGTCCATCTCGTGCTGGATGCAGGTCGCGAGCAGGCCTTCCATTTGTTCTTCGTGATGGTTGCCGTCTAGGTCCTGATACTTGACCGTGCAGGTCGCGGGGCGATCCACATCGGCGTAAATCTCAGGCACGGAGAGGCAGCCTTCCTGATAGGTCGAAAGCTCTTCCGCCGGATCGACGATCACCGGGTTCACGAAAACGCGCGGTTCCTTCTTGGTCGGATAGTGATGGTGGCGATGCCCGCCATCGCCGTGATCGTGGCCGCACTCTTCCGGTTCCGCATCGGTATCTTCCGGCTGCAGGTCGATCACCAGCACACGCTTGGGCACGCCGACCTGAATTGCAGCGAGGCCAATGCCCGGCGCGTCATACATTGTTTCGAACATGTCTTCGACGAGGGTTTTGAGCTCGTCATTGAACTCGTTGTCGGCAACGGGTTCAGACACGACCTTGAGCCGGGGGTCCGGCACTTCCAGGATTTCACGAATAGCCATAAGGGGGATTTAGGCTTTCAATGCGCGGATTACAACGGTTTGGAGGCCCACCCCGCTGCGACTAGCTTGCTACGCTCACAGTCTCGCTGCCCCTCCCTTAAGGGAGGGGTTGGGGTGGGTGTTCCGCGTTGGAAGCTGAATCACTGCGTCGGATGAACCAAGTTCTCGAATGCGTTCCACAATGCGGACACTTACATAGGCCGCCATTCTCGTCCGGTTCGCGCCAGAAGACTCCCCCGACATCCCACGCAGAGAAACTCCGTGTACAGCTTTTGCATTCAGCGCGCCATTTCTGCGTTTCGGATCGCACCTCATCAAATCTCTCTGGAGATACAAGCGCTCTATAAATGCGCTGGAAGAAACGGAGCTTAGTCAACCGGCCTTCTCGCCCTAAGAGCCTGCGCCAGCGTGCCTTCATCGAGATAATCCAGCTCACCGCCGACCGGCAGGCCGTGCGCCAATTGCGTGATCCGCACCGGAAACGCCTCCAGCCGCTCCGCGATGTAATGCGCGGTGGTCTGCCCCTCCAGCGTCGCGTTCATCGCGAGCACGACTTCGTCTATCCCGCCTTGTTCGACGCGGGCCAGCAGCTCAGCGATGGATAAATCCTCCGGTCCCACCCCGTCGAGCGCGGAGAGCTTTCCGCCCAGCACATGATATTTGCCGGGAAACAGCCGCGAGCGGTCCAGCGCCCAAAGGTCAGACACGTCTTCCACCACGCACAGCGATTTCTGGTCGCGGCGCGGATCGGCGCAAATACCGCAAGGGTTCTTCGTATCGACATTGCCGCAGGTTGCGCATTCGACGAGCTTTTCTTGCACCGCATTCAAAGCGTCGAGCAGTGTCGGCAAGGCACGCTCGCGGTTCTTGACCAGCCACAGCACCGCGCGCCGCGCCGAGCGCGGCCCAAGGCCGGGAAGGCGCGACAATGCGCTCGCCAATGCTTCGATCTCTTGCGATGCCATAAGGTCCAACTAACCGTTCGGGCTGAGCTTGTCGAAGCCCTGCCCTTTCTTTTTCCCACGCTCAAAGTAAGGACGACCCTTCGACAGGCTCAGGGTGAACGGATTTCTTGGTGGCATGCGCATAATCTTCATGGGAACCCCGGATTTTGCCGTGCCCGCGCTGCAGGCGCTGCATGATGCCGCGCATGAGATCGTATGCGTCTACACGCAGCCGCCGCGCCCCGCGGGCCGGGGCAAGAAGCTGCAGCCATCCCCTGTCCAGAAGCGCGCGGAGCAGCTGGGGATCGAGGTGCGCTCGCCGAAGTCCTTGAAGGGCGAGCAAGCGCAGGCAGAGTTTGCTGCTTTGAACGCGGACGTCGCAGTGGTCGCGGCCTATGGCCTGATCCTTCCGCAGGCGGTGCTTGATGCGCCAAGGCACGGATGCCTCAACATCCACGCCTCAATCCTGCCGCGCTGGCGCGGCGCTGCGCCGATTCACCGCGCGGTAATGGCGGGCGACCCGGTGACCGGCGTCACGATCATGCAGATGGAGGCCGGGCTCGATACCGGGCCGATGCTCGCGACCGTGCGCACGCCGATCGAGGACAAGACCACCGGCGAGCTGACCGAGGAACTGGCGGAACTCGGCGCACAGCTGATGGTCGGGACCCTGCGCGAACTCACCAATCACCGCCCGATTGCGCAGGACGACGCAGAAGCAACCTATGCGCCCAAGATCGACAAGGCGGAGGCGAGGATCGACTGGTCGCGCCCTGCGAGCGAACTGGTGCGCCATGTCCACGGGCTAGCCCCCTTCCCCGGCGCCTGGTTTGAGCTGGGCGGCGAACGGGTCAAGCTGTTACGGGCTGAAGCTGTGAGTCCCCGCGAAGGCGGGGACCTCTCGCAATCCGAGGGAGGCTCCCGCCTGCGCGAGAGCTCACAACCCGGCGAAGTGCTGGACGACGATCTTACTATCGCTTGCGGGGACAGCACGCTGCGCCCCTTGCGCCTCCAGCGCGCGGGCAAGCCCTCAATGGACCGCGCGGATTTCCTGCGCGGCAACCCCGTGGCGGCAGGGACGAAGCTCGCTTGACACGCTTTGCGCTCACTCTGGAATTTGACGGTACGCCCTTTATGGGCCTGCAGCGCCAGCCGCACGGGCCGAGTGTGCAGCAATGCGTCGAAGAAGCCGCCCATGCCGTCACCGGCGAGGACGTGACGCTTTACAGCGCAGGGCGGACGGATACCGGCGTGCATGCGCTTGCGATGCGCAGTCATCTCGACATTGAAAAAGACATCACCCCGTTCCGGCTGCTGGAAGCGCTGAACGCGCATCTGCGCCCGAGCCCCATCGCGGTGACCCATTGCGAGGCGGTCGACGAGGAGTGGCATGCGCGTTTCTCCTGCATCGGGCGCCGCTATCTTTACCGCATCGCCAACCGCCGTGCGCCGCTGACGCTGGACAAGAACCGGGCATGGCAAGTCGCGCAGGAGCTCGACGCAGAGGCGATGCATCGCGCAGCCCAAGCGCTGGTCGGGCAGCATGATTTTACCACCTTTCGGAGCGTGCATTGCCAGGCGCAAAGCCCGGTCAAGACGCTCGACCGGCTCGATGTTGAACGGGTGGGCGAGGAGATTCACATACACGCCGCCGCGCGCAGTTTCCTGCACCATCAGGTGCGCAGCATGGTTGGTTGCCTCAAACTAGTCGGGCAAGGGGTCTGGCGCGAAGAGCAAGTCGCAGAGGCCCTTGAAGCCCGCGACCGGCAAGCGCTCGGTTTTAACGCCCCGCCCCATGGTCTCTACTTTGTCGAAGCGACGTACCCGGAGCAGGATTGACCTAACGTCACCCTAGCCAAGCGGCCCTGCTAAGCGTAGCAATCCGCAACGCAATACGAACGATCCATTGGGAGAACGAAAAATGACCACTGGCAAACAGCTTTTCACCACGCTTGATGCAGGCGGGACTCTCACGCTTGAAGTCGCGGAGGTCGAGTTTCCGCAGCCAGCTGGCAATCAGGTGCTTGTCCAGATGGAAGCAGCGCCGATCAACCCGTCGGACCTCGCGATCCTGACCAGTGCCGCCGATTTCGAGGATGCGGAATATTCGCCGGGCAAGGTCGTCGCACAGATGCCGGAGCCGTTCCTGTCAGGGCAAAGAGCACGCCATGGCCAGCGCCTGCCCGCCGGCAATGAAGGTGCCGGCACGGTCATTGCGACGGGTGACAGCGATGCAGCGAAAGCGCTTATGGGCCAACGTGTCGCTTGCGTACCCGGCAATGCCTTCAGTCAGTACGCGATTGCCGATGCAATGATGTGCCTGCCGCTGGGCGAACACTCGTCAGAGGCTGGGGCGTCAAGCTTCGTCAACCCGATGACTGCGCTCGGCTTTGCAGAAAACGCGAAAATGGATGGCGCAAAAGCCATCGTCCACACGGCCGCTGCATCGAACCTTGGCCAGATGCTGATCAAGATTTGCGCTGAAGACGGGATCGAGCTCGTCAATATCGTGCGCAAGGCCGAACATGTGGAGATGCTGAAAGCTCTTGGCGCGAAGCATGTTGTCAATTCGTCCGACGATGATTTCATGAAGCAGCTGCGCAGCGCCATCGACGCGACCGATGCGTTTTACGGCTTCGATCCGATCGGCGGCGGGCAAGCGGTCGACAATGTGTTCAAGGCGATGGAGCAAGTCGCCGTTTCCAAGATGAGCGAATATTCGCGCTATGGCTCAAACCAACAGAAGCGCATGTTCATCTATGGGCGGCTCGACATGGGGCCGACGATCCTGACACCTGCTTATGGCTTTGGCTGGACGCTGTCCGGCTGGCTGTTGACTCCGTTCCTGCAAAGCGCGGGGATGGAGACTGTGGTGCGGATGCGCACACGCGTGCTGCAGAACCTCACCACGACGTTCGCATCGCACTACAAGGCGAAGGCCAATCTGGAAGAGATGCTGACCAAGGACGCGATCCTTGACTACAAGCAGATGAAGACCGGCGAGAAATATCTGGTGACGCCGCATTCTTGATAGGTGCGGCCCGCACCTCCGTACGGACTTTGCCCAACACCGCTCATGCTGAGCCTGTCGAAGTACGAGCGGTGTTGCGCTTTCGTCGTCGCCAATTTGCGATCCGAATGTCAGGAATGGGGGTGGAAAGCGGACATCGACGAACAAACGTCCGTGTTATTCCCTGACCTTCCCATTGCCGACAAAACCAAGTCCCAGGTTCTCTTTTGCTGAGGCATACGAGACCACGACGAACAGATCTGCATATCGGTCGATGAAGTCGTTGTGATCAATTCTTTCAAGTTGTGGGTCAAACGTTATCGTGTCCTCAGAGACTTCTAAGGTCGAGCCCGGCTCAACTCCCGCATGTTCCTCCAGTGCCATCGCATATTGTTCCAGCGTATCGAAGCTCCGGCGGGATGGAAATTCTTCCCATAAGCCGATTTCCTTTAGTCGGCTTTCATACATTGCCAAGACATCCGGACGGATCAATTCGAAGACAAATTCGTTGTAGGCCGTGTATGCCTCGCCATCCTCAAATCTAACTATTTCGTTGCCACTGGCGTCTCTGATGCAAGGGAAATGATCTGCCGTTGCTCCGGCGTTCGGCGCGATCACGATCTCTATGCTTTGAAGGTAGTCCTCATACTTGACAGAAATACCTGTCGCATCGAGCCCGCACTCGACCAAACGCTGCTCAATGACTTGTTCCTGCGGCAAAGGCGGTTCTGGCGGTAAATCCATCATGCCTGCTATTTTGCCCTATGCTTTGAACGACCGCAATTGGGTCGTTAGCGGAATGTCAGCTCCCACAGTAAAATATTCGAAAAAAGCCCTGACCATCTGCCTTATCGCGTATCGAATGCCGCCTGCACTTCGCTCATCTCACTGATACCGTTCGCAAGCAGGACTTGCAGCAATATCCGCGCCTTTGCCGGGCCGAGGCCGCGCGCGGCGACAAAGCCGTGCTCGTCATCCATCGGCAATCGATCCACCAGCCCTTCATCGACGCGGCTGGCGCGCACGACCACGACACCCTTTGCGGCAAGCTCCGCCAGCCGGTCGAATATAACACGCGGTGCATTGCCTTCGCCAAAACCTGCCAGCACCAGCCCGTGCGTCTCCTCTCGCAGCAGGCAATCGACTGCGTCGCGCTGCATTCCGGCATAGGCATGGCAAATCGGCACATGCGGAAATGCCGCTGGGAAATCGAAGCGCGCCGCCCTGCCCTTGGCCCAGGGCTCCCCGAACCAGTCGAGCGAACTGGGGGTAACAGTCCCGATCGAATCGCGTGGGAAGCCTTTGAACGCATCAGTCCCCGTCGTCTTCGCCTTGCGGGCATCGCGCGCGGAAATGATCCGGTCGCTCATCACCATCATCACGCCTCGTCCCGCCGCGTCTGCATCGCTCGCCACGCGCACCGCGTTGAGGAAATTGCGAATGCCGTCCGTCCCCACCGCATCGGCGGGTCGCATCGCGCCAACAAGAACAATCGGTTTGTTCGTTGGCAGCGTCAGGTCAAGCAGCAGCGCGGTTTCTTCCGCCGTGTCGGTGCCATGTGTGATGATGATAGCGTCAACTTGGGAATCGTCCATTGCTGCATCACACGCATCATGCAGCGCACGCCAGATTTCAGGCGTAATGTCTTCCGAACCCATCGCCGCAATTTCGCGGCCTGTGAGATTCGCCGCTACGCCAAGCGCGCCCGCTTGGCCGATAAAGCTCTCGATCCCGATCTGTCCAGGACGATAATCGCGCTTCAAAGCGGAACCAGCAGTACCCGCAATGGTCCCGCCCGTGGCGAGAATCAGGATGTTGGGCGCAGCGCTCATACCCCTGGCCATAGAGGGCAGGAAAATTTCAGGCCAGATAGCAATTGATTTTGCTAAAACAGACGCTAGATAGCGCGGACCCGATCAGGCAAATAGGCCTGACGCCGTGGGGCGATTAGCTCAGTTGGTAGAGCATCTCGTTTACACCGAGAGGGTCGGCAGTTCGAGCCTGTCATCGCCCACCACACTTTTCCCGGACAACCACGTACAGTAGCAACTATCGCGCAATCCCCTCGCGCACCGCTGCGACTGCGTCTTCTGAATCCCAGTGATAGCCGCCGGTCACGCGAAAAACCTCTTCCCCGTTTGCATCGAACAGGATCGTCACAGGCAGCAAGGCACCGCCCAATTCGCGGCTGAGCAGGTTGGCCTCGTCCAGCCACGGCTCGAGATTGCGGAACTTGCGATCCGTGAAAAAGGGTTCGACAACGCGCCCACCCGCCATATCCTGGCTCACGGTCAGCACTTTGAGATCATCGCCCATTTCATCAGCCAGATTGTCGAGCATCGGCATCTCGATAATGCACGGCGCGCACCATGTCGCCCACAGGTTGAGCAGCACAGGCTTACCTTTGAGAGCAGCTGTATCAAGCTGCTTTCCATCAGTGTCATTGAAGACCGCGACCGGCATTTTCGTACCTGAAAGGCTGTAATCGACCTCGCCGATCAAGGGCGGCTTGGGGGCGGACAATTGCTCCTGTTGTTGCACTGCACCCTCAGGCTCACTATCGCATCCGGCAAGCAGCAGCGCCGGGACAAGTACAGTGAGCATTACGCGCGATAACATCGACGGCTCCGAAGCAAGGGGTTCAAACGCCATGTGGGGCGGCAGGTTCGCTGAAGGGCCTAGCGCGATCATGCGCGAAATCAATGCTTCAATCCCTTTCGACAAGGCGCTGTGGCGGCAGGATATCGCCGCGTCCAAGGCGCATGTCGCCATGCTAGGGGTACAAGGAATCGTCAGCGCCTCTGATGCCGAGGCAATCAGCATGGGCCTTGACCAGATCGCAGGCGAGTATGAGCGCAATGGTGTCCCGGAGGACTGGGACCTCGAAGACATCCACATGACCACGGAAAGTCGGCTGGCCGAACTGATCGGTGCTGCGGCAGGCCGTCTGCACACCGCGCGCAGCCGCAACGACCAGGTTGCGACCGATTTCCGGCTGTGGGTGCGCGATGCGACAGAACAGATGGATGCATCACTGCGCCAGCTTCAGATTGCACTCGTCACGCAAGCTGAAGCCCATGCGGACAGCATCATGCCCGGCTTCACCCATTTGCAAACCGCGCAGCCCGTGACGCTTGGCCACCATTTGATGGCCTATTACGAGATGATTGCGCGCGATCGCTCTCGCTTCGCCGATGCACGCCGCCGCATGAACGAATGCCCGCTCGGCAGCGCAGCGCTCGCGGGCACAGGCTTCCCGATTGACCGGGATGCAACGTCCAGCGCGCTTGGCTTCGATGCGCCGACGCGCAACAGCCTGGACGCAGTATCCGACCGCGACTTTGCGCTCGATTACCTTATGGCAGCGAGCCAATGCGCGCTCCATCTCTCGCGCCTGGCGGAGGAATTCATCATCTGGGCAAGCCAGCCATTCGGCTTCGTTCGCCTGCCCGATACGCTATCCACCGGCAGCTCGATCATGCCGCAGAAGAAGAACCCCGATGCCGCAGAGCTTGTACGCGGGCATGCAGGCCGTGTGATTGGCTGCGCCACCGCACTAATGGTGACGATGAAGGGCCTCCCGCTCGCCTATTCAAAGGACATGCAGGACGACAAACCTCCGGTGTTCGAAGCAGCAAACCTGATGGGGCTATCTGTCGCTGCCATGACCGGCATGGTCGCGGACAGCAATTTCGATACCGCCCGTATGCGGCAAGCGGCAGAACTTGGCTTTGCGACCGCGACCGATCTGGCCGACTGGCTCGTGCGCGAGGCGGATGTCCCGTTCCGCGATGCGCACCATATCACCGGCGCTGTCGTAAAGCGGGCGGAAGCAGACGGCGTTGCGCTCGACCAGATCCCGCTGGCAACCTTGCAGGAAATCGACGCGCGGATTGACGAACGGGTGTTCCAGGCTCTTTCCGTCGAAGCCTCTGTCGCATCGCGCAATTCCTATGGCGGAACCGCGCCCGATCAGGTGAGAGCGCAGGTTGCAGCGGCAAAGGCAAGACTGAGCGAGGAAGGATAGCGCAATGGCAAAGCGATCAAGTCTGGTGCTTATTTGCGGGTTAGTCCTCGCTCTTGC
This sequence comes from Altererythrobacter sp. GH1-8, assembly GCF_043702085.1. Classification (GTDB taxonomy): domain Bacteria; phylum Pseudomonadota; class Alphaproteobacteria; order Sphingomonadales; family Sphingomonadaceae; genus Erythrobacter. The sequence goes on along the minus strand of NZ_CP171690.1, from coordinate 1,444,933 downwards.
TGCGTGCGGTCAGCGCGAGGATCTTGAGCCTGCAGCCGGCAGCGCGCTTCCCCCCAAGGCCTATGGGGCTGAAGCTGCCCCGGAAGCAGAAGAACTGCTTGAACCGGAAACTCTCGCTGCGCCGGAGCGTAGTGTGGAATTGCGGCGCCGTTCAGAAGAGCGCGCAGACGATCCGTTCGACTTGCCGCCTGAGTGAATTTCTAGGGACTGAACACGTTGGACCATTTCGAACTCAAGGACGGCGAGCTCTTCGCTGAGGATGTCCCGCTGCGGCGGATAGCCGACGAGGTTGGCACGCCTGTCTATATCTACTCGCGCGCGACGCTGGAGCGCCATGCGCGCGTGTTCCGCGAGGGACTGCAAGCGGTCGCTGCGGCGAGCGGCCGCGAGCCGCTGGTTGCTTTCGCTGTAAAGGCCAATCCAAACCTTGCCGTTCTGCGCGTCCTGAGCCGCGAAGGCTGCGGGGCAGATGTCGTGTCGGGCGGCGAACTGATGCGCGCGCTTGCGGCCGGGGTGCCGCCGGAGAAGATTGTCTTCTCAGGCGTTGGCAAAACCCGCGCGGAGTTGCAGCTCGGCTTGGACAAGCAGATTGGCCAGTTCAACATCGAATCGCGCGAAGAAGGGCGCGAGTTGGCAGAACTCGCTACGGCGATGGGACGCGAAGCCTCTGCCTGCCTGCGCATCAACCCTGATGTCGATGCGAAGACCCATGAGAAGATTTCAACCGGCAAGGCGGAGAACAAGTTCGGCATCCCGCTGGTTCATGCCCGCGAGGTTTTTGATGAGCTCGCCAGTTATGAAGGTCTGAACCTGCGCGGAGTGGCTGTCCATATCGGCAGCCAGCTGTTGGACCTGGAGCCGCTGGAAACAGCCTTTGCCAAGGTTGGCAAGCTGGTGAACGATCTGCGCGCGGCTGGACATGAGATTACTCACATCGATCTCGGCGGCGGGCTAGGCGTCCCTTACAAGGATGGTGAGAACCCACCCTCGCCTGCGGAATATGGCGCCATGGTCGCCCGCGCAACCGCTGGCTGGGACGTGCATCTGACTTTCGAGCCGGGCCGCGTCATTGCGGGAAATGCTGGCGTCCTCTTGACCCGCGTCGTGCGGGTGAAGCGCGGCGGTAACGGGCCGCCCTTCGTGATTGTCGATGCCGCGATGAATGACCTTGCGCGCCCCGCACTCTACGGCGCGTGGCATGATTTCGATGCGGTAAAGCCGACCGGCGAACGCATGACCGCCAATATCGTCGGCCCAATTTGCGAAACAGGTGACACCTTTGCCCGCGACCGTGAATGCGATGCCCTGCAGGCGGGCGACCTCGCCGTGTTTCGAACCGCCGGTGCTTACGGCGCGACGATGGCTTCGAGTTACAACTCGCGCGGATTTGTCGCTGAAGTGATGGTGAGCGGTAGCGAGTATGCGGTCGTCGCTGACCGGATTGCAGCGGCAGCGATCATGGATGCCGAGCGCGTTCCCGATTTTCTGAGCGATTGAGCTGAGCCGCTCATGCACAGCCTCCCGCTTTTCCATCGCTTGAAAGGACAGCCCGTCCTCCTGCTGGGCGATGGAGAAGCGGCAGGTGCCAAGCGGCAACTGATCGAACGCGCGGGCGGGATTCCCGTAGATGACCAGCAACGCGCGATCGATCAAGGGGTCAGGATTGCTTTCGTGGCCTATGAGGATCCCAAGGCGTGCGAAGTGGCGGCAATCAACCTGCGTTGCGCCGGCCTGATCGTGAACGTCGTCGACAGACCGGACCTGTGCGATTTTACCACGCCGAGCCTGCTTGACCGTGATCCGGTGATCATCGCGGTGGGAACGGGCGGGGCCTCGGCGGGCCTCGCCAAGCATTTACGGCTGCGACTGGAGAAGCTGCTGCCACAGTCGTTGGGCAAGCTCGCGGATTCCTTGTTCGGTGCACGGGACCGCCTGCGATCTCGCTTCCCTGATGGACGTGACCGGAGGCGCGCATTGGACGAAGCCTTGCGAGAAGGAGGAGCGCTCGATCCGTTTGCGGAGGGTTCCGCTGACCGGGTCGAGGCGTGGCTCAAGGGAGCACAGGACAAACCGTCCGCGACCGAGACAATTGCTCTGACGAGCCCGGACCCCGATGATCTGACCTTGCGCCAGGCCCGCTGGCTAGGGGAAGCGGACACGCTGATCCTTGCAGGGGATATTCCCGAAACCATCCTGATCCGCGCGCGAGCCGATGCAGTCCGCATTCCCGCCTCGGCGGATGTGGAGGCGGCCGGAGCGCCAGTTGGGGACATGCGCTCCGGCCTCACAGTGATCATACGCGCACCGGAACGCTGAAGTTCTCGCCCATAAGGCTCTGATCGTCCGGGGGGTGCCGCGCGCAGCACTGCCTCATTCGTGAAACTCTGTTTTCTTCGGCTTAGGCGGCAAGCGCCATCGGCTCCTCCATTGACGCGAAATAACGAGCCATGCCTTCGCGCGAAGCTTCGCTCAATTCGATGAAGGCGCGGCGCTTGTCATTCGTATCTTCGACACGGGTGAAGATGCCCTGGTCAACCATCTGCCGAATCCAACGCAGCGCCATGGTCGCAGGAACACCCGCCGCAATGCACAGCGAAGTCACACACACCTGCTGGCCTTCGCCATGCGCTGCAGTCAGATCGAGCAGCATGTCCCAGGCCGGATCGGCGAACAGTGCCGCATCGAAGAAGCGCGCCCGCGCCTGCCGGTGACGAATGATCGCACGAACCAGCTGCGGATCGGGAAGCCTGGGCGGCTTTGCCACCGCACTCTGATTCTCGACAATCTCAAGTGCAGGGCGCGCCCGCGCCTTATCATCAAGCCCGCCATCGGCAAATCCATCGATCTTGCGGGCGATCGCTTCGACCTGCTCGGTGAGGCGCAGCAACGTCATCTGTTCAGCTTCCGAAAGTTCGCGCACGCGCCGTCCTGAAACCACACCGAGGATGCGACCGAGTGCGACAGTCAGTTCCGCCCTGCCGCTGTCCACCAATATCTGCGGCGCGCTTTGTTCCAAACACGCAAATACATCATCGAGCGCGCCCATGCTGGTCATCACGATCAGCGGCGTTCCGCTCTGAGCGATCCGCATATCGAGCCGCGCAAGTGCCGCCATCATAGCTGCATCGACTTGAGGGCATACAAGGACCACCGCATCGCCCAGCGCCAGCGTCTCGCCATCCAGCAAAGCAGCAACCGGTTCGCTGAGGCCCGGCCGAAAGCCAGCCAGTGAGAGCTCTCCGCGCACCTCGTCCCTCAGAGAAGCCCTGTCCGCAAACACGCTGATCCGTGCCGGCAAACCGGCCCCGTCACAAGGTGCATCATAGGCAAAATTATTCTGGACTGCAGCTTGGGACATCGAATCACTCCCTCTCAAAGAAGTGAAACGAAAGTAGAACAAAAATGGATCAAGTCAAGAATATGACGCGCGTTTTGCCATTACAGAACTGTTATCGCCAGCAGCACGGCCGTCAAATTTCCTCGTGAAATCAATCCACAAACGGATCGCGCACCAGGATCGTATCATCTCGCTCCGGGCTGGTGGAAACGAGCGCAACCGGTGTCTCGATCAGCTCCTGAATGCGCTGGATATACTTGATCGCATTGGCCGGAAGGTCCGCCCAGCTGCGCGCGCCGACGGTCGATTCGCTCCACCCTTCAAGCTCTTCATAGATCGGCTCGACCGCCGCCTGGTCGCCCGCATGGCTCGGCAGGTAATCCATCACCTTGCCCCGTAGCCGGTATCCGGTGCAGATCTTCACAGTCTCAAGTCCGTCAAGCACATCGATCTTGGTAAGCGCAATGCCGGTCACCCCGCTGATCGCGCAGCTCTGGCGCACGATCACCGCATCGAACCAGCCCACCCGGCGCTGGCGCCCGGTGACAGTGCCAAACTCGTGGCCGCGTTCGCCCAAGCGCTTGCCGATCTCGTCATCGAGTTCGGTCGGGAAAGGCCCGCTGCCCACCCGCGTGGTGTAGGCCTTGACGATCCCGAGCACGAAGCCCGCGCTCGCCGGGCCAAGACCGGAGCCTGACGCCGCCGTCCCGCTGACCGTGTTGGAGCTGGTCACAAACGGGTACGTGCCGTGATCGACATCGAGCAGCACGCCCTGCGCACCTTCGAACAGGATGCGCGCGCCCGCCCGGCGCACTTTCTTCAACCGCTTCCATACCGGCTGCGCGAACCGCAGCACGAAAGGTGCAATCTCGCGCAGGTCAGTGAGCAAACGCTCGCGATCCACCGGAGGCTCGTCAAACCCCGCCCGCAAGGCATCGTGATGCGCGCTCAGCCGGTCAAGCTGCGGCTCCAGATCGTCGAGATGCGCAAGGTCGCACACCCGGATTGCGCGGCGGCCCACCTTGTCCTCGTAAGCAGGGCCAATCCCGCGCCCGGTCGTGCCAATCTTGCCTGAGCCCGCCGCGGTCTCGCGCAGCCCGTCAAGATCGCGGTGGATCGGCAGGATCAGCGGGCAATTGTCCGCAATCGCGAAATTGTCGTCATTGATGGTAACGCCCTGCCCTTCGAGCTTCTCGATCTCGGACTTGAGCGCCCATGGATCAAGCACGACACCGTTGCCGATCATCGAAAGTGTGCCAGACACGATACCCGAAGGCAGCAGCGAAAGCTTGTAGGTCGTGCCATCGACCACCAGCGTATGACCGGCATTATGGCCGCCCTGGAAGCGCACCACGGCATCGGCTCGGCTTGCCAGCCAGTCGACGATCTTGCCCTTGCCTTCATCGCCCCATTGAGCGCCGATTACAGTCACATTGGCCATTGCAGGTCTTTCTCGATCTCAGGTGCTGACAGCCAAAAGGACAGCGCACACAAACCGCGCGGGGTTAGGCGACAGCGGACGCTAGGGCAAGGCGTATATCGGCTCTCGGCCACAGGGTTGTTGGATACACATGTTACACAGTCCTGGAGAAGGAATCGCGATTTAGGCGGAAATATGCATTTCCTTATGTTTGTCAGATAATTAGACCTCAAAATCATGGGTGAAGCATACCCTTGCCGAGCGCCGGTAGGAAACCATGAGAGATTTTGCGACATAATGAGACTGGCCCTGTTCACCTTGGTCGGCTTAGCTGATCCCACAAGTCCAGGAGAGCACCCCCGATGCACAAGTCTGCCGCCATCCTTATTGCCGCCACCGCCACGCTTGGTGTCACCAGCCTTGCCAGCGCGCAGCAACGCCTGCCGCGCGAATGCCGCCAGGAAATCCGCCAGCTGTGCGGCTCTGACCGCTCGCAAATGCGCGAATGCATGCGCGAGAAAGCCAGCGAGCTAAGCGAAACCTGCCGGTCCGAACTGCGAGAACGGATGCAGGAACGACGCGGCGGTGAGCGAGCCGTCCAGGGCGCAAGCACCGGTGCGAACAGGGCGCCTTTCACCGGACAGGAAATCGCCTATGGCACCGCGCCATTGCAAAAGCTCGACTTCTGGCGGGCCGAGCAGGCCAAGGCGCCATTGGTAATCTTCGTCCACGGCGGTGGATGGAAGCGCGGCGACAAGTCCATGATGCGCGGTTCTGACAAACTGTCGCACTGGCAATCGCAGGGCTATGCGGTTGCCTCGGTCAATTACCGTCTCGTGCCTGACTCTACGGTCGAGCAACAGGCCGAGGATGTTGCCGCCTCGGTGGCCTATTTCCACGCCAACGCAAGCAGCCTCGGCATAGACCCTGACCGGATCGTTCTGGTCGGGCACAGTGCTGGCGCGCATCTCGTCGCCTTTGTCGGCACGGACCCGCAATGGCTGGAAGGTGCCGGTCTGCGGATCGGGGATGTCGCCGGGATCGTGGCGCTCGATGGGGCAGGCTATCACGCGCCGTCGCAGATGGACCGGAACGAACGGCTGATGGGCAATACCTACGAACAGGCGTTCGGAACCGATCCGGCCCGCCAGCTGGCTCTTTCACCGACGCACCATACCGCTGCGCCCAACGCCCCCGCATTCCTGATCCTGCATGTGGATCGCGACGATGCAAAGGAGCAAAGCGAAGCGCTGGCAGCGGGATTGCAGGCGGCGGGCACTCGGGCGGACTTGCACCGGGTACCGGGCCGCGGGCTGGTCGGCCATGCAGAGATCAACCGCGACCTTGGCAAGCCTGACTATCCGGCAACGCCGCTGGTGGATGCGTTTTTGGCTAGGGTTGTTGGTCTGGCAGGTGAGGTTCAACCTAAATCAGAAAGTGCGGTATCGATGTAGCTAATACGATCCGCTGAGGTTTGCATCCTTTTTGCCTTCTCCAAAACCTCGCGCGCTTTCGTCCGAAATTTGTATTTCGTCGAAAGACACACAAGTGCGCATACACATGCAGAATAAACCAAATCCCAGTCAGACGATGGATCAATCCCGCCTTCCATGACTGAGAACACCTTGTCCTCAATGCTACGATCATAGGCACGACAAGCCAGCCGCATGATTGCAATTTCTTGAATGTCTGGATTTTCGTGCTCGACCAGGCTGCGCGCAAAGTCCAAGTGGTAGTCGATTGCCAGATCGGTGCTTTCAAGAGCGTAAAGCCAGCTGAGCAAGCTCTGTTGACGGTAAAATTCTGCCTCTGGTAGTTCTTCTTGCATTCACATTCTCATCCCGCCGCCACCACATCAATCTCGACCAGCAGTTCCGGCAGAGCGAGCGAAGACACTTCGACAATCGTATCCGCCGGATAAGGCGGCGTGAAATGCTCTTTGCGTGCCTCGACGATCTTCGGGAAGTTCGCCATGTCTTTCAGGTAGATCGTGACCTTCACGATTTTCGACATATCGCTGCCCGCCGCTTCCAGCACGCGCTCGATGTTCGCCATGGTCTGCCCGAGCTGGAGGTCGAAATCGTTCTCACCTACAATCGAGCCATCCTCGGCAATCGAGGCTTGCCCGGACAGAAAGATCAGCCCGCCGACCTTCCAGCCGGGACAGATGGCATAGGGGGCGAGCGGATCGGGATCGATGGTAATCGGTATCGGGGTCTCGTTCATCGCCTTGATGCTCGTATCCTAGAGTTTGACGGTGTCCTTGCCGTCCAGCCGGTGGGTGCAGCCAAGCGCCTTTGCGTCCTCGCTGCCGCCCAGTTGCGCAACCGTGCGCCATCCGATTGCGCGCAGCCGGGCTGCTGCATCGCGGTCATGGCCAAGCGGCAAGTAGAGCGTATCGACCGGCGCGGTTTCTCCTCCGCCGCTCGCTAGCTGATCGACATAAAGCGAGAAGCCGGTCGCCGGTTCCTCGCTGCCTCTGATCAGATACGTCCCGCCGCGCCCTACCGCGCCGCGCACACCTTCGGCGTAGAGCGTAAATCCGAACCAGCTCTGGTACTCGAACCCATGCCGCTCAGTCGGGTCCAGCGTGATGCGCGCAGCATCGCCGATCCGGCCAGCGATTTCCTCGAGCCCTCTGATGCGGCTTGAGAGAGCGCCGCCTGCGTCTATCGCCCGCAGCTTTGCAAGAGCGTCCACCAACGGTCCGGTCGCGTAAAGCAGCGGGAGATAGGCCTCGCCGCCCGCCGCTTTCAGCCCACCCGCATCCTTGGTATCGAGCTCGCGGCGCACCGCGTCGCGCGCCTCGGCAGGCAGCGGCAGCGCCTTGTCCGCCAGCGTATCCACCAGATCGGGCAGCGTAAAATCGACGGAGATGCCCGTGAGGCCCGCCGCTGCAAGCGCTTCCACCGCCAGCGTCACGATCTCGCTCGCCGCCGCGACTGTATCCGCGCCGATCAGTTCTGCCCCAAGCTGCAAACGTTCTCGCGCAGGCTCAAGCTGATCGGCCTTGATAACCGCAGTCTCCCCGCAATAGGCGAGCCGCAGCGGGCGCGGCGCATCTGCCATGCTGGTCGCCGCAATGCGCCCGATCTGCGGGGTAATATCACTGCGCAAAGCAAGCGTGCGGAGCGAGACCGGATCGACGAAGCGGAACATGCGCCTCGGCATGACCCCGTCCATCCGCCCGGCAAGCGACTTCTCGAACTCGACCAGCGGGGGGCGCACGCGGGCATAGCCATGGCTGGAAAGCACATCGAGGCTTGCCCGCATGGAGCGGGTTATCCGCTCCGCCTGGAGCGGCAAGCGGTCTTCAAGGCCTTCCGGCAAGAGGTCGTCAGGTTTGGTCATTGCGCATGTTCCCTACCCAATTCGCCATCCCAGCGGAAGCCGGGATGGCGATTTGAGTGAGGATCAGAAGTTCAGCGCAGTCACCAATTTGACGCCTTCGACCTTTTCAGCCTGAGCGATGACATCGGCAGGGATCTTGTCATCGAGGCTCAGCAGCAGGACAGCTTCGCCACCCGCTTCGCGCCGGCCCAGATTGAAGGTCCCGATGTTGATGCCGTTTTCACCAAGCAGCGTGCCGATCCGGCCAATGAAGCCGGGCTTGTCGTCATTCACGACGTAAAGCATGTGGCCATCGAGCTCCGCTTCGATCCCGATGCCGAAGATCTCGACCAGCCGCGGTGCGCCGCTTCCGAACAGCGTACCGGCAACCGAACGCGGCCCGGTGCTGGTTTCGACCGTCACGCGAACCAGCGTATTGAACGCACCTTCGCGGTCATGCCGCACTTCGCTCACGTCGAGGCCGCGTTCCTTTGCGAGGTAAGGCGCGTTGACCATGTTTACCGAATCCGAATAGCGGCGCATGAAACCCGCCAGCACGGCGCCGGTGATCGGCTTGCCGTTAAGCTCAGCCGCCGCGCCTTCGCGCTCGATACTGATCTTGGTGAGGTTGCCATGCGCAAGCTGTCCGACGAGTGAGCCAAGCTTTTCTGCCAGCGCCATGTAAGGCTTCAATTTGGGCGCTTCTTCGGCCGAGAGCGAGGGCATGTTGAGCGCGTTCGTAACGCCGCCATTGACGAGATAGTCGGAGAGCTGCTCTGCCACCTGCAGCGCGACATTCACCTGCGCCTCTGTGGTCGAGGCGCCGAGGTGCGGTGTGCAGATGAAGTTTGGCGCGCCGAACAGCGGGTGGTCCTTCGCCGGCGGTTCAGTCTCGAACACGTCAAGCGCCGCACCTGCAACCTGGCCGCTTTCAAGACAGTCCTTGAGCGCAGCCTCGTCGATCAGCCCGCCGCGGGCGCAATTGACGATGCGGATGCCGGGCTTCGCGTTCTCCAGCCGCTCGCGGCTGAGGATATTGCGGGTCTGGTCGGTCAGCGGCGTGTGGAGCGAGACAAAGTCTGCCCGGCTCAGCAGCGTGTCGAGATCGACCTTTTCGACCCCCATCTCAATCGCGCGATCCTCCGTCAGGAACGGATCGTAGGCGATGACCTTCATCTTGAGGCCAAGCGCGCGGGCAGCGACGATCGAGCCGATATTGCCAGCACCGATCAGACCCAGCGTTTTGCCGGTCACTTCAACGCCCATGAAGGCGCTCTTGGGCCATTCGCCCGCCTGCGTGCGCGCATTCGCTTCCGGAATCTGGCGAGCGAGCGCCATGATCATCGCAATCGCGTGCTCAGCCGTGGTGATCGAATTGCCGAACGGCGTGTTCATCACGACGACGCCCTTGCTCGAGGCGTAGGGGATATCGACATTGTCGACCCCGATGCCGGCGCGGCCGATGACCTTGAGATTGGTTGCCGCGTCGAGGATTTCCTTCGTCACCTTGGTCGAGCTGCGGATCGCGAGGCCATCGTATTCGCCAATGCGAGCCATCAGTTGCTCTGGCGTTTCGCCGGTGATGACATCCACATCGCAGCCGCGGTCTTCAAAGATCTTCGCAGCGTTGGGGTCCATCTTGTCGGAAATAAGTACGCGTGGTTTTTTGGGGGTATTGGTCATGGTGTCTCTCGTCGTCCCAGCGAAAGCTGGGATCTGTGTCGGAATTTAGGAAACTTGCGGAAAGCGATCCCAGCCTTCGCTGGGATAACGCTTAAGCTTTCAGGCTTGCCCAGGCCCAGTCGAGCCAGGGGCCAAGCGCTTCGATGTCAGCTGTATCGACCGTCGCGCCGCACCAGATGCGAAGACCAGCAGGCGCATCGCGGTATCCGGCGATGTCGTAAGCCGCATCTTCTGCTTCGAGCAGGCCGGCAAACTTCTTGATGAAGTCCGCATCCGCGCCTTCGACCGTCAGGCACACGCTGGTGTTCGAACGGGTCGCCGGATCAGCGCACAGATGGCCGAGCCAGTCGCGTTCCTCGACAATCTTGCCGAGCGCCGCTGCGTTGGCGTTCGCGCGGGCCTTCATGCCTTCCAGTCCGCCAACCGACTTCGCCCATTCGAGCGAGAAGATCGCGTCTTCCACCGCCAGCATGGAGGGCGTGTTGATGGTTTCGCCCTTGAACACGCCTTCGATCAGCTTGCCGCCCTTGGTGAGGCGAAAAACTTTTGGCAGCGGCCAGGCGGGCGTATAGCTTTCCAGCCGCTCGACCGCGCGAGGGCCAAGGATCAGCACGCCATGCGCACCTTCCCCGCCGAGCACTTTTTGCCAGCTGAAGGTGAGCACATCGACCTTGTCCCACGCAATATCCTGCGCGAATACCGCGCTGGTTGCATCGGCAATGGCCAGGCCTTCGCGGGTCTCGCTGATCCAGTCACCGTTCGGAACGCGTACGCCCGAAGTGGTGCCGTTCCAGGTAAAAATGACGTCATTCGACCAGTCGACCGCACCCAGATCCGGAAGCTCGCCATAAGGCGCTTCCATCACAGTGGGGTCAATCTTCAATTGCTTGACCGCGTCGGTTACCCAGCCTGCACCAAAGCTTTCCCAGGCGAGAGCCGTGACCGGGCGTGCGCCGAGCATCGTCCACATCGCCATTTCGACAGCCCCGGTGTCAGAGCCGGGAACAATGCCGATGTGGTGGGTGTCCGGTACCTGCAGCACCTCACGCATCAGGTTGATGCAATATTGCAGGCGCGCTTTGCCGATCTTGGAACGATGCGAGCGTCCAAGCGAATCTGTTGCCAGTTTGTCAGGGGACCAGCCCGGCGGCTTCGCGCAGGGACCGGAAGAGAAGAAGGGTCGAGCGGGCTTCCGCACGGGTACGCTTAGTTCAGTCATATAGACTCTCCTTACAGAGAGCACGCGCGGCGTTGGGACCGCGTGGCCCGCGCGCCGCACTAAAGATGCTCGGGCGTAAGTCAATGCGAAAGTGAATTTCGTCGACAGGCGGGTACCTTATCCGGATGAAGGATATGTGCCATTCTGCTCGCCAAGCGCGCACCTCCCCGTTATTGCGCTACTCCATCATGGTCGTCTCTCCGGATCTTGCCGTCTCCGACGCTGCAGCGCCTGATCTTTCCAGGCTGCGCATCGCGCTGTTCAGCGGCAACTACAATTACGTCCGCGATGGCGCGAATCAAGCGCTCAACCGGCTGGCGGAGTACCTGCTGCGGCATGGCGCAGCGCTGCGGGTCTATGCGCCGACCACCGACACACCCGCCTTCGAGCCGACCGGTGATCTGGTGAGCGTGCCGGGCATCCCCATTCCGGGCCGGTCGGAATACCAGATCCCGATGGGCCTCTCGCGCGCAAACAAGAGAGACCTCGCGACATTTGCGCCAAATATCATTCACGTCTCATCGCCCGATCCGACCGGCCATTCTGCGGTTCGCTGGGCGACCGAGCATGACACGCCGGTGCTGGCCTCCGTCCACACGCGCTTTGAAACCTATCCGCGCTATTACGGGCTTGGTTTCACCGAGCCTCTGGTCGAAGCCATCTGCCGCCGGTTTTACCATCGCTGCGATGCCCTGGTCGCGCCATCACAAAGCATGGTCGACACCCTGCTCGAACAGGAAATGCACGACGATATCGCGATCTGGTCTCGCGGGGTGGACCGGACGGTGTTCGATCCGTCCAGGCGCGACCTGGAATGGCGGCGCAGCCTTGGCATAGCCGACGATGAAGTGGTGATCGTCTTTCTGGGCCGCCTGGTGATGGAAAAGGGACTCGACACTTTTGCAGAGACCATAATCCAGCTGCGCCGCGATCAGGTTCCGCACCGGGTGATGGTGATCGGCGATGGCCCGGCGCGCAAGTGGTTCGAGCACGCGCTTCCCGGCGGCGTGTTTGTCGGTTTCCAGACGGGTGCGGACCTTGGCCGCGCCCTTGCCAGCGGCGATGTCTTCTTCAACCCCTCCATCACCGAAACCTTTGGCAATGTGACGCTGGAAGCGATGGCAAGCGGCCTGCCAGTGGTCGCCGCTGGCGCAACCGGCGCGTCAAGCCTGGTCGAAGAGTGGGAAACAGGGCGATTGGTCGAAAGCTGCGGAGTGTCCTGTTTCGCAGAAGCCATCGCGCCCTATTGCACCAATCACGATCTGCGCGCGCGCCACGGCAAGGCGGGTGAAATCAAGAGCCGCGAATTCAGCTGGGACGCGATTAACCGGGTGGTTGCAGATACATATCTGCGCTTGCTGGAAACCCGCGAAGCCGAGCGCGAAGCAGACCGGCTGGCTGACAAAGCAGCGGCGCGCTGACGCAATTTGACGTTATTTTAGAACTTTTTTCGCCGCCATTGCGCGGGCGTAGAAGAACATGAAAATCGTCACCACCCAGATCGTGATGGCGATAGCAGGGCTGCTCAGGCTCGCTGGAGTCTCTGTCAGCACATGCTGGTAGACCGATGTTCCAACCAGTCCGATGAGAGAGATGGCAATCGCAGGAACTGCCCAGCGCGAACGCGCCAGCAAAAGTATCGAGCCGAAAAATGCGCCCCAGACGCCAAGCGCCCAGAAGGTGTTCGCCCAGACGGGATAGCTGTCAAAATAGGCAATCTGGTCAGCCGTCATCCCGAGATCGGCCAGGTTGCCTAGCCGAGTCATCATGTAACTCATGATCCCGATGCCATTCCACAGCAGCGTTACGATGCCGACCACCCACAGGTGCCAAGGCGTTTTCGGTGTCAGTCTTGCCATGCTTCCCACTCCGAGCCCGGTCTTGACGCCGTTTGGTTCGGAGCAGAGAAGTATCGTATTTCCGCCTATCCCGCAAATTTCGCGCGGAGTGTCAGGAGCGGTCCGTCACGTCATAGCCGTTCGATCCGCTTTGCGACCTCGTCAATGATATCGACAATCTGGTTGATCGTATCCTGATCAAGCTTGCCCGCCTTGGCGCGGTTTTTCAGAACGCTCGCCAGATTGCCCATCGCTCGGAACAGGTCAGGCGATTTCTGCTGCACGCGCTCGGCCCGCTCGCCGTGCTCATTGAGGCGGCCCATCAGCTCATCGACTTCATCCGCGCGCGCTTCGAGTTCTTCGCTGCCAGCCTTGGTGACCTTGAACGGCTTCTTGCCGCCCGATTCCTCATCGCCTTCCTTTGCCTTCGCTTTGGCCGGCTTGATCAGGCCTTCTTCCTCGAGCATTTGCAGCGTCGGATAGACCGCACCCGGGCTCGGCGCATAGGCACCGCCGGTCAGTTCTTCGATTGCCTTGATCAATTCATAGCCGTGGCGCGGTTCCTGATCGATCAGCGCCAGCAGCGCGAGCCGCAATTCGCCCTGACCGAACATCCGTCCGCGACGCTTGCGCCTACGCGCGCCGTCGCTCCAGTCGCCGCCGCGCCGGGATCGGAATTCACCATTGTCCCACTCGCTTGCGGCAGAAGCAGCCATCATTGCGATCATCGGGCCGAGATTGTTCCACCCTCCCCGACCATATCTGTTCCATGTCATCATTATTCTCCTGAGTATCTTTGATAGGTCTAAGATATATCTTAGGATGGAGAGTGCAAGAGCCAGTGTCTCGCCAATTGGCATTATCCGACGAACCGCTTACATCGCTCCATCAATGGCAGACCTGTTCCCCGAAGACCCGCCGCAAAGCACGAGCGAACCCGTGCGCGAAGATGCGCCACTGGCTGACCGGCTGCGGCCTCGGTCGCTCGACGACGTGATCGGACAGGAGCATCTGACCGGACCCGAAGGCGCAATCGGGCGCATGGTCGCGGCTGGCAAGCTTTCCAGCATGATCCTGTGGGGGCCACCGGGTACCGGCAAGACCTCGACCGCGCGCCTTTTGGCCGATGCAGTCGGTATGCGCTTCGTTGCGATCAGCGCGGTCTTTTCCGGCGTCGCCGACCTCAAGAAAGCCTTTGCAGAGGCCGATCGCGCGGCTGAAGCGGGCCAAAAGACGCTGCTGTTCGTGGACGAGATCCACCGCTTCAATCGCGCCCAGCAGGACGGATTTCTCCCCTTTGTCGAGCGCGGCACAGTCACGCTGGTCGGAGCGACCACGGAAAACCCCAGCTTTGAACTCAATGCCGCATTGCTGAGCCGGAGCCAGGTCCTGATCCTCAACCGGCTGGATGCGGCAGCGTTGGAGAAACTGCTGGCGCGCGCAGAGGCGATGGAAGGCCCTCTGCCCCTTACGCCCGAAGCGCGGGCGGCGCTGATCGCCAGCGCGGATGGCGACGGGCGTTTCCTGCTCAACCAGGCGGAGACGCTCTATAACGCGAAGATCGCGGATCCGCTGGATCCCGCAGCGCTCGGCGCATTTCTGCAACGCCGCGTCGCCGTGTACGACAAGGACCGCGACGGGCACTACAACCTCATCAGCGCGCTGCATAAAAGCCTGCGCGGGAGCGATCCGCAGGCATCACTTTATTACCTCGCGCGGATGCTGGTGGCAGGCGAGGAGCCGCTCTACGTTTTGCGGCGGCTGGTACGCTTTGCGAGCGAGGACATTGGCCTCGCTGACCCGCAAGCACTTGTACAGTGCCTGGCGGCGAAGGACGCCTACGACTTCTTGGGCTCCCCCGAAGGCGAGCTCGCAATCGTGCAGGCTTGCCTCTATTGTGCAACCGCGCCGAAGTCGAATGCCGCCTACGCTGCGCAGAAGGCCGCTTTCCGCGCCGCCAAGGAGACCGGCAGCCTGATGCCGCCTGCCAACATCCTCAACGCGCCGACCAGGCTGATGAAGGATGTCGGTTACGGCAAGGGCTATGCCTATGACCACGATGCGCAGGACGGTTTCTCCGGCGCGAACTACTGGCCGGAAGGAATGGAACCGCTCGAACTCTATACGCCGGTCGAACGCGGGTTCGAACGCAAGGTGAAAGAGCGGATCGAATACTGGGAGCGTCTTCGCTCCGAACGTCGCGATGCGTGAATTCACCCATTTCCTCGCGATCGACTGGTCGGGCGCGAAAGGAGAGCGGCACAAGGGGATTGCGCTTTCGCTCGCCGATGCGAACGGAGGGCCGCCCGTACTGGTCGAGCCACCCCGCCGAGGCTGGGCGCGCGAAGACGTGCTGGTTCTCCTGCGCGACGACATTCCGCACGACACTCTGGTCGGGATGGACCTGGGCATCTCGCTGCCCTTCGCAGACGCGGGCGCATTCTTTCCCGACTGGAAGGACAGCCCTCGCAATGCCAAGGCGCTCTGGGAGATGATCGACCATATCTGCGCCAAAGATCCGCATCTGGAAGCGGGAAGCTTCGTCACACACCCGGAGGCTTCGCGTTATTTCCGGCATTCGAAGGACCACGTCGGCGACCGCTTCCACTTGCCCGCTGCGCCTACGCGCGAAGGAAGATTTCGTGTCGCCGAAGCTGCCCAGCGCGCGCAAGGCGTGCGCCCGGTGAGCAATTTCAATCTTGTCGGGGCCGCACAGGTCGGCAAGTCCTCTCTCACAGGAATGCGTATGCTCCACCGGCTACAGGGCGAGGTTTCTGTTTGGCCGGTCGACCCGTTACCCGGCACAGGCAAGGTTGTGGTCGAAATGTACACCAGCATCGCTGCGCGCGGCGGAGGGGTTGGCGGAGCAAAGACCAAGCTGCGCACCTATGAGGACTTGAACGCAGCGCTTGCGCAATTGGGCTCTGCGCCAGTCAAAGGCGAGGGGCCGATTGACGATCACTCTTCTGACGCACTGATTACCGCCGCATGGCTGCGCAAGATCGGCCACGAGCCTGCGTATTGGTCGCCGAAAGGCCTGACAGATGAAATTTCCCGCACAGAGGGCTGGACATTTGGGGCGTTATAGTCGCCCTACCGCTTCGCTATTTGAGGGCGTTATAGGTCGCCCTACCGCTTCGCTACTTGAGGGCATCTTTACATTTCACATATAAGGGGTCTTGAGAGGCGAAAGACTTTCGCCTAGGGGACCGCCTCTCGCGTCTGGATTTCCTCGCTGGGAATCGCAAGATTGAGAAAAAAGTGCCGGCTTAGCTCAGTTGGTAGAGCAGTTGATTTGTAATCATCAGGCCGCGGGTTCGACTCCTGCAGCCGGCACCACCCCACCAACCCGGCCCACTCACGGGAATATCAGCAGCTCGGGCGGAGCCTTGCTCGGCGCGCGCGCAATCGATTCCATCAGTGCGATCATGACAGTGCAGCGATTGGCTCCCTTATCGCCGCGAAGCCCAGCACGCACCTGTTCTTCTGACAGTCCGGAGCGTTCAATCGTCTCGCCGATCAGCCAGCCGGGTATGGCCCAGCTGCGCTGGCCGGGTTGCAGTTCCCTCGCCAGCTTGTTCTCTGTGAGAAGCTCGATCAGCAGCTCGGTTTCACCCTCGTAAACAGGCGCAGGCGTCTCGCTGTCGGCGGAACTGGGGGTGAGATCATTCCACATCAAAGCCGCATCGCAAGCCTCGGTGCCTTGCGCCTGTGCGGTCTTGAGAATTTGCAGATTGAGCTGCAGAAGCGCGACTTTCTGCTCAAAAGTCGCATCCTCACGGGCAAGCAGCATGCGTTGCCGCACGAAGTCGCGCGCCATATCCTTGCCCTCCACGTCATCAAACGGGGGATCGAGGAAGCGATGGTTGTTGGTGCGGGACTGCAATCGGCTCGCAAAATCGGGGTGTTCTTGCTGTAATCGTTCAACGGTCCATTCAACGCCCAACAGGTCAGAGACCACCGCGCTGAAATGCGCTTCCTGCTGCTCGAGAAGCAGCGTTCCGGCGGCGATGACGTCTGATGACGAAGGCTTCTGTGTGCAGAAAGCAACCGCTGACTGGAGAAACCAGATCACCGCAATGATCTGGATCCAGCGGGCAAGCGAGCTGGTCGTCGCGTTCTCCCACTGCTGGACCCGGTCTGCATCCAGAAAGTTTTCCAGTTCCGGAAAGGTCGAGCGCATGATCTGGATGAATTCCAGCACCTTGTCGCGCTTGAGTGTCAAACGCTTGATCCAGATCGGCGTCGTGCCCGATTCAAGGTCCTTCCACACCTTGTGATATTCGTGATCTGGCCTTTGCACTGCTTCGTGGAAGCGCATCCCCACAAGCCGCGCGTTGAGGAACATCAACGCTGGACGCTCATTGATGCTGCCGACTTCAGCAAACCAGTTGAATTCCGCATTCGCAGGCTCAACCAGCGGCGCTGACCGCGGCCAGCCGGCTGCGAGCATTTCCGACAGGTTGTAGTCTATCGCAGTTGTCTCATTGACACCGGCAAAGGCAGCCCGGTCCAGCAGAACCTGCAGAGCATCTTTCGCTTGCTCAAATTCCTCAAGCGTGAACGCGTCATCGCTTTGTTCGCCATCAGGGAAAACAAGCTTGCCCAAGCGATCCCAGGCGGCTTTGGCCTCAGCCAATGCCTTGTCCTCTTGAGGGGTATCATCACGCCAATTGTCTGGCTCAAGGTCCTGGGGCGCGTCCGGCGCAACCTCGTTGAGTGGAGCATAGACAAGCGCGTCATCGTCGCCCGGACTTGACTCTTGCCCAGCATCCCCGAGAGGCTCGTAATCGACATCCTCGTGACGATCCTGCACGGCATCGCGCGCAAGATAAAGCGCGTATCCCCGCGCTTCGCGAAGGCGCGCATATTCCTGCACCTGCCGGTCGAGATCGAGTTGCTTGAGCCGGGTCGAATAGGCCTTGCGAATGGCCCTTTCGTCCTGCGTTGCGTCAATCCCAAGCTCAGTCCAGGGCCACTGGCTCATATGGGCGGGTTCGCTTCGACTTCGTCCAGCGCTTTCGTGAGCGCTTCACGCGCATCGGCGATCATGCGCGGGTCCTGTTTTTCAAGCACGGCGGTGAACTGGGTAATCCACTGTCCAATGGCCTCGCGCGTTGGCCCGGTAAATTCTTCATAGAGTTTCTGCGAGCGGGTGAGGAGGACGACATTGACCTCCTCATCGCGCGGGTGAACCTTGAGCTTCTCCAGCGCCGCACGGCTGCTCTTGATCTCGCTTGCGCTGCGCTTGTCCTCTTCATCGACGATGACGAGATTCTTGTGCCAGCCGGTCATCGGGACATCAACATCCACTTCCAGTAAGCCACTGGTATCATAAGTGAAACGGACCTGGATTTCGACCTGACCGGCGGGTTTGGCGGGCACTTTGACCTTGAGATCGCCGAGCCGGATATTGTTGCTCACATTGCGCGCTTCGCCTTGGTAGATACCTATCTCGACCGTGGTCTGGTTGTCGCGCATCGTGCTGTAGGAATGCGCGCGACTGGTTGGAACCGGCGTGTTGCGCTCAATGATGGGCGAGAAGATCCCGGTCTGGATATTACCGAACTGGTCCTGGTCAGACACGTCAATGCCGAGCGTGAACGGCGCCACATCGGTGACGCGGATTTCCTCAAGGTCTGTCCCGCCGGAGAGCAACCCGGCCTGGATTGCAGCGCCCAGCGCAACCGCATGATCGGGATGGACCGTGGAGTTGGGGAAGCGGCCAAACATACGCGTGATGGCCTTGCGAACGACTGGCATCCTTGTCGCACCGCCGACAAGGACAATCTCGGACAGGCTGGCCGCGTCGATATAGGAATCGCGCAAGGCCCGCGTCACCGGATCACGCAAGCGCTTGATTAGCCCGGCCGCCTCTTCCTCAAAGGCTTCGGTGGTGACGGAAACCGCGTGGCGTTCATCCCCCAGCGTGATCGCAAAATCGGCTTCCGCGCTGCTGCTGAGCGCCTTGCGGGTTGCTTCGGCCGCAAGCGTCAGCATCGCCTTGCGCTTGCCGGGGGTTACCGCTTCAAGCTCCTTGATGTGCGCGAGCTGCGGCTCGACCAGCCGGATCAAGGCATCGTTGAAATCGTCCCCGCCAAGCCGGTTATCGCCTGCCGACGCACGCACTTCGATGATCCCGTCGAACATCTCGACGATCGATACGTCAAACGTGCCGCCTCCAAGGTCAAACACCAGGAATGGCTCGCGATCTTCCCGGTCATGCAAACCGAAAGCCAGCGCGGCGGCGGTCGGCTCATTGATCAGTCGTTTGACGTCGAGGCCCGCGATTTCCCCCGCCCGACGTGTCGCGCGGCGCTGCCGCTCACTGAAATAGGCAGGCACAGTGATGACCGCTTCTGTGGGACGCTCACCTGTCGCATGCTCAACATCATCCATCATCGATCGCAGCATGATCGCGGACAGGTCTTCGGCGCGCACCGTGGTCTTGCCCAGCTTGGTCGACGCCTGCGTACCCATGCGGCGCTTGAAACTGGTGACTGTCTCTTCCGGATGCGTTGCCATGCGATCGAGCGCAGCCCGTCCGACCCAGCTTTGCCCACTGCGGTCAATCGACACCGCTGACGGCGTAAGCAGATCGCCCAGCGCGTTGGGTATCAGCTCAGGTTTCCCGTCCTTCCAGATAGCGACCGCGCAGTTCGTGGTCCCCAGATCGATCCCGGCAATCATCAATGCCCCCCATCGAGATTACCCGAGAGAGCACTCGATCCAATATAACGTCTGATTTCTAGTTGGCGGATCATGCCAAGGTAAATCAACAAGAAACTTGAGCGTTTACGGCAAATTTCCTGCCAAAACGGCCCTAGCCTCTGCCGCGATAGCCCGGCACACCCTGGTCTGGCACCCACAGGCCCTGCGGTGGCGGACCGCTCTGCCAGAACACGTCGATCGGAATACCGCCGCGTGGATACCAATAGCCACCGATCCGCAGCCAGTCGGGCTTCATTTCGGCATTGAGCCGCTGCCCGATCCCGACCGTCACGTCCTCGTGAAAGCCGCTGTGATTGCGGAACGAGCCCAGGAACAGCTTCAGGCTCTTGGATTCCACAATCGTTTTACCCGGAGCGTAATCGATCACGATATGCGCGAAGTCAGGCTGGCCGGTGACCGGGCACAGCGAGGTAAACTCTGGCGAGACAAACCGCACGAGGTATGTCGTGTCGATCCTTGGATTGGGTACATAGTCCAGCTGCGCTTCTTCAGGCGAAGCCGGGAGGGAGCTCATCTGCCCGAGATGCTGTGTTTGAGGTGTGTCGCTCATGCCGCGCTGTTGCCGCGAAGCGCGGTGCAATGCAAGTGGGCGGTAGACTGGCGCGCACAAAGCCCTATTCACCGCGCCATCTCTATCGCGCGAGCCGAGCTTGCGCTTGATTCGCTCGAACATTCGATAAACCGCTTAACGATCCATGCGTAACACCGCCCGTTTCCTTTTCCTGAGCCTTGCTGCGGCGCTCTCTGCGAGCGTTTTTGCGCAGGAGCGCGCGCAGGATTTCACCCTGCCAGAGCCAACCCCCAGCCGCACCCCGCAACCGCAGGGGCCGGTTGACGACAGCGGCATCATTCCGGTGGCTCCGCGCGTTATTCCTACAGGCACACCGACACCGGTTCCTTCGCCCTCGACAACGCCAACGCCGATCCAATCGCCGGTATCCCGGCCTATCCCGGCCCCGGCCAACTCGCCTGCACCGCGCCCGGTTGCGCGGCCACCTGCGCCAAACGCAACAAGCACCCCGGCGCCCGTTGCAACAGTGCCCGCACCGCAGCCTGGCGCACCGCTTGATACATCGCCACCGGCTGAGCCAGCAATGGATCAGGGCATTTCTGCGAGCGAATTGCCGACGCTCCCCAGCGCAAACGATAGCGACAATTCCACCGCCTCTGTGCCGGCTGCGAGCGAGACCCCCTCCTCAGGCGACTTGTCCTGGACCTATTGGCTCGCCGGATTGCTCGCTGCGATGGCTGCGGTGGGAGGATTCTTGTTCTGGAATCGCCGCCGCGAAAATGCGCTGCCGCCGCCAATCAAGCGCCCGGTGGTCGATGCTGCACTCGATCAGGTCGGATCGTCTGTTATCCCGCCCCGCTTTGACCTTGCGTTTGAGGTTGAAGGCATCACCCGCAGCCTGATGGCTGTCATGGTATCGGGCAGGGTCGTCGTAAAGAATCGCGGCGAGCGGGCGATCCGCGATATTCGCTTGCTCGCCGAGCTGACCAGTGCGCATCACCCCGATGCGAAAACGCCCGGCAATCTTGGAGAAATCTGTATAGTCGAACGCGTGGGACCACATCAGACTCACCGTGAAAAGGTGAGCTTCAGGCTGCCAATTGATCAGATCCTCGGCATCCGGCGCGACGGGATCCCCTTCTTTGTTCCACTGGTTCGGGTGGAAGCGGCAATCGATGGAGCCGATCCACGGCGGCTCGATCTCGTGCTTGGCAGCATCGAGCCTGGTACGGGCCAGAAGCTCCAGCCGCTGCGGCTGGATGGCCCGCCAGGAGCCTATAACAATCTTCAGGGCCATCCTCTCACAGCCTGAGCGAATTTGACGTCACCAGCCTCTCGACGGATCATCCCCGGCGAGCTAGGCCATGACGTGATGGAAAATCTAGTTTCGACCGCATGGCTTGCCGATAGGCTGCAGAATCCTGATATCGTCATTCTCGACGCGAGCATGCACTTGCCCGCCGCCGGGCGTGATGCGCGAGCGGAATTTCTCGACGAACATATCGCAGGCGCGCGGTTTCTCGATCTCGCCAGCCTGACCGACGAGACTTCTGACGTGCCCTCTGCTATGCCGCGTCCCGAGCAGCTGGCTGAGCGACTAGCGAGCCTTGGTGCGTCACCGTCCAGCCGAATCGTTGTCTACGATGACAGCGCGGTTAAGACGGCTGCGCGCGCATGGTACCTGTGCCGCGCGCATGGGCTCGAAAATGTCGCGGTACTCGATGGCGGGTTGGCCAAGTGGAAGGCAGAAGGGCGTGTGATGGAAAGCGGCGCGCCCGAGATCACACCTGCCGCTCCGTTCGAGCTGCCTTCTCCTTCGCGTATTCGCTTCAAGGCGGACATGCTCGCCAATCTCGACAGCTGCGCAGCCCAAGTGCTCGATGCGCGCGACACCGGCCGGTTCTCCGGTGCGGTCGAGGACACAGTTCACAATTTGCCGTCGGGGCATATTCCCGGTTCGTGCAACCTGCCCTTCCCGCTGCTTTACAACGAAAACGGCACATTCAAGCAGCCGGACGAGCTTCGCCAGGCGATCGAAGCGACCGGGATCGACCTCAGCAAGCCAGTCATCACCAGTTGCGGCAGCGGCGTGACTGCCTGCATCCTGCTGCTTGCCCTCGAGCAAGTCGGCCATACCGATGTAGCGCTTTACGATGGTAGCTGGCTCGATTGGGCGAGCGACCCCAATACGCCCAAGGCACAGGACGGCGCACACTGATATGGCGGATAATTCATCGCGCCATGGCAAGGCGACCCGCGCTGTCGGAGCGGGGCGGCGCAAGGAATGGACCGGACCAGTCGTCAATCCGCCGATCTGGCGGGCAAGCACACATCTTTACGAGAGCGAGGCCGAGCGCAAGGCGGCGCTGCCCGACAATCGCGACGGACGTTTCTATTACGGCAGGCGCGGAGCGCCGACGCAGTGGGCGCTCGCGGACGCGCTGACCGAGCTGGAGCCCGGCGCAGCTGGCACTGTTCTTTACCCGAGCGGCGTGGCTGCGATTTCGGGCGCACTGCTGGCCGTGCTGTCTCCCGGCGATGTCCTGCTGATCAGCGACAATTCCTACGAACCATCGCGCAGCATGGGGCTTGGCCTGCTCAAGCGCCTGGGCGTCGAAACGCGGTTCTTCGATCCGCTCGATCTTGCGGCTTATTCGGACCTGTTCTGCGATCGCACCAAGGCGGTCTGGCTGGAAAATCCGGGCAGCCTGTCGATGGAGGTGTGCGACATCCCGGCGCTGACTGCCAAGGCGCGAGAACGCGGCGCGGTGAGCCTGATTGACAACACCTGGGCAACTTCGCTCGGCTTTCCCGCTCTCGAACGCGGGTGCGACATTACCGTCACCAGCCTTACCAAGCATATCAGCGGCCATTCTGACCTGATGATGGGCGCGGCCAGCGCGGGCGAGCTGCTCTACCGCCGTCTGCGCATTACCAGTCAGCAATTGGGCCAGGTTGTTTCGCCCGATGATTGCGCACTTGCCTTGCGGGGCCTCCGAACCATGCCCTTGCGGCTTGAACGGGGAATGCAAAGCGCCCTGCAAGTTGCCGACTGGTTGGCGGCCCGCGAAGATGTCGCCCATGTGCTTTGCCCCATGCGGCCCGGCGATAGCGGGTACGAGTTGTGGCAGCGCGATTTTACCGGAGGCTGCGGTCTGTTCAGCTTTGTCCTCAAAGGACGCGACGAAGCCGCGCGTGCCCGGCTTGTCGATAATCTCGAACTGTTCGGAATCGGCTATAGCTGGGGCGGATTTGAGAGCCTTGCCCTGCCGTTTGACCTTGACCGCATTCGCGATGCTATGGCCTGGCCCAAGGCGGATTGGGATACAGGCGATCGCTGGGGCGTTAGACTATCGATCGGTCTCGAAGACCCGGCCGATCTCATAAAGGACCTGGAAAGCGGTTTTGCCGCGATGGATGGCTGATGACGACTGCAGTTACCCCTGCCGAAGACACGCTCGCAGCGCAATCGACGCCAGAGGGTGATGCCAGCCCTCCGGCAGCAGGAGAGGCGACTCCTCAACCAACGCCAGAGCCAGCCCCTGACCCTACACCCACCGAAGCTGTAGAGGCCGCAGATGGTCTCAAGGAAGCTGTCGCCTCCAAGAGCGAAACCGCCGGTAGCTTCATCGAGACGCTTGACAGCTGGGCCCTCACGATCGGCGAAAACAGGATTTCCGTGTGGGACAGCCTTGTTGCTGCCAGCGTCCTGCTGCTGGTCATCATCGGCGCATGGTTCATTACGCGTTTCATCGCTGCCTTGATCAAGCGTGCGTCAAAGCTCGACAGCACGCAGCAATTACTGCTCCAGAAGATTTCCACGATCATCGTCTGGGCGATCGCCTTCCTGATCGGGATCGACATCCTCGGCATTGATCTGACAGCGCTGGCGGTATTCTCTGGCGCATTCGGCCTTGCCATCGGTTTCGGTCTGCAGAAGACCTTCGGCAACCTGATTTCAGGCATCCTCTTGCTGCTCGACAAGTCAATCAAGCCGGGTGACGTGATCTCGGTTACCGATGGGGCGGGTAACGAAAGCGTAGGGCAAATCCGCAAGATTGGCATCCGCGCAATCTCTGTCATCACCCGAGACCGCACGGAGCATCTGATCCCCAACGAAAACCTGATGATCAATCAGGTGGTTAACTGGTCCTATTCATCGCGCGATGTGCGGGTCAAAGCGCCCGTCGGCGTATCCTATGGCAGCGACCTGAAACTGGTTGAAAAGCTGCTTTATGAGGCTGCCAGAGACTGTCCGCGCGTTCTCAAGACGCCGCCCCCGCGCGTCAACCTGATGGGCTTTGGTGACAGCTCGGTCGATTTCGACCTGCGCTTCTGGATCGATGACCCGGAAGAGGGCCTCGCGAATATCCGCTCTGACGTTTACATGCGCATCTGGGAGCTGTTCAAGGAACACGATATCGAGATCCCGTTCCCGCAGCGGGACTTGAATTTGCGTACCAACCAGCAGTTCGACCGTCTCATCGAAGCGCTGTCGGGTTCTTCCAAAAACAACCAGAAATCAGACAGATAAATCGGTTACAGGGCCACGCAAAAGCTTTCCTACGCACACGCAAAACCATTCTGCCTTTTGCTTTTGAGGCGGTGAGAGCATTTCGCCGCCATGACAAGTCCCGGAACAATCTATCTCGTCGGCTCAGGCCCCGGTGAAGCGGACCTGCTGACCCTGCGCGCCGCTCGCCTGATCGAGAACGCGGAAATCATCGTCCATGACGGGCTGGTCGATCCCTCGATCCTCGCCATGGCGCCACCTGATGCAGAGCTGATCTGCGTCGCGAAGAAGCGCGCACGGCATACGCTGCCGCAGGAAGACATCAACCAGCTGCTCATCCGCGAAGCCTTGAAGGGGCGCGATGTCGTGCGCCTCAAAGGCGGCGATCCGCTGATCTTCGGGCGCGGCGGTGAAGAAGCGGAAGACGCCCGCGCCGCAGGTGTGCCGGTCGAGATCGTGCCCGGCGTCTCGGCCGCCAATGGCGCCGCGGCTGCCGCTCAGATCGCGCTGACCCATCGTGAAGCCTCCAGCATCGTCAGCTTCGTCGCGGGCCAGTGCAAGGGCCTGTCGGACCAGGACTGGTCGGGCCTCGCGGGCAAGGGCCGCACGCTGGTGATCTATATGGGCGTCAAGACTGCGCCGCAGAT
Source organism: Altererythrobacter sp. GH1-8 (assembly GCF_043702085.1). Classification (GTDB taxonomy): domain Bacteria; phylum Pseudomonadota; class Alphaproteobacteria; order Sphingomonadales; family Sphingomonadaceae; genus Erythrobacter. The sequence goes on along the minus strand of NZ_CP171690.1, from coordinate 1,419,703 downwards.
TGCCGAAAAGCTGATGGCAGATGGCCTCGCGCCAGATGTGCCTGTGGCGGTGATCGAGAACGCGGCGCGGCCCAGCATGCGGGTACTTCGCGGGCTGCTCGCAGGCTTGCCCGATCTCGTCGAGGCGGAAAAGATCAAGAGCCCTGCGCTTATCATTATCGGCGATGTGACTGCGCGCGATGACGTGTCGCTCAGCCAACTGGCAGTGGAGGCTGCGCAATGATCATTCTTACTGGAAATGACCTCAAGTCAGGCGCGGTTGTCTGGTGGACAGGCCAGAGCTGGTCGATCCATGTCAACGACGCGGTCGATGTCGGCAGCGAAGCGGACGAGATCATGGCGCGCGAAGAATCGGCCCGGCGCGTTAATGCGCCTTACGCAATCGACGCCGAACAGACCGCCGACGGTGTTCGCCCCGCTCATATCAAGGACCGCGTCCGCGCATTGGGCCCGACGGTAAGGCCTGACCTCACCTTGAAACCGAAAGACCCGGAAGCTCTGGATTGGGTGATCTGACATGTACAAGTATGACCAATATGACCAGGCGATGGTCGATGCCCGCGTTGAGGAATTCCGCGACCAGACCCGGCGGCGCCTGGACGGCAGTTTGAGCGAAGCGGAATTCCGCCCCTTGCGGCTGATGAACGGGCTCTACCTGCAGCTCCACGCCTATATGCTGCGCGTCGCGATCCCTTACGGTACGCTGAGCAGCGCGCAGATGCACGCGCTCGCCGACATCGCGGAGAAATACGACCGCGGATACGGCCACTTCACCACGCGCCAGAACATCCAGTACAATTGGATCAAGCTGGAGGAAGCGCCGGACTTGCTCGCTGACCTCGCCAAGGTCGAAATGCATGCGATCCAGACGAGTGGCAACTGCATCCGCAACATCAGCTCCGATCATTTCGCTGGCGCTGCGGCAGACGAGCTGGTCGATCCGCGCCCTTATGCCGAGCTGCTGCGCCAGTGGTCGAGCTTCCATCCGGAATTCAGCTTTCTTCCGCGCAAGTTCAAGATCGCCGTTATCGCATCGGACAACGACCGCGCGGCGATGAAACTGCACGACATCGGCATTCAGATCGTCAAGAATGACGCGGGCGCAATCGGCGCGGCCTTCTATGTCGGCGGAGGCATGGGCCGCACGCCAATGATCGCGCCCTGCATCCGCGGGTTCGTACCGCTCGATCAGCTGGTCACTTATGCCGAGGCGTGCCTGCGCGTCTACAACCGCTATGGTCGGCGCGACAACAAGTACAAGGCGCGGATCAAGATCCTCGTTCACGAGCTTGGCGCAGAGGAATATACGCGCCAGGTCGAGGAAGAATTCGCGCACATGCTGCAGATCGGCGTGGAACCGCCGCTGGCAGAGATCGAACGCTTGAAGACATTCTTTGAGGACCCTCCCTTCGAAACCGGCCTTTCGACTGAGGTGGACCGTTCAGACCCGGATTTCGCGCTGTGGGTCGACCGCAATACCCATCCGCACAAGCACGAAGGCTATGTCAGCGCAGTGATCAGCCTGAAACCTGCGGGGGGCATTCCGGGCGATGCCTCGGTGGAGCAGATGCATTTGATGGCAGAGCTTTCGAAGCAGTACAGTTTTGATGAAAGCCGCGTCACCCACACGCAGAACATCGTCCTGCCGCATGTGAAGATCGCGGATCTCCATGCGCTGTGGACGAAACTTGACGAAGCGGGCCTCGGATCGCCCAACCTCGACACGATCGAGGACATCATTGCCTGCCCCGGCCTTGATTATTGCAGCCTCGCCAACGCGCGTTCGATTCCCGTGGCACAGAAGATCGCGACCCGCTTTTCAGAAAGCGGCAAGACGGATACGCTCGGCGAGCTGAAGCTGAAAATATCCGGCTGCATCAACGCCTGCGGGCACCACCATGCGGGCCATATCGGCATCCTCGGCGTCGACAAGAAGGGGGTCGAGAATTACCAGCTCCTGCTCGGCGGAAGCGAAGCGCAGGACACCGCGCTTGGCAAGATCACCGGGCGCGGCTTTGACGAGGAAGGCATCGTGAAAGCTGTCGAGACGGTCACCGATCTCTATCTTGAACACCGCGAGGACGGCGAACGCTTCCTCGATACCTATCGCCGGATTGGCATGGATCCCTTCAAGGAGGCGCTTTATGGCGAATGACACCACCGATCTCGGCACCAGCCCCGATGATGTCCAGTTCCGCTTTCGCAATGACGAAGTCGCGGACCATGCGCAGGTCACGGTCGATGCGTTCCTTGAGCAGTCCAACGCAGCGGCTGTACGGATCGAGCCGGGCGACGACGCTCGCGCGCTGATCCCGCACCTCGAGCGCCTGCGGCTCGTCGAGGTCAATTTCCCGGCATTCGGCGACGGGCGCGGCTATTCCTCTGCCCGTATCCTGCGCGAGGCGGGCTACACCGGCGAATTGCGCGCGGTGGGCGAGGTGCTGATCGACCAGCTGCTGTTCATGCGTCGCTGCGGGTTCGATGCCTTCGCGCCCGACAAGAAGCTCAATGAACAGGATGCAGAAGCCGCATTCGCGCGCTGGCCGCATGACTATCAATATGCTGCAGATCGCACCGTCCCGATTCCGGCTTTGCGTCACGGTGCTTCGTGATGAACGAAGTCCGCCGCATCGATCGCCTCGACACCGCTCCTCGCTTTTCCGAGCACGATGCTGTGCGCCTCAACCGCATGTTCCGCGGGTCTTCCACGCAGGAAATGCTCGAGGCGGTGATCAAGGATTCACTCGCCGGCGATCTTGCGGTGGTCTCCAGCTTCGGTGCGGAAAGCGCCGTCTTGCTGCACCTCATCGCTGAAGTCGACCCCGGCATCCCTGTGCTGTTCCTCGAGACCGGCAAGCATTTCACCGAAACGCTCGCCTATCGCGATGACCTCGTCCAGCGTCTCGGGCTGACCAATCTCGTCAATCTCCACCCTGATTTGGAGGAACTCAAGAGTAAGGACGAAAGCGGCCTCAGGTGGAATTACGATCCCGACGGCTGCTGCGAAATTCGCAAGGTCAAGCCGCTTGCTAAGGCGCTCGCCGAATACGATGCAAGCTTTACGGGTCGCAAGGCCTTCCAGAGCGCGACGCGGGCTAATCTGCCGCGCTTTGAAGTGGACACGTCCGACGCTCAAGGCCGCCTCAAGATCAACCCGCTGATCGACTGGTCAGCGGGCGACATCGACGCCTATTTCGCCGAGCACGATCTGCCGCGCCACCCGCTGGTGGACAAGGGCTATCCCTCGATTGGTTGCAGCCCTTGCACACACAAGGTCGCGCCGGGCGAAGACCCGCGTTCGGGCCGTTGGAAAGGCTGGGACAAGACCGAGTGCGGGATCCACACCCCGCTCACCGAAGAAGGTGAACTGCCACCGGGCTACGAACCGTTCCTGTAAGCACCTGCTCTAAAGCCACCCTTGCTTGCGATACCATTCAGCGGTCTGTTTGAGACCCGCTTCTCCGCCGATCTCCGGTTGCCATACCGCCTCAGGGACTTTTAGCGCGGAATAACTCACCCAATTTGGATGACACATGTAGCCGACGCGATCCTCGGTAAGCTTGGCATTACTGCCGCGCAGCAACCGGTCCACCCGCGCTGCCGCTTGCAGCACCGACGCCGGTAGATGCGGCGCAAACACCGGGCGGTTCATCGCCTCGCCAATCGCCTGCGCCAGCTCCTTGTGGCTCCAGCCGCCTTCGCGGCCATCATCGACTTCAAACTGCTTCTTGCGCACAAGCGCAGGCTGCGCATCGACCAGATCGAGCAGAGCGCGCGCCAGATCGCGGACATGGATGATCGAAGTTGCCCCGCCTGGCGGAAGCGGAACGAAACCGAACTTGGCCGATCGAAACAGCTCGAACATGTCGACATCGCGCGGCCCATAGACCGCAGGTGGACGCACAATCGTCCATTCGAGGCCACTGGCGCGGACAAGCTCCTCTGCAGCCGCCTTGGAAGCGCCATAGAGCGACAGATCCGGCTTGCGCGCGGATAGCGAAGACACGAACACCAGCCGCTTCACGCTCATATGTTTCATCGCCGCGATGACATTGGCCGTGCCGGTCACATTGGCGTGATGGAACTCTGACGGATCAGGGGTATTCGTCAGCCCGGCGATATGGATCACCGCGTTCGCGCCTGCCATCAGGTGCTCAAGCGCTGGCATATTGTCGAGATCGCCTGTGATCCACTCAACACGGGAATGTTTGTCCTGACGTGGCTTGCGGGTCAGCGCGTTGACGAGAAGGCAGCGCTCGTCCGTCAGATCGAGCAGCGCCTGCCCGACAAAGCCTGTCCCGCCCGTGACCGCGAGAGGCTTCTCCCCGCTCACACCAGGACTCTCACAGCAAAACCATGTGATCGCGGTGAACGACCGCTGCACGCGGTGCATAGCCAAGCCGCTCGGCCTGATCCTCTGCGCGCCTGCCCGCAATCGCCTGCACTTCATCGACGTCGTATTCAGCGAGACCCTGTGCGATCGCCTCGCCCTTTATCGTCACAATCTTGACCAGGTCGCCGCGCCGGAAATCGCCGGAAACACCGGCTATGCCGGCAGCGAGCAGGCTCGCCCCGCCCTTCAGCGCATTGGCGCAGCCACCATCCACCCGCAGAGTGCCTGACGGAGCCAATCGCCCGCTGAGCCACGCCTTGCGCGCACCTTCGCTCCCTTGCGGCACAAACACCGTCCCGCGATCGGCTGCAACCGCATTGGCGAGCGGCGATTCCTCTTTGCCATTGATGATCGCGAGCATGATCCCGCCGCGTTCCGCAATTTGCGCGGCCTGCAGCTTTGATGCCATGCCGCCGGAGCCCATACCGGATGATGATGTTGCACTTGCCATGGCCAAAACGTCCGGCGTGATGCCCTCCACACGTTCGATCAACTGTGCGCCCGTTTCGGTTGGATCGCGATCGTAAAGACCGTCCACATCGGATAATAGGAGAATTGCGTCAGCGCCCGCTGCCTGCGCCACGCGAGCGGCCAGCCGATCATTGTCGCCAAAGCGGATCTCTTCCGTGGCCACACTGTCGTTTTCGTTGATGACTGGGACCGCGCCCGCTTCCAGCAAGCGACCGAGCGTAGCAGAGGCGTTCAAATACCGCCGCCGGTCCTCCAGATCGCCCAGCGAGACCAGCAGTTGCGCAGCGGTCAGACCGAATTCGCCGAGTGCCTGCGACCAGTGCCGACCGAGTTCGATTTGGCCGACCGCAGCGGCTGCCTGCGCATCAGCGAGGCTCGCGCGTCCACCTTGCGGAAGGCCAAGCTTTGCCGCTCCCAGCGCAATTGCGCCCGAGCTCACGACGATGATCTGCGGACCTTCCTCTCCAAGTGCATAGATGTCCTGTGCGAGCATATGGAGCCAGTGCGTTCGCAGCTCACCCTTCTCGACCAGCAAGGACGAACCGACTTTGACGACGATACGCCGGGCGCGCGCCAATTCCTGAAGCGACGTGATTGCCATGGATCAGATCGGCGACCACTCGCCGCTGCGGTTTTGCTCGTCGAGATCCTCGACTTCAGAGCCTTTGGTCTCCGTTGCGGTGCGATCGGGCAGATATTGCAGCACGGCATCAAGCAGTTGCTCAATCCCTTCGCCGGTCGCGCCCGACACCGCGAAGACCTCTTGCGCGCCCGCGTTCATCAATTCCTTTGCAAAGCCTTGAACCAGCTCAGGATCTGCAAGATCAAGCTTGTTGAGGGCGACAAGGCGCGGCTTGTCCTCCAGCCCTTCGCCATAGGCAGTCAGCTCATCTTCGACGATCCGCATCGCATCGACCGGGTCTTCGCCAGCAATGTCGATCAGATGGATCAGTACTCGGCAGCGCTCGATATGCCCCAGGAACCGGTCGCCAATCCCTGCCCCTTCCGCAGCGCCCTCGATCAGGCCCGGAATATCCGCGAGGACAAATTCGCGCCCCTTGTGATGCACAACGCCTAGCTTTGGCACGAGCGTCGTGAAAGCATAATGGCCGACCTTTGCCCGCGCGTTTGAAACCGCATTGATAAAGGTCGATTTGCCCGCATTGGGCAGGCCCAGCAAACCGACATCGGCCAGCAGCTTCAACCGCAACCAGACCCACATTTCTTCGCCCGGTATTCCCGGCTGATGCTGGCGCGGTGCGCGGTTGGTCGCGGTCTTGTAGCTCGCATTGCCGCGACCTCCCATCCCGCCTTCGAGCATCACAACCCGCTGGCCTACCTCGGTAAAGTCTGCCAGCACCTCTTCCTTGTCCTCGGAAAGAACCTGCGTTCCAACAGGTACCTTGATGACCAGGTCATCAGCACTGGCACCAGTCCGGTCTTTGCCCATCCCGTGGCCGCCGCGCGCCGCCTTGAAATGCTGCGCGTAGCGAAAGTCGATCAGCGTGTTGAGGCCGGCGACCGCTTCGAACACGATGTCGCCACCGCGGCCGCCATTACCGCCGTCAGGGCCGCCATATTCGACGTATTTCTCACGCCGGAAACTGACGGCCCCAGGACCGCCAGCACCGGATTTGAGATAGATCTTGGCTTGATCGAGAAAATGCATGGTGCGCCCCTTAGGGCATTTTTCCCGCTAGAGCGAGACGCGAAAACCCACTGCGGCGCTTCTGCCCGGACTGACAAAGCTGAACACCTGCTCGTAAGTCGTATCAAACAGGTTCTCGACCCGTGCGAACACCTCCAGCCGGTCGGTCAGACGATAGCGAGCGTTGATATTGACGAGCGTGTAGTCGTCAAGCCGCACAGTGGTCGGAACAAAGCTAGGATCGAGGAATGCTACGTCATCGGTCGCGCCATTGTGACGCACAATCAGCGTGGCAGAGGCCTTGTCATTCGGCGCAGTCCAGGTCAGCACGGCAGAGGCGATGCTGGACGGGCGGCGAACCTCGTCCACGCCATTTTCTTCCGCATTGAGCCAGGTGTAGGCCGCATCGAGCGTCACCTGTGGCCCCAGACGCGCGCGCGCGCTCACTTCGACACCTTCGCGGTCTGACCGTGTCGCGCGATTGGCCGGCGTTGCGACAAATTCCGGCGCGGGAAAGCTCGTGAAGATTTCGCCTTCCAGATTGGCGTCGAAATAGGTGATGGAGATATTCGCGCGCTCATCGGCAAAGCCTTGCGTGACCCCTACTTCCCAGCTTTCGGATTTCTCCGGCGTCAGATTCTCATTGCCGATGAAGCGGCCATCGATGAAACCGAACAGCTCGTAAAAACCGGGATTCTTGATGCCGGTGCCATAGGATGCGTGGAGCCTTGTGCTCTCTGTAGCATCCACCGCCGCGCCAAGACGGAAGGTGGTTTCATCGGCAAAGCGGTCGTTGAAATCGTGCCGGATCGCGGCGGAGAGGTCGAACCGCTCGCCAGCATAGCGGTATTCGCCAGACAAGCCGATATTTTCGATGGTGCACTTGCCGGTAAAGGCAAAGCCGAAGGGATCGGTGTTCTGGAACCGCTCACGCTCCCAATCAGCGGCAAAGGTCAGGCTGTGCTGACCAAGCGCAAGCGCGCTCACATAGGACGCCTTCAATCGATCGCCCTTGCTGCCGAAGCTGCGTCCGAACGGCCCGAAACTGTCGCGGCGGATGTCTGCGATCTGCGCTGAGAGGTCGTGCGTCCAGCGCCCTCCCATCGTACTGAGATTCGCGCCAACCAGCCCATAGACCGCTTCGTTCTCGTAGCGCGTGTCCGGGCTGTCGATGACCAGTCCAAAAGTCGGACCAGCGCTGGGGAAGCTGTTGAAATCCTGATCGTTGAACTCGCCTTCGGTAAGGATATAGCGGGCTGATCCACGCAGGGTCAGTACGCCGCCAAGTTCGACCTCGCCCTTGCCTGAAAGCGTGTAGCTGTCCCGGCCGATATCGCGCACGCCGCCCCGTGCGTTGGGCTCGCCATCGGAGCTGACCACTGTCGCTGCAAGCGAAGCGTCAAATGTGTCGCCTTCAAAACCGAACCGCGCTGCACCGTTGATGGTGTTTTGCGATCCGCCTTCCAGCCTGGCTGCAAACCCGTCAAACGAACCGCTTTCATAGGCGACCACGCCGCCGATCGCGTCTGAGCCGTAAAGCGCCGATTGCGGCCCGCGCAGGACCTCAACGCGAGATCCGATCTCAGCCTGCAAAGTGCCGATGTCAAACTCGCCGCCAAACGGGTCCGAGACTTCGATTCCGTCGACCAGCACAAGTACATGGTTCGCTTCTGACCCGCGCAAACGCAACTGAGTTTGGCCTGGAACGCTCGATACAGAAACGCCCGGCACATCGCGAAGGACATCTGCGATGTCACGCGCCTGACGCTGTTCAAGTTCCTCTGCATCGACAAAGGACAAGGCGCCGGTGCTGTCAGCAAGGTCGATCTGGCCGCTCCTGCTTTCGACAACAACGATCGGAACCGTCCCATAGACGGAACTGACAGCGTTCCCTTCGCTATCTTCGACAATCGCCGTTCGAGTCTCGGTTTCCTGCGCAAGCGCGCCCGAATTTAAACAAAGCGCAGCAAACGCCGCGCTGCATTTCAACACATTCAATCTCATGGGGATGTCCCTCCGTCCACAAAGCAACAAAGCCCTGCGGATCGCTCCACAAGGCCATCTCGTTTGTCGCTCGAACGAAGGTTCTCCCGCGAGAACATATCCGCGCCTGGCCAATCCCTGAGCCGGGCAAGAACGACTGGGCGCGCGGTCGGTCTCCTGGCTCGCGGGTCAGCGCATCTGTCTCACCTTCCCAAGGTTGCCCTCAGTGGCTGCGCCCATTGCAGGACGCATGAAACAGCCGCTCGCCGCTTACAGTTGCAGGGACAGCCGGGGTTTCTCACCCCGTTCCCGTTACCGGCGCTGAGACAATGCTAGGCCGGGTCGGAACAAAGCGCAAGCCGCCCGAAAGGTTGTGCAGTAAAGACTTGAGCGGTTGCAGGGCCAAGGGCCTCGCCCGGAGAAGTGCCTACTGTCTGCTAGACTTGGGCACAGGTTCAACCACAGGCACTGACACCGTATTCTCCGAAACAGGCACGACGGGCACTGCGACCCCCGTTTCTGGATCAATGACAGCGCCAGCAGCCAGGGTCTGAGAAGAAGCCATGGTCGAGGCCGGATTCAGGCTCGAAACTCCGCCTCCATTGCGCGCCTTATGCGCTTGCACCGCGACGTAACCTGGCTGCGACTGACCATACAACTCGCCCCACTTGGCATCCCATTCCGACGAGGCCCGCTCATATTCCTCGTAGCGCACGAAGAAGTCCTCGAAAGGAGCGATCAGCAAGGCGAAATTGTCTTTCGCAAATGCAATCGGATCCTTGACCGGCGCGATCGCGGCGCGATTGGAAATATCGAGCGCCGCGCGGCAGAAATTGACCCGCGCTGGCGGCAAGGCGAAGAAATTATAGACCATTGTCATGCGCTCTTCGCGCGACCTGATCCCTTCACGCCGGCTGTGAGCAGCATTGAGATAGTTGCGTTCAAGCCGGCTATTGACCTGGCGCAGCGCCCTTGAATGGTCGGTAATATAGGCTGAATAGGCATCAACCACCGCCTGGTGTCGGTCCCGCGAGCAGTTCAGCGCCGCCACATTCCAGCCGCTGCGGAAATGCCACACCAATTCGTCGTCAGATATGCCGGTGTGGATCGTACGGCGAACACCGTCCGGCCCAACCCGCGGAATCTCCATGACATAGGAAGCACCGCCCGGAGGAAGCGGTCGATATGGAATACTCGCCTGTGGCGCTGCCGATAGCGGGGGTGGCGGCGGAGCAGGTGCCGGTGTCGCGCAAGCGGCCAGCGCAGCAGTTCCGGCAACGATCATTGAAATGCGTACGGGCGACCCGATTTTCTCGACCATCTGGTGGTCCTCTCCTTGTGCGTTGGTAAGGCGAAAGTAACCTTGCCTTTGCAAGTGTTACTCACTCCTTAAGACGGCCTATCTGCTTTCACGGGTAAAGAAAATGCCCGAAGAGCGCGTGGCTCTCCGGGCATCGATAGACAGACTCTGGTGTGCGACAGTCCGCACATCCGATCAAATCTGAATCTTATTCCCGGCTGCCGAGGAAGCTCAGCAGGTACTGGAACATGATCACGAAGTCCAAGTACAGCGTGGTTGCGCCCATGATCACCATCTTGTCGGCGAATTCGGTGCCGCGATAATACGCGTAGCCGTTCTTGAGCTTCTGCGTGTCATAAGCGGTCAGCGCTGCAAAGACCAAAACGCCGATGGCGCTGATGACCAGAGCAAGCGTGCTTGAACCCATGAAGATGTTCGCCACACTTGCGATGATGAGGCCGACGACACCCATGATCAGGAAGCTGCCCCAACCGGAGATGTCCTTCTTGGTGGTGTAGCCCCAGAGGCTAAGTCCGGCAAAGGCACCCGCCGTCGCAAAGAACGTCACTGCGATCGATTCCGAGGTGAACACCAGGAAAATCGTCGACAGCGAGAGACCCATGACGGTCGCGAACGACCAGAACAGGATCTGCAACGTGCCCTTGCTCATGCGCTGCAAGCCGAAGCTCATCGCGAGGATGAAGCCCAGCGGCGCAAGCGCAACGATCCACATCAGCGGACCACTCGCGAAAGAGTAAGCCAGACCAGAGCGTGCCGTCATCAGAGCAACAATGCCCGTCAGAAGGACGCCAGAGCACATGTAATTGTAGATCGAAAGCATGTGCTTACGCAGGCCTTCGTCGAACACCTCGCCCGTGCGCGGCACGGATGCGCCAGTGAACGACTGTTGCTGCGAACGCTGTGTTTCGTTCCAATCAGCCATGAGTAGTGTAACTCCAAATTGCGGGCGCAAAATAGCGCCATCGCCAAGTAATATCGGGTTTTTGCGAGTGGTTTTCAAGCAAAACCGGATTGCAATCGTTGCAACTGGTTAACTCTGACCTTTTGCTGCCTCGGCAAGCGCATCACCTTTGTCCGCCGTTGCTTTGAGCGTGGCTTTAAGTAGCGAAATCAGTGCTTTATCAGAATCGAGCACATTTAAACCTTCGCGCGTCATCCCGCCCGGGCTGGCGACGCGGTCAGCGAGCTCTGCGGGAGAGTACTCAGAGGCAGCCGCCAGGGCGCTCGCCCCCTCGACGGTCGCAAGCGCCAGTGATTCTGCCATTTCGGGCGTTAATCCGAGCTCCGCCGCCGCCTGAGCCAGCGCGTCGATAAAACGATAGACGAACCCGGGTCCTGATCCTGCCAGCGCTGTCACCAGATTGAACTGCGCCTCGTCCTCCAGCCAGATGGCTGTTCCAAGCGCACCAAACAGGCTGTGCGCAACGTCCCGCGCAGATGACGAAAGCCCGCTCTCTAAAAGGATAACCGGCGACTTGTTCAAGCGCGCCGCGAGATTGGGCATCACGCGCACATGCGCCGACGCACGAGGGAACTCATGCGCAAGGCTTGCAAGCTCAATGCCGGCCAGAAGCGAGAAAACCGCCCTCCCCTCCGTTACAGCCTGCAATCCCGGCGCAAGAGCCGGCAGTTGCTGCGGCTTGAACCCAAGCAGCACCGCGCCGTGGTCGCTTGCTTCACTCGGGGCACGATAAAGCGCCACTCCGGCGGGAGTTTCCGAGAGAACAGGGTCTAACACAGCAAAGCGGCCCGGGTCTTGGCCCGCTGCCAACCAACCGGCCAGCATGGCGCCGCCCATATTGCCGCAGCCGATGATGAGGAGTTTGTCGTTATCTGCCATAAAATAGCCGTTCGTGCTGAGCCTGCCGAAGTGCGCACGGCCCGTTCCCCTTCGACAAGCTCAGGGCGAGCAGGGTCTGAGCGGCCGAAACTCTAGGCTTCTCCCGCCGCATCGACAAGCGCCGCGTCAAGCGCATCGCGCGGTGCCTTGTCACCCCACAGGACGAACTGGAATGCGGGATAGAACCGGTCGCACTCGTCCAGCGCTGTCTCCACCAGAGCTTGCGCCTGCCGTAGCGACAACATGCCGTCATCGCCAAGCAGCGCGCCGTGGCGATAGAGCAGGACATTGCCGTTGGACCAGATGTCGAAATGCCCGAGCCAGGTCTGTTCATTGATCAGGGAAAGCAACTCGAACGCCGCGCCCCGTTTGGATTCGCTCACACGAATGTCGGGCAAACAGAGCAGTTGCAGTACATTGTCTTCGCTGCGCCAGATGCCGCGCAACTGGTACTTGGTCCAACTGCCCTGGACTTCGCCGGTGACTTCGTCATCCGACGTAATCTCGCACGGCCAGCCGCGCGCCTCGAACAGCGCCGCCAGCATCTCGACCGGCGCAGCATCATCGTCAGCGGCAAATTCCTGCTCGCGAGGTCTCATCGAAGGCATCCGAAGATTGGCATCGATGGTGTGTTGCATCGACAAGCCCCGGCTTGGCAATGGCACTCGCTTGAGCGGTTGGGGAGAACCCAAAGAGCTTGTTCAAACCCTGTGCACAGAAAGCTGTGGGGAACGACCAAGATATTAGAATTGTTCGACTTTTGCGCCAGGCGAGGTTGTGATGCTGAAGCTGTCGATGCGCTTGCCGGAGAGTGCCTCTACCAGAGCGCGCGCTTCGTCCTCATCGGTCAGGGGCCCAGCCAGCAAACGGTGCATCCCTCCCGCTTCGACCACATGCGGCTGAATTCCGTCCAGCGCATCCCCGGCACGATTCTGAAACCGGTTCCAGTCGCGGCGCAGGGCTTCACGATTCCGGCCCGCGGCAAGCTGCACCCAATGCCGTTCGTTGTTGGCGCCAGATTGCTGCATTCTCGCAGCAGCCCCTGGTGCAGGCCTTGCATTTTGCAGAGCCGGTGCGCCCAATTGCGCACGATAGGCGAGGATCGCAGGATCATCCCGCCCAATCTCCGCTGCCTTCGGGAAGATGCCCAAATTGGCCGCCGCTGCTTGCTGCGCCTTGGTCAGCCGAGGCATAAATTCCAGATAGGGGATGATGCGCGAGGCGAGATCCCGCGGGATCACCGTGGTCACCAGCCCTTTCGCTTCGTTGAGTTCGCCGAGAATTGCGAGGCCGAAGGCGCGCGTACGATAGGCCGCTACGTCCTTCTCCAGCACGAGCGGCCTCAGGGTCGAATTGAAGGCCTCGCGATTGCCTGAGATCGCATAGCTGAGAGCCAGGCGACGCGTTGCCTCTGCATTGCTTTCGCGCGCAAGCGCCGCCTTGTAACTTGCCTGAGCAAGAACGTTCTCGCCAAGAAGGTCATACGCCAGCCCCTTGTCGACGGCCAAGGCATCTGCGGCCGTGCCGGATTGCTCGGCCTTCGTGAAATAGCGCAAAGCTTCGATCGGGCGTTCGGAATTCATGTACACAGTCGCCATTCCGAGATTCGCCTGCGCATCGTCCGGTGAGACTGCAAGCGCCCGGCCGAAGAAGCCGAGCGCGGCGTCCCAGTCGCCCAAGGCGAGCGCTGCGTTTCCGGCATCGAGCAGGGCATTCAGATTGCGACCATTGATCGCCAGCCGCTTCAGCGCATGGTTCAGTGCTGTAACTGCCGGCGAAGGCAGGGCCTGGACCACTTCGCGCGAAACGGATTGGTCCTGAGCCGATGCAGGCAAAACGCCAGATAGCGCGGCAAGACCGGCCAATGAAGCGATGGCGAATCGGGCTGAGACCATCAGCGCTCTATAGCTGGACGAATATGAACCGCTACCAAAGGATCAGGCCGGCACACGGGCGAGATGCATGAAGCCCCTCTGCATCCGTGTGCTGCCTGCTTGCGCTACTGGTTGTTCTGGCGTCCGAGAAAACGCGGAATGCTGATAGAGGAACTGCCGCCTTCATCATCTTCATCATCGTCTTCGTCGTCGTCATCGCGTGACGGCTCCGCCCCTCGGGACAGATTGGCCATGCGCTCAAACAGAGTGCTGCCGCCGCCTGAGGCAGCGCCCTTGGCCGCCTCCGCTGCGCCAGAGCCGCCTTCACCAGAGCCGGATCCGCCGCCGCCGAGGATGCCGCGCCGGCGACCACCTTCGACCGGCTTGTCGTCCTCAGACAGGCGATCGGCTTCAGCTAGCAGGTCATCTCCGCCATCCTCGGCCTCTGCCGTCAAATCAAGCGTACCCTCCGAGGCCCCAGCACCGGAGGCATGGAATGCGGAATCATCGGCAGGCTCGGCCAGTTCGCCTGAACGATCCGCATAGGGATCGTTCTCTTCGTTGCGAAGCCCCGCCAGAGGATCGACAATGCCATCGACATCGTCTAGATCTTCCTCTTCGTCATCCTCGTCATCCAGACCCGCCTGCATACCGGTGAGATCGAAGGGTTCGCCTTCGCCATCATCGCCTTCATCACCTGCGTCTGCCCCGGAGCCTCCGGATGCAGCACCCGTCACGAGTTCCAAGGGCTCATCGTCAACCGGAGAATCTGCTTCTTCAGCCTCTGCTTCCTCCGCCGGGAAAGCGATCACTGGCCTCTTTGGCGGGCGCGCACCGGCAAGCGAGGTTGGCGATACTGCGGTCGGCTCTGCCCTTTGAGGCATGGCGCCTTGTTCGATGCCGGTTGCGACCACGGAAACGCGGATCTTGCCTTCGAGGTCAGGATTGAAGGCCGAGCCCCAGATGATGTTCGCATCTTCATCAACCAGTTCACGGATATGGTTCGCCGCTTCGTCAACTTCGAGCAGCTTCATATCTTCGCCGCCGATGATCGAGATGATGACGCCCTTTGCGCCCTGCATGCTGACACCGTCCAGCAGCGGGTTGGCGATGGCCTGTTCTGCTGCGGTCAAAGCACGGTTCTCGCCTTCACCTTCGCCTGTGCCCATCATCGCTTTGCCCATCTCGCTCATGACAGAGCGCACATCGGCAAAGTCCAGGTTGATGAGGCCCGGCATGACCATCAGGTCCGTGATCGAACGCACACCCTGCTGAAGCACTTCGTCAGCCAGCTGGAACGCTTCCTTGAAGGTCGTTTCCGCTTTGGCAATCAGGAAGAGGTTCTGGTTAGGGATGACGATGAGCGTATCAACATGCTTCTGCAGCTCTTCGATGCCCGCTTCTGCGGCGCGCATTCGGCGCGAACCTTCGAACAGGAACGGCTTGGTCACGACGCCCACGGTCAGCACGCCCATCCGGCGAGCCGCTTCCGCGATGACCGGCGCTGCGCCAGTCCCCGTTCCGCCGCCCATACCTGCCGCGATGAAGACCATGTTGACGCCTTCGAGTGCCTCTTCGACTTCCTTGACGGTCTCTTCTGCCGCTGCACGGCCCACTTCGGGACGCGCCCCGGCACCCAGTCCGCCTGTAATGTCCGGGCCTAGCTGAATCCGGCGTGCCGCCGACGAAGTGGACAAGGCCTGGCCGTCGGTATTGGCGACAATGAAATCGACCCCTTCGATATCGGCTTCGATCATGTTGGCCACCGCGTTTCCGCCAGCGCCGCCAATTCCGATCACCGTGATGCGAGGCCGCAGCTCGTCGCTGGATGCAGGTCCGATATTGATGCTCATCTGCTTATTCCTCTTAGGCCGAGGCCATTCGTCGACGCATAGCGTGATTTTGACACAAACCGTATGGACCTTTGATAGCGCAAAAGCCCTTATCCACAGTGGTTAAGACCAAATTCCGGGTATCTGCGTATTCCATCAGAAGTACTCGCGTACCGCGCGGAGCATCCGCACCACCACATCGCCGCCAGAATAGCGCGCCGATTGCTGGTAGCGGGGTCCAATTGAACGGATATCGATGGGATCATCCGCTGCGTAAAGGCACAGTCCTGCAAGCGCAGCAAATCCGGGGGTGGCGTGGGCCTCTGGCAGGCCGGTGAGATGCGGTGGACGCCCTATCCGCACGGGCATGGCCAACGCGCTTTGCGCAAATTCTGCGAGGCCCGCAAGCTCAGCGCCCCCGCCAGCAAACACCACTTGCCCGCCATTGCCCGCGGTAAAGCCCATTTCTTTCAGAGCCTTGCGAACCTGCGTCGTCAATTGCGAGAGGTTCTGCGTCACGATGGAGACCAGTGCCGCACGCGGAATACGGTTGTTTTCATCCGCTCCGCGAGCGACCGAGCTGTCCGCTTCATCGTCAGGCGGTGCAATCGCGATCATCTCGCGGTGATCGCTGGGGCTCGCCAGCGCGGAGCCTGAAACGCATTTCAGACGCTCTGCCTGAGAACGCTTGATCCCGAACGATGATGCAATGGCGTCAGTGATATCGGCAGAGCCACCGGGAAGCGATTTGAGCCCCAAGAGCATGCCGCCTGCGTAAACCGCAACGTTGGTCACATGGCTGCCAATCTCCACCAGCGCGACGCCAAGCTCTCGTTCCTCGGGTGTCAGGCAGGCATATCCAGACGCGAGAGGCGCCGCGACCACCGCTTCGACATCAAGATGCGCGTTCTGCACCGCTTCGGTCAGGTTGCGAACGGGTGCGCCGTCGGCAAACATGACATGGATTTCAACCCCCAACCGGTCCGCATGGAGCCCCTTGGGGTTTGCAACTCCGTGTGCACCGTCGAGCATGTAATGCGCGGGCTGTGCGTGCAGCACCATCCGGCCATCGGGGCGGATCGCATTGCGCGCTTCGATCAGCAGGTGTTCGATATCTTCTTCTTCGATCCGCCTCCCGCCAATTTCGATCTCGACGCGGGTCACTTCGCTCGCAAGACCAGCCCCTGCGCAGCCCACCCAAACCGACTCAATCGAATGGCCCGCATTCTTTTCCGCGCGCTCGACCGCATCGCGAATGGCATAGGTTGCCGCTTTCATATCGGTCACATAGCCACGCTTGATCCCCTGGCTGGCGCGGTGCCCGCTCCCGAGGACCTGCAGCTCATCATCCTCCGTCAGTCCGAGGATCATCGCGGAGACACGGAATGAACCGGGGTTGACCGCTCCGAACACTTTCTTGAGCCGCGCTTGCCCAGCTGGGCGGGCGGCAGCATTTCTCGCCATCAGGGGGTGCCCTCCTGCGCAGTCAGAACTTCATCAGCCCGCCCGGGCACGCGCATGTAAAGCCGGGGCGGTGCGCGCATGTCAAAAGTCGCCACTTTCCCGCCGAGCAACCGGTTCTGGCCATCGAGCCGAGCGAAGTCGATCAGCGCCGCTGCTGCCTGCTCATCGCCTTGCGGCAGCGCGAGCATCTGTCCGGTCTTGAAGGTCAAATTCCAGCGCCGGTTGCCGACCCATTCAGCCGACGCAACCTGCGGGCGGATCGCAGGCGCTGCGGTCAGCAAATGCTCGAGATCACTGACATAGCGTTCCACGCCTGCTCCGGAAAGCTGGAGCATTTCTTCAGCCTTGCTTGCCGCAATTGGCTCCAGCTCGACGCCGGTCTCATCGATCAGTACCAGGTGATCCGCCTTCTCAAGCACGGCGTGAGGCTCGCGCTCGACAATGTCGATCTTCAAGGTCGCCGGCAGCTGCTTGGAAACGCGCGCATCCTTGACCCACGGCAATTCCAGCAAATCCTGCCGCAAGGCTTCGACATCGACCAAAGGCATAGGCCGGTCACGCTGTGCAAGTACGCGTTCGTAGACCTTGCCTTCATTGATCCGCTCTGTGCCGGAAACCCGGACATGGCGCACTTCAAAGCCGGCGTCTGAGGCGAGATGCGCGATCTGAGCCTGCGCCATTGCCGGTACGCCCACCAGCGACGCAATAAACCAGGCGAGCGCCACCGCCCCGCCAAGAATAATTGCGAGGAAAATCCGATGCAGCTGCTCCTCGGTAAAGGGCAGCAGCGCTATCGTGCTGTCGAGGAAGCCGCTGGTCCTGGCTTTCGCCTTGCGGGCAGTATTGGCGCGGCTATTGGCCTGCGCCGCGCGGCGCACGCCTTTCGATCCGCGCTTAATCGTCGCCATCGGTCCCTCCTGCGCTGTGGGTACGAAGCGCCTCGGCGACGATCGCTTCGACCAGGTCGGCATAGTCCATGCCAGCATGCTTGGCTTGCTCAGGCACGAGGCTGAGCGGCGTCATGCCCGGCTGAGTGTTGGTTTCCAGCACGAACAGTCCGTCTTCGCCCTGCTCGTCGTCCCAGCGGAAATCCGTGCGGCTGGTGCCTTTGCAGCCTAGCACCTGGTGCGCCTTGAGCGCATATTGCTCGCACAGCTTGGCGATCTCTGCAGGTATCTCTGCCGGGCATACATGCACGGTCTTGCCATCGGTGTACTTGTGCTCGAAATCGTAGAAACCGCTGTCGATGATGAGTTCGGTCACACCCAAAGCACGCGGGCCTTCGGCGCTGTCGATCACAGCTGCAGTCAGCTCGCGGCCCTTGATGAAAGGTTCTGCGAGGAGCCGTTCAAAGTCCTGCCACGGTCCGGCGGCGTCTGGCGCAATCGGATTGCCGTAATTGCTTTCGGCTGTAACGATAGCAACGCCGACTGAAGAACCCTCGTTGACGGGTTTCAGCACATATGGGCGCGGGAGTGGATCACGCTCGAAAATCTCTTCGCGCGTGACGATCCTTCCGCCGGGAAACGGAATGCCATGCGGGATCAGCGCCTGCTTGGTGAGCTGCTTGTCGATCGCCACAACGGAGGTTGCGAGGCCGGAATGGGTATAGGGCACGCCCATCAGGTCGAGCATGCCCTGCACGCTGCCATCCTCCCCCGGCACGCCGTGAAGCGCATTGAACACCACGTCGGGCGCGGCCTCGGCGATGCGCTGCGCAACCTCGCGGTCCATGTCGATCCGGGTGACGCGGTGGCCACGGCTTTCCAGCGCATCGGCAACGCCCTTGCCGCTCATCAGCGAGACTTCGCGCTCGTTCGCCCAGCCGCCCATCAGGACCGCGATATGGAGTTTGGGGAGAGTGGTCATGCCTTGCACCTCATGGACGCCCCACCCGCTGGATTTCCCACTCCAGCTCAATGCCTGAATTTTGATAGACCCGGCGGCGAACCTCTTCACCAAGCGCTTCGATATCCGCGCTGGTCGCATCGCCAGTGTTGATGAGGAAATTGGTGTGCTTTTCCGAGACCTGAGCCCCGCCCATTGTCAGGCCGCGGCACCCTGCGGCATCGACCAACTGCCAAGCCTTGTGACCTTCGGGGTTCTTGAAAGTCGATCCGCCTGTTTTGGTGCGCAATGGCTGCGACTGCTCACGTGCGTCCGCGATCCGGTCCATCTCGGCGCCGATTTCCTGCGGATCGCCCGGCGAACCTTGAAAACGCGCTGAAACGACAACAGCTCCATCAGGCAGGGCCGAGTGCCGATAGGTGTATTGCAGGTCGGCCGCAGGTAGAGTGATGAACTCGCCATCGGGCATCATGACGTCGCAATCGATCAGCACGTCTGAGACTTCGCGGCCATAGGCGCCACCATTCATCCGCACGAAGCCGCCCACTGTGCCGGGAATGCCGCGCATGAATTCAAGCCCTGCAATCCCCGCATCGCGCGCGGTGGACGAAACCAGAATGCCGCTTGCCCCGCCGCCACATTCAAGGCGTTGCTCGCCCAGATCTCTTATCGTCGCAAAAGGCTTTCCGAGCCGGATCACGACCCCCGGCACGCCGCCATCGCGCACGATCATGTTGGAGCCGAGCCCGAGCGCCATCACCGGCGTGCCTTCCTCCATCTGCTCGAGAAACACGCGCAAGTCATCGAGATCAGCGGGTTCAAACATCCAGTCCGCATTGCCGCCGGTCTTGAACCAGACGAGCTTGGCAAGCGGCGCATTGCGGGTGAGCTTGCCGCGTACGCTGTCCACAGGCACGATCGTGTCGAGCGCACCCTCAACTGAACAATCGGGCGCGCTGCCACTATCGGTAAACCATCTGTTTTCAGGCTGGACCATGTTCATGCCCAGCCTTGTTGAGCGATTTTATCGGCGAGGCCAGCCGCCCACTTGGTAATATCCCCCGCGCCGAGGCAGACTACGATATCACCGTCGCGCAATTCCTCTCGGAGCACCGTGGCCAGCGCATTCTGATCGGCAATCGTTGCCGCATGGCGATGCCCGCGCGACTTCAGCCCGGTCACCAGCGCGTCCGAATCAACGCCGTCAATCGGATCTTCGCCAGCGGGGTAAACAGGCGCGATATAGACCTGATCCGCCTCGTTGAAGCAGGACTGAAACTCATCCATCAGATCGCGCAGACGGGTGTAGCGATGCGGCTGGGCGACGGCGATAACGCGGCCCTCGCCACCAGCACTGGCAGCCTCGCGCGCTGCGCTGAGGACGGCCTGGATTTCGACCGGGTGGTGCGCGTAATCGTCAATAATCGTTGCGCCGAGAGCCTCGCCCACCTTGGTGAAACGGCGGCGCACTCCGCCAAACTTGCTGAAGCCTTCGCGGATCACTTCATCGGGGCAACCCATCTCGATTGCGACAGCAATCGCGGCAAGCGCGTTCTGGACGTTATGGCGACCTGGCATCGGCAGCCTGACACCTTCGATCCTGCGGTCTTCTTCTCCGCGCTGGCGCACGATCACATCGAAGGTATTGCCGCCAGCGGTCGGGCGAACATTTACCCCGCAGATATCGGCCTGAAGCGAGAAACCGTACGTCACGACTTTCCGGTCGCGCACCTTGCCGATAACTGCCTGCACTTCCGCATGGTCGATGCAGAGAATGGCAGCGCCATAGAACGGCACATTGTGAATGAATTCGACGAAGGCTTTCTTCACGCCTTCGAAGTCGCCGTAATGATCGAGGTGTTCGGGATCGATATTGGTGACGACTGCGATCGTTCCGTCGAGCCGCAGGAAGCTGCCGTCGCTCTCGTCAGCTTCAACCACCATCCAGTCGCTGTCGCCGAGCCGGGCGTTCGAGCCATATTGCTCGATAATACCGCCATTGATCACGGTCGGGTCGATCTGGCCGCGATCAAGCAGCGCTGCAATCATGGAGGTTGTGGTCGTCTTGCCATGCGTTCCGGCGACCGCGATGGTGGATTTGAGGCGCATCAACTCCGCCAGCATTTCCGCACGGCGGACCACGGGGATGCGGTTTTCAAGCGCGAAAGCGACTTCGGGATTGGTCCGCTTGACCGCGGTCGAAGTCACCACGACCGACACGCCGTCCACATTCCCGCGCTCATGGCCAATATGCACGGTGATCCCGCGAGAGCGCAGCCGCTCCACACTCGCGCTTTCCGCAATGTCGCTGCCTTGCACGGTGTAGCCAAGGTTGTGCATGACCTCCGCGATGCCCGACATGCCGATCCCGCCGATGCCGACGAAATGAACCGTGCCAATGTCGGTTGGAACCCCTCTCACCCCACCTGCTCCTCGGCCACTCTGTCTTTGAGCTCACGCAACATGGACTTGCCAACGCTGGTCTGAGTTTGGCCGCTGGCGCGGGCAGGCTCTTTGCCGCCCATTTTGATAACGTCCATCATGTCGATGCCGCCAAAGCTTTCGACCAGATCAGCAAGGTCCTTGGCAGCATCGGGCCGTCCGCAATTCCATGCGGCATGGGCGGCGTTGCCAAGGCTCTTGGGGTTCTGCGCCATGGCCTGGATCTGCTTGGCAAGCTCCTTGGGCGTAAAGCGGTCCTGCCTGATCATACGCGCGCCGCCTGCCTTGACGATTTCGCGCGTATTGGCGGCCTGATGATCGTCCGTCGCAATCGGCAAGGGGATCAGGATCGCGGGACGGCCCACCGCGGTCAGTTCGGCAATGGTCGAAGCGCCCGCGCGCCCGATGAACAGGTGGCAGTCCGCCAGTCGCGCCTCCATGTCTTCGAAATAGGTGCCAAGCTCTGCCGGGATATCGTGATTGCGATAGCGCTCGCGCACTGCATCGAGATCTTCCGGGCGGCATTGCTGCGTGACTTGCAAGCGCTGCCGCAGAGCAGGCTGCAGCATGGCCAAACCGTCCGGCACGACCTGCGACAGGATGCTTGCGCCCTGGCTTCCGCCGGTCACCAGCACGCGAAGGATGCCATCCTCTGTAAAGGCCGGAAACTCTTCCTTGCGCAGTGCCAGCACCTCTTCGCGCACAGGATTGCCGACCAGATGCGACTTTGGCAGGTGCTTGCCCTTCATTCGCGCCACATCGGGATAGCTCGTCGCAATTGCATCCACCCGGCCCGCCATCAGCCGGTTGACGCGGCCCAGCACTGCGTTCTGTTCGTGCACGATCGTCGCAATACCGGCCGAGGTTGAAGCGAGCATCGCGGGCAAAGCGGGATAGCCGCCAAAGCCGATCACCGCGCTCGGCTCAAACGCTTCGAACAGGCGCAGCGCCATGCGGCGCCCCTCCAGAACGGAGCGAACGCCGCCGATCCAGCGCAGCGGGTTCTTACCGAACCTGCCAGCCGGAAGCACATGCGCAGGCAGAAAGTCAGGCTTGCCCGGCAGCATTGCGCCGCGTGCGTCGGTAATGAGCGCGAGATGGTGCCCTCTCGCCGCCAGTTCTGCGGCCAGCGCAAAGGCCGGGATCATGTGCCCGCCTGTACCTCCGGCCGCCAATACGTAATGTCGGCTCGCGCCGGTCGGTGCCGGTGCTGTCATGCCCGTTTCTCCTTGCCCGTGCTCTCCCGGGAACCAAAAATGGCGCGCAAACCCGGCGTCTCACGTTTGAGATAGGGATTGCGCCGCGTCATGGCGAGCAGCAGACCTATACTGAGGCAAACTGCAATGGTGGATGAACCGCCATAGCTGATGAGCGGTAGCGTCATCCCCTTGGACGGGAACAGCTGCAGGTTGACGAGAATGTTGATGAAGGCCTGACCGCCGACCTGTGTCACGAGGCCAGCGCTGGCGAGCAGCACGAACAGGTTCTCTTCATCGACCATGCGGATCAGCACCCGCAGCAGGATCGCGAGGTAAAGCAGCACGATCAGCGCGCAGACGATCAGACCGAACTCCTCGCCGATGACAGAGAAAATATAGTCGGTATGCGCCTCCGGCAGACTCATCTTGCGGGTGCCGAGCCACAAGCCGCTGCCGGTCCAGCCCCCGGCGATCAGCGTACGCTGCGCAAGGTCGACCTGGTCGAACGCGGTGCCGCCGCCCAGGAAGCTGTCGATCCGGTAGCGGGCATTTTCGTAGAAGAAATACGCCATGGTGAGCACCGCAACACCCGCGCCGACCAGCAGGCTCAAGCGCTGGACGGAAACGCCCGACAGCAGCACCAGCACAAACCACACCCCGCCGAACAGCAGGGTGTCGCCCAGGTTGGGCTGCAGCATCAGGAGTGCCGCGACAATCGCCATCAGACCCGTCACCGCAGCCAGCACCGGCAAGCCCGGATCGCGCAACCGCCAGGACAGGATCCAGGCCAGTGCAATCGCGAACGCAGGCTTCAGGAATTCAGACGGTTGGAACGAGAAACCGAGGTCGATCCAGCGGGTCGCGCCATTGCGTTCGAACCCGATCAGCGGGACGAGGCACAACATGAAGAGCATCGCCCCGGCGAGCAGGATCCCCGCCCTACGGGCATTGTCGCGGCTCAGTATCGAAGCGCCGAACATCGCGCCAAGTCCAAGGATCTGCCAGACGATATGCTGCTTGAAGAACATAAGATCATCGAGCGCGACAGCGGATGTCGAGAGGCGGTTAGCACTCGCTGGAGAGGCTGCGGCAACACCAGCCGTCCCGATCGCCATCAAGGCGAGCACCAGCACCAGCAAGACCTTGTCGATCTCGCGCCACCAGATGCGCAGATCGTCACGCCAATCGCCCTGAAACGCGCTGGTGTCGATCCGCGCGCCGGGCGCATGCGGGATATAAGGGCGCGGCATGGTCATGCGAGGTGCCCTCCCGGATGCGATGTTTCAGCCACTTCTGGTCTGCCGGTGACAACGCTGACGACCTGGCGGAAATGCTCGCCGCGCTTTTCGAAGTCGCGAAACTGGTCGAAGCTTGCACATGCTGGTGAAAGCAGCACGACGTCGCCGGGCTGTGCATTGGCGGCAGCTGCAGTCACCGCTTCGCACAGCAGCTCTGCGCGGTGGACCGGGACGTGCGGCTCCAGCAATTCAGCAAAGCGCGGACCAGCCTCGCCAATCGTATAGGCGGCGGCGATATTGGCGAGATGGTCTTCGCAAGGACCCAACCCATCCTCCTTCGGAAGGCCCCCGACGATCCAGTGAATGCGCGGGCGGCCATTCTCCGGCGGATAGGCCGCAAGGGCAGGCGCAGCGCTGTCCGGATTGGTCGCCTTGCTGTCATTGATGAAGAGCACACCTTCGTACTCTGCGACCAGTTCCATCCGGTGCGGGAGGCCGGTGAAGGTGCGCAGGCCAGCGTCAATCTTGCTGCTCTCCAGCCCCAACGACCTACATGCGCCGATCGCTCCAGCAGCATTTTGAGCGTTGTGTGGCCCCTGCAACGTCGGCCAGTCGCGCTGGTTCGCTGTGCCGATTTCTCGATGGAATCTCACCACATTTTGCCAGCGCTGATGTTCGTGCTCAAGCCGGTAAGCAACTTCATCAGCCTCCACGTCATCTTCGGCAATCAGCGCGGTATGGTCTGGCGACTGCATCTCAAACAGCCGCGCCTTGCTCGCCGCATATTTCTTAAAGCTGCCATCATAGCGGTCGAGATGATCGGGCGTGATGTTGAGCAGCACCGCGACATCGCAGTCCAGCGATTGCGTCAGGTCGATCTGATAGCTCGACAGCTCCAGCACATAGACCCCGCCCTCTGGCAAGGGATCCTGCTCAAGGATCGGAATGCCGATATTGCCGCCCATCAGCGTCGGTACGCCAGCGGTCTTCAAAATGTGATGTACCAGCGCGGTCGTGGTCGACTTGCCATTCGTGCCCGTAATCCCGACCACCTTGTGCGGCGGCAACTCGCTGCGCGCCTGCGCGAACAGCTCGATATCGCCAATCACTGGCACGCCATATTTCTCGGCGTGGGACTTGATCGGGTGGGTGTTGAGTGGAACGCCCGGCGAAACCACTACGCCCGCAAAGCCGGTAAGGTCGCGTTCCAGCGGGTCCGCCAGCTCACAGCGTCCTTCGAATGGCGCGCGCGCATTGTCCTGCCGGTCCCATGCGAGCACTTGCGCCCCGCTTGCCAGCAAGCTCTCTGCCGCCGCCGCGCCGGAACGCGCGAGCCCGAGGACCGCGTATTTCTTTCCGGCAAAGGCGGTGGAAGTGATCACGTCGGCGCTCTTACCTCAGCTTCAAGGTTGAGAGGCCAGCCATGGCGAGCACAATCGCGATGATCCAGAACCGGATCACGACCTTGCTCTCGCTCCAGCCGAGCTGCTCGAAATGGTGGTGGATCGGCGCCATGCGGAAGATGCGTTTGCCGGTGCGCTTGAACCAGAACACCTGAATGATAACGCTGGCAGTTTCGGCAACGAACAGGCCGCCAACGATCAGCAGCACGATCTCGTGATGCGCCGCGACTGCGACTGCGCCCAAAGCTCCTCCGAGTGCCAGCGATCCGGTGTCTCCCATGAAAACCGCTGCTGGCGGCGCGTTGAACCATAGGAAGGCGAGCCCGCCTCCGACGATCGCTGCGCAGAAGATCGCGAGCTCGCCGGCACCTTCGACATAGGGAATCCCGAGGTATTCGGAATAGTCGACGCGGCCGACCAGATAGGCGATGAGCGCGAAGGTCCCCGCCGCGATGATGACCGGCATGATGGCGAGACCATCCAGCCCGTCAGTGAGGTTTACCGCATTGCCAAAACCGACGATCAGCGTCGCAGCAAAGACGTAGTAGAAGGGCCCGAGCGGTATGCTCACGCCGGAAAAGAACGGCACATAGAGGTCCGTGCTGATCTGCCCGACGATGATGTAGCTCGCAATCCCCGCGACCATGAATTCGAGCAGCAGCCGAACCTTGCCGGACACGCCGCGATGGCTGTTCTTTGTGACCTTGTCATAATCGTCCAGAAACCCGATCAGCCCGAAGCCTGCGGTGACAGCTAGACACGCCCACACGAACGGATTGCGCAGGTCCATCCACAACATCAGCGAAAGGAACAGCGCAATCAGGATCATCAGCCCGCCCATGGTCGGGGTGCCAACCTTGGCCTGATGGCTTTGCGGGCCGTCAGCGCGGATCGGCTGACCCTTTCCTTGCCGAACGCGCAGCAGGTTGATGAACCGCGGCCCGATCAGCAGACCGATGAAAAGCGCGGTAATCAGCGCCGCGCCAAAGCGAAACGTCTGATAGCGCACCAGATTCCAGATGCCTTCGAAGCCCAGATATTCAGCAAGAAGGTAAAGCATGAACCGGTCCCGCCTCTATCCGCTGAGGCTTGTGAAATGTGATACCACTGCGCCGAGACCGACTGAGTTGGAACCCTTGACCAGCACCGCATCGCCCTGGGCCAGCCCATACTCCTCCAGCACCGCAATCGCCTCGGCTGGACTACTGCAATGCGCGTAAGTGAGTCCCTTGTGAATCCCGCTCGCAGAAGCTTTCCCCAGTTCGCTCATGAGCGCGCGCATTTCATCGCCCACGAGGATCGCATGGTCGATTTGAGCTTCAGTGATCGGTTCGATCAGCTGCGCGTGGAACTTGGCGGAAAAGTCGCCCAGTTCCTTCATGCTGCCCAGCACCGCAATCCGCCTGCTCGCCGGAGTTTGGCCAAGTTGCCGCATGGTCGCGCGCATACTGGCGGGATTGGCGTTGTAGCTTTCATCGATCATCAGCGCATGGCCGCCCACTGCCGGGATACGATGACGCGCACCGCGCCCCTTAAGGCCGCCCATTTCCGCCAGAGCCAGCCCTGCCGCGGCGAGGTCTCCGCCCGCTGCGCGCACGGCCGCCATGACGCCAAGCGAATTGGCGATCCAGTGCTCGCCCGGCTCGGCTACCGAATAGCATAGCCGAGTGTCGCCCATCTTCGGGCCAAGATCGGCCGTCACAAGCGAGCCGCCATTGGCAGAGGGGATTGCATCAAGCAGGCGCACATCGGCATCAGCAGCCTTGCCGAAAGTCACGACATGCACGCCCAGCCTTTCGGCATAGGCTTTCATTCGCGGCGCATATTCGCTGTCCGCCGGGATGATCGCCGTGCCGCCTTCGACAAGCCCTGCGAAGATCGAGGCCTTCTCATCCGCGATCGCTTCCATGCTGCCGAGGTTCTCGATATGCGCCGGTGCAATCGTCGTGATCAGCGCGACATGCGGGCGGACATGATCCGACAACGGAGCGATCTCGCCCGCATGGTTCATGCCCATCTCGAACACGCCAAAGCGGCTGCGCGCCGGCATTCGGGCAAGGCTCAAGGGAACGCCCACGTGGTTGTTATAGCTGCGAACCGAGCGATGCGCCGCGCCTCTGCTCGAGCGGTCGAGCGCGGTGAAGATCGCTTCCTTCACGCCAGTCTTGCCGACCGAGCCGGTAATTCCGATCCGCACCGCCGCGCTGCGATCACGCGCCGCATGAGCGAGATCGTGCAGCGCCCTGGTCGTATCTTCGACCAGCACATGCGGATAATCGACCGGACGGTCGACAATCGCTGCAACGGCTCCATTTTCGAACGCCTTGCCGATGAAGCGGTGTCCGTCCATCGCTTCGCCTTTCAGCGCGACGAACACATCGCCGGGGCGCACATCACGGCTGTCCATTTCCACGCCTGACGCTGTGAAGGCATGGCTCGCCGTGCCGCCGGTTGCCGCTGCAATGCTCGCTGCATCCCACAAGGCATGGGGCAGGCTGTCACGCGCATCGACCGGCCATTGCCGCAAAAGAGCTTGTGCGCTCATGAACCGGCTCCGATCTGGCTCGCACATTCGCGCGCCACTTCGACATCGTCGAACGGCAAAACCTTCATATTCTCTCCTGACCCGATGATCTGGCCTTGTTCGTGGCCCTTACCTGCGATGAGAACGACGTCCGCTGCCTTCGCTTCAGCAATGGCGGCGGCGATGGCTTCACGCCGGTCGCCGACTATGCGCGCGCTGTCCCCAGCACCTTCCATCACTTGTGCGCGGATCGCGGCAGGATCCTCGCTGCGCGGATTGTCATCCGTCACGATCACGAAGTCCGCTGCAGCAGAAGCCACCTGCCCCATCTGCGCCCGCTTGCCCTGATCGCGGTCGCCGCCAGCGCCGAATACGACGATCAGTCGACCACCCCTGGCGTCATCAACATGCGGTCGGAGCGCCGCGATAGCCGCCTCCAGAGCATCGGGCGTATGGGCGTAATCGACATAAACAGGCGCGCCGAGTGATGTGAGGCAAGCGCGCTCCAGTCGCCCGCGCACCGGTTGCAAGCGGCCCAGTGCATCGAACACAGCAGTCTTGTCCGCCCCTGTTGCCAGCGCCAGGCCTGCGGCAGTCAAAGCGTTCTCGACCTGGTATGCGCCGATCAACGGCAGTTTGACGGTCCTTGTGACTCCGTCATGCTCAACCTCGAGCGTCTGGCCGAGCTGCGTAGGAGTACGGGCTGCGAGGCGAAGGAACTCGCCTCGCTCGCCCACCGTGAGCACGCGCAGCTGCCGCTTCTGCGCATGCTCGATCGCACGGGTCGTCCACTCGCTTTCAGACGCGCCCGTCACGATTACTGCCGTTCCGCCGTCCACGACCACGTCGTCGAAGAGGCGCATCTTGGCCTCAAAATAATTCTCCATGCTGCCGTGATAATCCAGGTGATCACGACTGAAATTGGTGAAGGCACCGGCAGCCACGGGCACGCCTTCGCTGCGGAATTGGGAAAGGCCATGGCTGGAGGCCTCGTAAGCCACGCGGGTCACGCCTTCTCGCGCCAATCCGCTCATATTGCTGAGGAAAGTGACGATATCGGGCGTGGTAAGCCCGGTCGAAACGCTTTCGTCAGGGGTCGTGACGCCGAGCGTGCCAATGCTTGCAGCGCGCTCGCCGCACATGCGCCAGATCTGCCGGGTCATTTCGACGCAGGAAGTCTTGCCATTGGTGCCAGTGACCGCAACGATCAGCTCAGGCACGGGCTTGAAAAAGCCCGCCGCCAGCCGCGCAAAGGCCCTGCGCGGTTCGTCGTCAGCGATGTGGATCGCGCCTTCGACCTTGGCTTCAGGCCGCGCGACGATCGCGACCGCGCCGGCTTCGACAGCAACCGCGATATAATCCTCGCCATTGAAGCGCGCACCTTTGAACGCGCCAAAGACCGTGCCAGGCGCGACCTTGCGGCTGTCGATTGCAAAACCGGTCACGGCGACATCGCTGCCGCCGTCCAGTGTGATCCCTGCCGCCTGTGCCAGTGCCCCCAGCTTCATCAGTGATCACCCTTTTCCACCAGTGGGCGAAGGTCCGAGATGTCGACTTCTCGGGTAGCGTCAGGTTGAATGCCGAGCAGCGGCCCGATCCGAGGGACCAGTTTGGCCACGATCGGCGCGGCGTTCCAGGCGGCGGTGCGCTGATAGGAGCTGGCGACTGTCCCTTGCGGCTCGTCGAGCATGGCAATGACCACATAACGCGGGTTGTCCATCGGGAAGGCTGCCGCAAAGGTCGAGATCAACGAGGAGCGACGATAGCCGCCATTGCCGGGCTTTTCCGCCGAACCCGTCTTGCCGCCCACGCGATAGCCCGGTGCGTCGGCATTGCGGCCCGTGCCGTAGAGCGTGATCATCCGCAGCAGCTGACGCATCCGCGCAGACGTCGAAGCCTTGAACACCCGGCGGCCCCGCGGCACATCGGCTGCGTCGAGCTTGTGCAGGGTTGCCGGTCGCCAGATACCGCCATTCACCATCGCAGCATAAGCGCTTGCAAGGTGCAGCGGCGTTACTGCGATACCGTGGCCATAGCTCACCGTCATGTTGCGCAGGCGCGGCCAGTCATCGCCCGGCCAGATCGGATGTCCTCGGGCC
Organism: Altererythrobacter sp. GH1-8; assembly: GCF_043702085.1. GTDB lineage: Bacteria > Pseudomonadota > Alphaproteobacteria > Sphingomonadales > Sphingomonadaceae > Erythrobacter. Next base: position 1,390,124 of record NZ_CP171690.1, on the reverse strand, counting down.
GGCAATTCGATATAGGGCCGCTCGCTCATGCCCAGATCAATCATGGTCTTGCGCAGCCGCTCAGCGCCGAGATCATCTGCCACGCGCGCGGTTACGGTATTGGAGGAATAGATCAGCGCTTGCGGGACATTGAGAATATCGCCCTTTGGTTTCAGATCCTTGATCGTGAAACGCCCGACTTCAACCGGCTCCGCATTCCAGTTGCGCTCCATGTCTCGAACAACGCCCGCATCAATTGCAGCAGCAACCGTAAGCGGCTTGAAGGTCGAGCCAAGTTCGTAAACCTGATTGGTGACGCGGTTGAACATATTGGCAGCGCCCGCTTTATCGATCCGGTTGGGATCAAATTCGGGAAGCGAGGCCAGCGCAACAACTTCACCCGTATCCACATCCAGGACGATTCCAGCCGCGCCAATCGCGTCGACCGCCAACATGCCTGATCGCAGCTCGTCTTCGAGCGCGCCTTGGACGCGCGAATCAATCGAGAGCGCAGTGGGCGTACCGCGCAGCTCAGGATCCCTGAGGCGCGCGTTAAGCACCTGCTCCATCCCCACCCGGCCATTGCCGTCAGCAGCGACATAGCCGAGCACATGTGCGGCCATCGAGCCTTGCGGATAGTGGCGGTCCGTCTCGCGCGGCATTTCCAGCGCAAGCTCTCCGATGGCCTGCACGCGGTTCGCCTCTTCAGGCAACACGCGGCGGCGCAGATAACCAGCTCGGCCAGAAGCAAGACGCTGAGCCACCTCCACCTCGTCCAGTGTCGGGAAAATTGCGGCGAGCTCAGCCGCAACCTCTTCTGGTGAACGTACCAGTGGAGAGCCGCCCTCGCCCATCGCGTTCGGATTGAACCACAGGGCGTAAGCAGGAAAGGCGCGTGCCAGCGGCACGCCGTTGCGATCGGTGATCTCTCCACGCGAAGGCAACAAGGCATCCTGCAGGCTGGTGCGGGTTGGGCCATGATCTGCCAGCCCGAGATAGGTTATCCGCATCAGCGCAGCCACGGTCACCAAGGCAAAAACGAGCGCAACCCACAAAACACGCCAGCGCGCTGTAGTCAGCGACTGGCGGCGAAAAGTGACAAGCTGGACCCTGCCGCTGGAAATGGCAGCACTCGCGGAAAGCGCATTCATTCAGAGGTCTCGACTGAAAGATAATTGCGGCCTTCGCCAGACCCTGCCCTCAGGGCTCGAGCATCGAGATTGCGCGCACGGCTCACCCCGGCGCTCGCGGCTTCAGATAGGATATCGCTGAAGGCTTCAACGAAGATGCCCTCGCCTGATTGCTGGGCTGCTGCCCGCTCTACCGGCCGACCGGTCAGAGGGGAGCGCATGGGCGCGTCCGCCATTGCGAGACGAGCGCCCGCTTCAGAATCTTCGGTTGAATTCTCGTCTATTGCCGCATCGGCCTGTGCAAAACGCACAGGCGACGGCGCGCTCGGCCCGAGCGGAACAGACAAGCTAGCAAGCTGGCGTTCGCTTGCGAGGTATTGATCGGGCCGTGGCGCCTGATATCCGAACTCGATCGCATTCCAGTCGGCCAACTGGCGCTGGCTGGCGCGGGTCTGGAACTCGGTCTCCAGCATCAGGGTCTCACGCTCAAGCGCAATGATCTGGCGCTCTGCGAGCAGCACTTCGCTGCGTACCGCATGAACGCGAAAGCTTAGCGCGAGAAACAGGCCGATACACGCCGCCAGCACCACGGCCCAGCCAACCTGACGAAGACGAGAACCGGGGGTGATCATGCCGCTTCCTTTCTAGCTGGAGTGGAGGTCCGCACAGCGTGGCGCAGGACAGAGGAGCGCGCGCGGGGGTTTCGCGCTATTTCCTCTGCCGAGGGGCGAATGGCCTTGGAGACTTGTTCGAACGCCGGCGGCGTGGACTCAACCTGCGGCAAGTGGCGTGAACCGGCCTGGCGCGCTCCTGCTTCGCGGAAGAAACGTTTGACGATGCGGTCTTCGAGGCTGTGAAAACTGACAACGGCGAGCCTGCCACCAGCCCGTAGCAATTGTTCGGCAGCGCTCAGCCCATCGCGCAATTCATCGAGTTCAGAGTTCACATGGATGCGGATCGCCTGAAAGCTGCGGGTTGCAGGGTCCTTCTTATCCGTCGGCTTATGGCCCAATGCCTTGCGCACCACGCGAGCGAGGTCGCCGGTGGTTTCCAGCGGGCGTGCGGCCACGATGGCGCGGGCGACGCGGCGCGACTGGCGCTCCTCGCCATATTCATAGAGTACATCGGCAATCGTGCTTTCCGATGCGGCATTGAGAAAGTCGGCAGCGCTTTCGCCCTCGCCGCTCATCCGCATGTCGAGCGGCCCGTCGCTGGAAAAGGCAAAGCCGCGCTCGGCCTGATCGAGCTGCATCGAGGAAACGCCGATATCCATCGCGATCCCGTCAACCTGGCTGACACCGGCTTCTGTCAGCGCCGCGACCATTTCTGAAAAGCGCCGCGGATGAAGAATGAGGCGAGGAGGGGTAGTACCCGCCTCTTCCCATCCGCGGCCTTGTGCGATCGCGCTTGGGTCGCGATCGAATGCGTGTACGGTTGCGCCGGCATTCAGCAGAGCGCGGGTGTAACCGCCTGCGCCGAATGTCGCATCGACAATGACATCGCCGGGCTGGGGGTCGAGCGCGGCAATCACTTCATCGAGCAGCACGGGGATGTGCGGGGCTTTATCCCGAACAGGGAAAGGTATGGCAGGGCGGCTCATTTCTTCTTCGCCTGCGCTTCGGCGACCAGCGCCTTGCAGGCCGCCTTTGCCGCCGCCCAGTCATCACCCATGCAATCGAGTTCTGCCGGGTTCCAGATCGTGAAGAAGGAGCCGCCGCCGTGAAAATAGAGTCCGTCTTCGATATTCGCGAGCTCGCGCAGGTACTCGGGCATGTTGAAGCGACCGGAATCATCGAATCCGACTTCGCGGAAACCATTGAGCTGGGATGAGCGCGTCTCGCGGTCGAACTCGCGACCGAACTTGAACGCCATTTCCTCTTCGCGATCGAGCTGCTTTTCAAATTCAGCACGGCGCGACAGGCCAAAACCGGTCAGGCAATTCCATCGGTCATGCTTGGTCAGGCAGAGGATACGGCTGCCAGAGGATTCCTTTACCGCCTTGCGAAAGGCAGGAGGCAGGACGAAGCGGTCTTTATCGCCCAAAAGCGAAAAGGCCTGTCCACTGTACCCTCCGAAATCCACGCTTGGCTCTCCACCCCGAAAATTCGCCGCTCATGGCTCGCTCTCTGGCAAGCCGGTCCCCACACCGGCCAAAGCGCCTCCTCAGCCACCCGCGCGCAAACGCAGGTAGCTCGCCCGTCAACAGAACGAGCGCAGCACGAAACACTATGTCCGATGGGAGTCGGTCATATCGCGTGAAAAAGCGGGATGAAAGGGGTTTTTACGGGGAAATGCGGGATAAACCTGCAAACAACTGATTTATAGTAGATTTCTTGTTAAGCATTTATGACGGCTTGGTGGTAACTTCGCTATGTAGAGGCCCGTAAATCGTCGAAAAACCACTGGTTTTGCGAGGATTCGTCGGCTTCGAGTCGAATTCCCCCATGCCTCCCCCGCATTTTCCCGGGTCAGCGCAGAATGTCCCGCTCCACCCCGTACTGAAGCGACGATGCCCGCACCGCCATGCATCATTCGAAGGCTTCCCTTGCGAGCGAGCGGAGCAGAAGCACGCCTTGATCGCTGGGATCATGCGCTTCGAACAGGGTTGCATCGGCGACCAGTGTCACACGGCCCTTACCCACGCGACAATGCGCGATCACGCCATCGCCATCGAGCTCACACTGCCCGCTGCCTCGGTCGAGCAACCTGATTTCGCCCGCCATGACTACTGGCAGCAACCCATGGCGTGCTTCAACCGTGCGCAGTTCAAGCGGCTGCGATTCATCGAAGAAGAGCTCCAGCCCCCAGCGCCCGACGACCGGCGGAATCAAGGCCGACCCGACCGGATGTTGCGGATCGAAAATCGAAACCTCGTAATGGCCGGTCAGCATGGGATCGAGCACCAGCAAGAGCCGCCCGCCTTGGTTGACCCATTCATCCAGCGCCACATTGTCAGCGGCGTTTATCGATCGCGGCTGGATAATCGCCAGTCGATCCAGCTGGCTGAGGTCCGTGATCGCGTCCTTCGGCATTTCCAACCCTGGCAGTACCGGAGAGCTGTCGCCAGTCATGCTGAGCGTATCGAGCGGGCGGAGTTTGTAGTCTTGCTCAAGCGCCTCGCGGGTCCATGGCATGGCAGTGCCGGATTGAGTCAATTCAGCAAGGTCTGTCCCTTCAGGCCAATAGATCGGCAGGCTGGTCACAAGCCCAACAGGTTCTCCGGGCCCGGGCGCCAGATCACCCCTGATCCCGCGAACCCCAAGTACCGCGAGCAGCAAGCCGCCGAAAACGGCAAGCAACAGCAGGGCAATGGCAAGCTTAGGGCGTTTGACCCGCATCGCCAGATCTTTCGCCTTGCGCATTCTGCCCTGGTCCGCCTGCCGTCGGCTGGGGTGTTGGGCTCGCGCCATCGACCGGCAAATCAGGAACTACGCCAGCATCGGCGAGCGGGTCGCGCTGCTGCGCGGTCACGCTTGGCTCGGTTGTCGGAGCAGCATCCGGCACAGCGAGCTGTTCGTTTTCGCGGGCGCGGTTCTGGATAACATTGGCCAGACCGACCAGCAGGATCATCGCGGCGATGCCCGACAGGCCAATCTGCAGACGCTGGACTGCTTCCGCGCGGTTTCCGCCAAGGGGCGCTGCGTCAGTCGATATTTCGTCCTGTGATGGTTCAGCCTGTACCACTCTCACTCTCCAAGCCAGTCAAACACCGGCAGCCCCTTGGATTTGAGCCATTCGGCATTGTACAGGGTTGAAAGATAGCGGAAGCCTGTATCGCACAGGATCGTGGCAACGCGGGGGTTCTCACGACCTTCGGCGACCAGCTGCTTGCCGAGCGCGATGGCGCCAGCGACATTGATGCCGCTGGAGAGACCGAGGCACAGCCCTTCCTCGCGCAGCAGCCGCGCGACCCATTCAAGGCCTTCCTCGTCCGAAATGCGGAACTGCGTATCAATTGGCGCACCTTCAAGATTGGCCGTGATCCGCCCTTGCCCAATCCCTTCGGCGACGGAGGAACCTTCCGCCTTCAATTCGCCATGGGCAAAGTAATTGTAGAGCGCAGCACCATGCGGGTCCGTCAGGGCAATGCAGACGTTCTCGTCGCGCTCTTTCAGACCCATCCCGACGCCAGCAATAGTCCCGCCAGTGCCAGCCGCGCAGGTGAAACCGTCGATCCGGCCATCCAGCTGTTCCCACAGTTCCGGCGCGGTGGTTTCGATGTGCGCGCGGCGATTGGCGACATTGTCAAACTGCCCTGCCCAGATCGCCCCATCGATCTCTTCGGCCATGCGCCGCGAAACGTGCTGGAAGTGATTGCTGTCAGCGTATTTGGTCGGCGGAACAGTGACCAATTGCGCGCCTAGCGCGCGGATCGTGTCCATTTTTTCCTTGGACTGGTTATCCGGCATGACGATGATCGTCTTGTAGCCGAGCGCATTGGCGACCAGCGCGATCCCGATACCGGTATTGCCAGCCGTGCCTTCAACCACGGTCCCGCCGGGCTTGAGCAAGCCCTGCGCTTCCGCATCACGGATGATGTAGAGCGCCGCGCGGTCTTTTACCGAAGAGCCAGGATTGGCGAATTCGCACTTGCCCCAGATCTCGCAGCCCGCCGCCTCGCTGGCGGTTCTGAGCAGGACCAGCGGCGTGTTCCCGATCAGGTCCAGTGTGCTTCGACAAGTGTTCGTTGCGTTCATAGCCAAGCAATTAGGCGCGCACTCGCCGCAGCGCAATGCATTCGCGCTTTGCGAGTTGGAAGCTGACCTTACGCGATCCGCGCGAAACGCTCAGTCTTCCGGAGCAATAGTGACCTTGAGCCCGTCCAGCTCTGCGGTGAACGGGATCTGGCACGACAGGCGCGAATTGTCCGCGCGGTGATCCGAACTTTCCAGCAGGTCGTCTTCGTCTTCGCTCATTTGCGGGAGCTTATCGGCCATTGCCGGATCAACGAGCACGTGGCAGGTCGCGCATGAACAGCAGCCGCCGCACAGCGCGAGCAGTTCGTCAAAACCGTTGTCGCGTATGGCCTCCATCACTGTCAGGCCATCTGACACCTCGATGGTGGTTTCTTCGCCTTCACGCGTAACAACAGTAAGCTTGGGCATGGTCGATCATTCCTTGAAAAGTTTGAGCGCAAGACGCGCACTATCCCGTCTTTTGCCGGGCTGCTAAGGGCTGGCGCAAGCAAAAGCAAGCAAGAGGATTTGGGAGTGGGCATCGCACAAAAGCACCTGAAGCGCTCGCTCGACCAGCTCGCAAGCGATGATACGCGTGTTGCGTCAGCGCTGGAACGCGTGGGCTATCCCGAAGCGCGCATCAGGGACCGCGGCTATCAGACATTGCTGCGAACGATCGTGGGCCAGCAGGTCTCCGTCGCTGCAGCGAGCTCGATGTGGAACAAGCTGGAGGCAGAACTCGGTCCGGAATTCACGCCGAACTGCCTGCTCAAACGCGATTTCGAGACGCTGCGGGCGTGTGGTCTGTCGCGCCAGAAACAGGGCTATGCCCGCAGCCTTTGCGAGCTTGTCTCGAGCGGTGCGCTCGACCTGCATTCCCTGCCCAAAGATGACGAAGACGCGATTGCTGAACTGACCCGGATCAAGGGTATCGGGCGTTGGTCGGCGGAAATTTATCTGCTGTTCGCAGAAGGTCGCGCCGATATCTGGCCCGCAGGTGACCTGGCTGTGCAGGAAGGCATCAAGCGCTTGCTCGAACTTGAGCAGCGCCCGTCAGAGAAAGAGACCCGGACGATCGGCGAGCGATGGCGCCCGCATCGCGGCGCGATGGCGATCTTCACCTGGCACTATTACGCGAACCCGGCGCTGTGAAGGTCACGTAATGCCATCGCCACGGCAACAGGACGGAAGCGCAGGCGATGTCGATTACGGCAAAATCGGCGGCACATATGCCCGCTACCGCCAGCCCGATCCGATCATCGCGGCGCAAATCCATGCTGCACTTGGCGACGCACGGACAGTCTTGAATGTTGGCGCGGGGACCGGATCTTACGAGCCTGAGGATCGGGAAGTCGTCGCGGTCGAGCCTTCAGCGGCGATGCGCGCGCAGCGTCCCGGCCATCTGCCAGAGGCAATGGATGCCGTGGCCGAAGACCTGCCGTTTCCCGATGCAGCATTTGACGCATCGATGTCTACCGTAAGCCTTCACCAATGGTCGGACCTCGAACGCGGGCTTGCCGAAATGCGGCGTGTGACGCGCGGCCCCGTCGTGTTGCTGGTATGCGATCCTTCGGTGATGCATGACTATTGGCTTGCCGACTACATTCCCGAAGTGCGCGACAACGAGGCTCGCCGCTTTCCACCAATCGAGCGGATTGGGCGCGCTCTGGGCGGCAAGACCCGCGTTGAGAAGGTCGATGTGCCGCTCAATTGCCGCGACGGTTTCAACGAAGCCTATTACGGACGGCCTGAAGCTTTCCTCGACCCCGCCGCGAGGCTCGCTTGTTCAAGCTGGAGCCTTGTCCCGGACGCAGTGGTCGAGCGGTTCGTTACAGACCTCTCGCGCGACCTCGAAAACGGAACATGGGATGCGCGATATGGCCACCTGCGCACCCAGCCATATTTCGATGGTCCCTTGCGGCTGGTTGTCGGAACGCTGGGATCATGACACGCCTCATCCTGCCACACACTTGCGCAACAGGTCTTCGCGTCTTAGCTGGTTAACACAGCGAAAGAGTTGGGAAACAAAACCATCATGTCCGCACGACAAATCTCCTCCCGCCTGCTGGCGAGCGCCGTCACCGCTGGGCTGCTCGCCGCCTGCACCCCTGCCATGACTGAAGAGCCACGAATGACCGCATCTGCACCTGAAGCCGCCGCCCAGCCTGTCGAAGAATTCGCATTGATCCCGCGCGATCATTTGTTCGGCAACCCGACCAAGGCCGCAGGCCGCATCAGCCCGGACGGCCAGTGGCTAAGCTGGCTCGCGCCGAGCGATGATGTGATGAACGTCTGGATGGCGCCGGTCGACAACCCGGATGCAGCCAAGGTCATGACCAGCGCGAGCGACCGCCCGATCCGGCAGTATTTCTGGTCGCCTGACAGCCAGAGCCTGCTCTACATTCAGGACAAGGGCGGGGATGAGAATTTCCTGCTCTACGGCATCGACATTGCGAGCGGGAAGGAAACCACCCTTACGCCGTTCGAGAACACGCGGGTCGATATCATCGGCGCGTCCGAAACGATCCGCGACAAGATCCTCGTCGGCCTCAACAACCGCGACGCGCAGTGGCACGATGTCCACCTGCTGGACCTCAACACCGGCGAGCTCGAGCTGGTCTATGAAAACAACGAATATGCGGGCTTCATGGCGGACGACACGCTGACACTGCGCATGGCGATGAAGCAGAACGGAGCGGGCGGGACGGACTATTTCCGCGTCATCGATAATGCGGTCGAGGCAGAGCCCTTCTCCACCACTGAAATGGAAGATTCGCTCACCACCAATCCGGCGGGCTACACCACCGATGGCAGCACACTCTACTGGCTCGACAGTCGGGGGCGCAATACCGCTGCGCTCTACGCCGAGGACGTTGCGACTGGCACTCGCACCTTGATCGCAGAAAATGACAAGGCCGATATCGGCGGTACGATCCGCGACCCCAAAACCGGCGTATTGGAAGCCTATTCGGTCAATTACTTGAAGACCGAATGGACCGCGATCGATCCCGACATCAAGGCATCGCTCGAATTCCTGGACAGCCAGCTCGATGGCGAGTTCGGCGTATCCAGCCGAACCGACGATGACGCGACCTGGATCGTGTGGAACGATCCGATGACTGCGCCGTCTTCGACTTACATCTACGACCGCGCGGCAAGTACACTGACGCCGTTCTATGTGAGCCGGCCTGAACTGGAAGGCGCACCGCTCCAGCCGATGCACCCGGTCGAGATCACGAGCCGCGACGGCCTGATCCTGCCGTCCTATCTCACACTTCCGCCCGGCTCGGACACGGATGGAGACGGTCGTCCAGAGGCAACCGTGCCGATGGTGCTGCTGGTCCATGGCGGGCCTTGGGCGCGCGACGAATATGGCTTTTCGAGCCTCGTCCAATGGCTCGCAAACCGCGGCTATGGAGTCCTGCAAGTCAATTTCCGCGGCTCAACCGGGTTTGGCAAGGACTTCATCAATGCAGGCAACAAGCAATGGGGCCTGAAGATGCATGACGATCTGATCGATGCGACCGACTGGGCGATCGCCGAAGGCATCACCAGCGCCGATCAGGTTGCGATCATGGGTGGGTCCTATGGCGGCTATGCGACGCTTGCAGGCCTGACCTTCACGCCAGAAAAGTTCGCGTGCGGCGTCGACATCGTCGGTCCGTCTAACCTCGAAACGCTGCTCGGCACAATCCCGCCTTACTGGGCGCCAATGGTGAAGATCTTCCATGAGCGGATGGGCGATCCCAATACCGAAGAAGGCCTCGCGATTCTCAAGGCTGCATCCCCGCTCTACAAGGCAGACCAGATCACCAAGCCGCTGCTCATCTTGCAAGGCGCGAACGATCCGCGCGTGAAGCAGTCCGAAAGCGACCAGATCGTCAGCGCCATGCAGGAACACGGCATTCCCGTCACGTACGTGATCTATCCCGATGAAGGCCACGGCTTTGCCAAGCCGGTCAACAACATCGCGTTCACGGCGATCTCAGAGAATTTCCTTGCCACCTGCCTTGGCGGGCGAAGCGAGCCGATCGGTGACACTGTAGCGAAGTCGACCGCCGACATCCCTGTCGGCGTCGAACACGTTCAGGGCCTGGGTGACGCGTTGGGCGGCAAGTGATCTTGCCGTCATTGCAAGCGACCATCGGTCGCTTGCAATGACAAAGATCGGGAATGACATTTCGCGGCTACCTCTTTAGCAAGGTTGCAAATTGAAATCTTGCTGGAAGAGGGAAGCATGAGCGCGCGGAGGTCGATTTTCATTACCGGCGGCGGGTCCGGCATCGGTCGGGCCGTCGCGATTTATTTCGCCGAGCGCGGCTGGTTCGTCGGCATTGCCGATATCAGCGAACACGGCATGGCTGACACGCTTGGCCTGATCGAAGGCGGGTTCAAATACTCACACAAACTTGATGTGCGCGACCGCAAGGCCTGGGATGTGGCGCTCAATTCATTTTCGACAGCAGCAGGCGGCCGGATCGACGCGGTGTTCAACAACGCCGGCATCGCGCATGGTGGACCGCTGGCTGAGCAAGCTGAGAACGAGATCGAAGCGGTGCTGGACGTTGATCTCAAAGGCGTGATCTTCGGCGCACAAGCTGCCTACCCACACTTGAAGAAGACTGCGCCCGGTTCAGTGCTGATCAACACCGCCAGCCTCGCCGGAATCATCGGTTCGCCCAACCTCTCGGTCTATTGCGCTGCCAAATGGGCGGTACGAGGCCTAACGCACAGTTTGGATGCCGAATGGGCCTCCGACGGGATCAAGGTTACCTCGCTTTGCCCCGGCTTCATCGACACGCCGATCATCGAGCAGGTCTCCCCTGCATCCAACCGGACTGTTAAGGAGTCGCTGATCGAAGCGGGCGTTGAAGTCCAACCTGTGAGTGAAGTGCCCAAGGTCGTCTGGGATGCTGTGCACGGCGACAAGCTCGATTACACGGTCGGCAAGACTGCCGGGCGATTGTTGAGGCTTTCTCGATGGATGCCCGGCAAAGTGCGCAAGGAAATGCGCGCCCGCGGGATCGGTGGCGGCGACTAGAGCAGCGCGTCGATCGCAGCGACCATCTTCACGTCGCGCATTGACAGTGCCCCGCCATTATCGGGGTCCGCATCATGCGTCGTCAGCGTGATTTCCACCCGGTTGTAGACATTGAACCACTCAGGATGATGGTCATGGCTTTCCGCGAGCAGTGCAACGCGGCCCATGAAGCCCCAGGCCTCACTGAAATCGGCGAATTTGAACGTGCGTTCGACAGCCCTGCCCTCGCGCGCCAAAGACCAATTGCCGTGTTCAGCCAGCAGTTGATCGCGCTCGCCTGTGCTGAGTTCTGTAACGCTCATCTCTTGTCCTCGCTGCTTTCAACCGGCTCAAGCACGCCTCGGCGCTTCAGCACAAGGTCGAAAATAACCCACAAGATGCCGACAATCGCGCAGCCAAGCAGGCTGTAGAATGGATCCTGTACGAGGAAGATAACCAGCAGAGCAACAGCGAACAACAGGGCAAAGCCCGTGGTCCAGGGATGCAGCCATGCACGATAAGGTCGCTTGAGCTCCGGTTCCGAACGACGCAGTGCGAACACAGCGAGGATTGTCATCACGACTGCGACCTGCCCGATCGTCACCGTCGTCGAGGATATCGCGGTGTAGCTGCCGGTGAGGATGAACGCAGCCCCGACCACCACTGCTGCTGCCATTGCCCGGATAGGTGTGCCGCGCCGGTCGACATAGTCCAGCGCGCGGGGCAGGATACCTGCCCGAGCCAGAGCGTAAACAAAGCGCGCGTTGGTCATCACGCTGAGGTTGGCAATCGCCCCGACCGAGAGAACCCCGAATAGCGTCAGCAGGAAATCGCCGCGCTCCCCGAACACAAGGCCAGCGGCATCCGCTGCGACGAAGTTAGATCCCGCCATTTGGTCAGGCGTCAACACCTGCAGCATGGCGATATTGATTGCGATGTAGAGCAGTCCGACGCCCAGTATCCCTCCAAACATGGCGCGCGGGATTTGCTTGCCAGGATCGGTCAGTTCCTCGCCGTAATAGATCACGTCCCACCAGCCGTTATATGTGCTCACAATCACGAGTATCGCTGTGCCGACGGGCAGCCAGCCATTGCGGAGCACTTCAGGTTCCGCCGACCCCACAGGTGCGTCGGGCCCGCCAAACAGGGCAATGACAAGCGCGATCAAGATCGCTCCCTTGAGTGAGGAAAGCAGGATCTGGCTCGCACCGGTGACCCGCGTCCCCAAAGCGTTCACGAAGCCGAACAGCGTAGCCACCCCGATCCCGAGGGCCACTGGAGAGACTGCCCCCGATCCAACGCCCAGCCGATAGAGGAATTCTCCTGTCACGAAGCACAGCATTGCAATCGTCGTCAGCCCGGCAATCATCAGCGTGAACGCGACGGCCAGGCCCACACGCGGCCCGAATGCTCGGTAGGTATAGGCATATTGTCCGCCTGCGCGCGGGATCGCGGCGGCAAGCTCGGCAAAAGGTAAGGCCGTCAACAGAGCGATCAAAGCACCGGCCACCCACAGCCCGATAATGACAAGCGGCGATCCAGTGGCTTCGGCCACAACCCCTGGGGAACGCAGGATACCCTGCCCGATCACGCTGCCGACCACTGTGGCAAGCCCGAAAGCTATCCCCAGCACGCGCAGCAAATGCCCCTTGGATTGCAAGCCCGTCACCCCCAATTGCGCGCCCCTGCCGAGGGTGTGCTGCTTTGCTGTCTGGTTGACAAGCGAATTCGCAGGACTTGGCGCTTCACCCGTGACCCGGTAACGCTTGATGTGATGAGCATTTCTCTGACAGCCACTGACCTTGCCTGCCGCCGCGGTGAGCGCGTGCTGTTTCGCGGACTCAATCTGAGCCTTGCGCACGGTGAGGCGCTTCATATTGCCGGCGCTAACGGCATCGGCAAGACCAGCCTGCTGCGCATTCTCGCCGGGCTTTTGCGCCCCTTTGCTGGCTCGGTCAGTTCAGAAGGCGCCATCGGGCTGCTGGATGAACGTCCGGGGCTCGATCCCGAATTGCCGCTGCGCAAGGCGCTGGGTTTTTGGCAGAATTTGGATGGCGGCAGCGCCCCTTCAAACGCGCTGGCCACGATGGGGCTCGAACCATTGCTGGACGTCCCCTTGCGCTATCTCTCGACCGGTCAGAGAAAGCGCGCGGCCATGGCGGCATTACTCAATCGCAGCGTTCCGATCTGGCTGCTGGATGAGCCGCTATCGGGCCTCGATGCTGCTGCCATTGACCAGGTCACAAGGCTGATTGCGGCACATCTGAGCGCTGGCGGGATCGCTGTCATTGCCTCGCACCAGCCGCTGGCAGTGCCCGACCTGCAGGTGCTTGAACTAGCCAGCCATGTGCCGTCGCTGGCTGAAATGGAGGCGCCAGAATGATCGGCCCGCTGCTGCGCCGCGACCTCGTTCAGTTCTTCCCGTTTACCGGGAGCGGAGCCGCCCTGCCCCTGCTGTTCTTCCTCGCGGTCGCGATGCTGTACCCCTTTGCGGTCGGGCCGGATGCAAACCTGCTCGCGCGCACCGGTGGCGGCGTGGTGTGGATAGCGGCCTTGCTCGCCGCGATTCTGCCGTTGGACCGGCTGGTCGCACGCGACATCGAACTGGGCGTTTTCGACCAGCTGAGGCTGCGCGGAATGGCCGAAGAGATCGTGATGGCTGTCCGCCTTCTCGCGCATTGGCTGAGCTTTGGCCCGCCTTTGATCCTCGCGACATTTCCCGCAGCAGCACTGCTCAATCTGGAAGGCGAGGCTTTGCGACTGTTGCTGCTCGGACTGCTCGCCGGAACGCCCGGACTCGCTGCGATCGGGCTCATCATCGCCAGCGTCACGGCAAGCCTGCGCGCAGGGGCCGCGCTGTCCGGCCTGCTGCTCATCCCTCTCGCACTGCCAATCCTGATCTTCGGCGCAGGAGCTCTGGCGCGGAATGATTTTGCCAGCATCGGATTTACCGGAGCTATAAGTTTAGGACTTATAGCCCTTGCACCATTCGCCTCTGGCGCTGCTATAAGAGCCTCTCGGGAGGGTTAGATGGACTTACTTGCGAATCGTTACGTCCAGATGCTGCTTGGGGGCATCACTGCCATTGCGCTCGCAATCTGGGTGGTAGTCTTCTTCAGCGAAGATGAGCCGGACCCGGATATCTGGTGTGCCTTCAAAGGCGTGAACGGACAGGGACCGGTATTCATGGGCCGTGTTCAGGGGCCGGTTGAGCGCGTCGCAATCCGCGGGCAGCTATCCAAGCCGCGCAGCGGCAATAGCTACGATGTCAAGGGATCAGCCACGTTCCAGTATCGCGGGCAACGTCGTCAAGCAGAGATGGAAGGCGAAGTGGCGATCGACGATCGTGACCGTGTGACCTATCTCGACCTCTCGCTCACAGGCGAAGAACTTGGCCGCAACGGGCTGACGATGGCAACGCTTAACCAAAGTGGACGCGCTGCGTCAGACCGAAGCCGCGCCTATCTCTTCAGGGACGCGCGTTTCCGCCTGTCGCACCCGATGTTCTATGCCTGCAGCGTGGACTTTACCGACAAGGCACCCGCTCAAGATTGACCTCTGCGCCAGGCGTTCAAGTGTAGGGCGGCTGGTGCTTGCCCCGGGTGCTTTCGGTGAAGATTTCGACGCCGTTTTCGGTAATCCCGATCGAATGTTCGAACTGGGCGGAGAGCGACTTGTCACGCGTCACAGCGGTCCAGCCATCGCTCAGCACCTTGGCCCAGGGCTTGCCGAGGTTGATCATTGGTTCGATGGTGAAGAACATGCCGGGCTTGAGCTCTGGCCCAGTGCCCGGCTTGCCAGCATGGACCACTTCAGGCGCATCGTGGAACAGGCGACCAAGCCCGTGACCACAAAACTCGCGCACCACGCCATAGCGGAACTGCTTGGCATGGGTTTCGATCGCGTAACCGATATCGCCCAGCCGCGCACCCGGCTTTGAGGCAGCTTCGATCCCGAGCATCAGGCACTCATATGTGACATCGACCAGCCGCGTCGCCTTCAGGGGCGGCTCGCCGGCATAGAACATCCGGCTGGTGTCGCCATGCCAGCCGTCAAGCAGCGGAGTAACGTCCACGTTGACGATGTCGCCTTCCTTGAAGACCTTGTCGCTCGGGATGCCGTGACAAATCACATGGTTGATCGAGATGCAGCAGCTATGCGTATAGCCGCGATAGCCGAGCGTTGCCGGGACCGCGCCTGCATCCAGCATCATCTCGCGAATGGCTGTATCGACGCTCTCCGTCGTCACACCGGGCTGGACGAGGTCCGCCACTTCATCAAGGATGTCAGCGGCAAGGCGGCCTGCCTTGCGCATGCCGTCAAAGCCCTCCTTCGTGTGGAGCTTGATGGTGCCGTCGCGATAGACCGTCTGGTCGCTGTCTACGAGTTGGTATTGATGCATGGGCGTGATGTAGCGCCTTGCAGATCAAATTGCGAGAGATCAGTCGCGCACTGCAAATGCGCTGCGATATTCCGGCTTCACCGCCTCGATGACAGCGCTCGTTACAGGAAAAGTGAACTCGAAATCCCCTTCGGCATAAGATGCTGCCAGATAAGGCCCGTAGTAAAGCCCGATGCGGTCAAACGTTTCGCCATTTGATGAGCCAACAAACACAACCGCATCCTCGACCGGAACACATTGGTTAGGCCACTCGCCATCTTGCGGCACTGGCTCACCCCGGCGTTTGGACCGTTGGCGATTGAGCGCTGCGCAAGCTTTTTCACCCACGGCTTCGTCCAGTGCTTCAGCCGACATGAACATCTCAAGCGGCTTGAGCGACTGACGGCTCTGGCGATCCCAAATCAGGGACCCGCGACCATAGATCCCATGCGCGCCGCCTGTGTAAGTGTGCCAGCCATTCGACAGACTGAGGAAGCGCGGCAGATTTGCGACCACTTGCCATGTGAGCGAGAAGGAGTTCTGCCGGCATGACACATATTCGACAGGGCAGGCTTGCAATTGATCCGTCCACTCACCGATCTGAAGATCCAGCTGTTCCTGTCGCTCGTCTCTCAGCTGTGCCGCCAATTCCGGCTCCAGATTGACTTCACGGGGCCAGTTGTACTCGAAGGTCCGCGCTGCCTCGCCGCGCCTCCATTCATCCTTGAACGTGGACGCGGTGACTGGTTTTCGCTCGTCTTGCCCGGCTGAAGATTGCGCATCGCTGGTCACCGTGGCAAGCGTGTCGCTCGTCCGGGATTCGACCATTTCAGTTGCCATCGGCTCGCCTGCTTGCGCGCAGGAAGTCAGACCCAATGCCAACAGCACCGCGGATAGGGAATTGCGCAAACCGAATCTCCTGGAATTCTCCACGTGACAACTATGCACGCGTAGCTAAGAACGCCTGTATGACCGATGTATCTGAATTGATTGTACCGGATCGCGAGCAAGACGCGATATCCATCCACCTTGTCGACAAGGACCGCTTTGAGGATTGGCTGAAGGGCCTTTCCGCTGGACAACGCGCCTCGGTCAAGGCGCAAAAGTTTGAAGGCGCGGTCTATCAGACCGCGATCGTTCCCGATGGTGACAGCTGGTTTGCGGTCGGTGGTGTCACGAACCCGGATACGCTTTCCAGCTGGTGCCTTGCCAAGCTCGCTGAGGTCCTGCCTGAAGGGACCTACCGCCTGGCAAAGGGGGATCCTGGGCCCGCCATGCTCGGCTGGATGACAGCGCAATATCGCTTCGCTCGCTATACCAAGGATGACAACGTCACAGGCCCGCGCATCCTGCTGACGAAGCAAGTCAAGCACATCGCAGCAGCGCAAGCCGAAGCAGCGGCCGAGATGCTGGTGCGCGACCTCGTCAACACGCCGGCCGAAGACATGGGACCTGCCGCACTCGAAGCGGAATTCGAAAAGCTGGCCAAAGCGCACTCTGCCACCCTCAAGGTGATCAAGGGCGACGCGCTGGAGACCGGCTATCCCATGGTTCACAGTGTCGGTCGCGCAGCCGCACGCCACCACGCGCCGCGCTTGCTCCATCTTACCTGGGGGAAGGAGAAGAACCCCGTGCTGGCGATCGTCGGCAAGGGCGTTTGCTTCGATTCCGGCGGCCTCGACATCAAGCCTGCATCGGGTATGAAGCTGATGAAGAAGGACATGGGTGGTGCCGCGCACGCCATTGCGCTCGCAGGCCTCGTGATGGGCGCAAACCTGCCGGTCAGGCTGCACGTGCTGGTCCCGGCGGTCGAGAATGCGATTGCCGGCAATGCCTTCCGCCCTGGTGATGTCCTCTCCAGCCGCAAGGGGCTGACGGTCGAGATTGGAAATACAGACGCGGAAGGCCGCCTGATCCTCGGTGATGCGCTGACCCGCGCAAGCGAAGAAGATCCGGACCTCATCATCGACTTTGCCACGCTCACCGGGGCTGCGCGTATCGCGCTTGGCCCTGACCTGCCTGCCCTCATGACACGCCGGGATGAGACCGCCGACGCACTTATTGCCGCTGGCAAGCAATGCGACGACGAAGTATGGCGTCTGCCCTTGCCTGAAGCCTATGCCGAATGGCTCAAATCCGACATTGCGGACACCAACAATATCTCCGGCAACCCCTTCGCAGGCGCAAGCGTAGCTGGCTTGTTCCTCGACAAGTTTGTCGGGGACGGCATCGACTGGGCGCATTTCGACACCTTTGCCTGGCGCCCCTCGGCCAAGCCGGGTCGCAGCAAGGGTGGCGCGGCTTATGGCTTGCGCGCCAGTTGGCGCATGTTGCAGGCGCGCTACGCTGCTGGGTAATAGCGGCCAGGCTAACTTGCCGGAAAGGACTGCGATGTATAATCGCGATCGAACCCGGTTTGTCGGGTCGCGAGAAACGGGGTTTGACTGAAAACCATGTCCGGCGCTGGCACCTACGAGGTACCTGATGGCCCGCTCTGTCTGAGCGGCCCATTGCCGCGCCCCGAAGCCGGTGCTCTGCCCCTGCGCGGCGATCTTGCTCATATTGCGCTGGCGGGCACGCATCTCGCCGCGCATTACGTCGTACCAAGTCCTGCCCGGATCGGCCCAGCCGACGCACCCATGTATCTCCAGCAGCGCGATGACAGCCGCGTGATGCGCACGCTTGGGAGCGGAACGCCGATCGAAATCCTTGACGTCGCGGGGGACTGGGTGTGGTGCTGCCTCGGACCGCACGGCCCGGCAGGATACGTCAAAGCGGATTGCCTCGCCGACTGATCACGCTATGAGGCGCGGATTATGGCAACGCGCATTTTCATCGATGGAGCCGCCGGCACGACCGGCCTTGAGATCCGCGAGCGGCTGGCAGGGCGCAGCGAGTTCGAACTGATCGTGCTCGATGATGCCCAGCGCAAGAGCGAATCTTCGCGCCGCGATGCGCTGCACGCCGCAGACGTGGCGATCCTATGCTTGCCAGACGATGCTGCACGCGAAGCGGTTCGGCTTGCGGAAGGGTCAGGCACGCGTTTTATCGACGCTTCGACCGCGCACCGATTGGCGGACGGCTGGACCTATGGCTTTCCTGAGCTGATCGGGCATCACAAGATTGCGGAGGCGCAGTTCGTCAGCAATCCCGGCTGCTATCCAACCGGGTTTCTCGCGCTGGTTGCACCGCTGGTAAAGCAAGGCCTGTTGCCAGCCGACTGGCCCTATACTGTGAACGCCGTGAGCGGATATTCCGGTGGCGGCAAGGCGCTGATCGAGCGCTTTGAGGCGGAACGCGCTCCTGCTTTTCGCGCTTATGGCTATGACATGGCGCATAAACATCGCCCGGAAATGAAAGCCTTTGCTGGCCTCAAGCATGGTGTGATCTTTGCGCCATCGGTCGCTCCAGCCTATCGCGGCATGATCGTCGAAGTACCGCTCCATCTTGGCGCGATGGAAGGGGACGCCTCTGCCGAGCGGCTCAGCGCTGCTCTGCACGATCATTACGCAAGCTCTGGTGTCATCTCCGTCCATGATGGCAGTCAGGTCAGCGAGTTGCTTCTGGAACCGGACGCGGCACCATCGGACGCGATGGAGCTGTTCGTTTTCAGCAATGCCGGTGGCTGGCACGCGCGGCTTGTCGCCAAGCTCGATAACCTCGGCAAAGGCGCCAGCGGCGCAGCGATCCAGAACCTCAACATCATGTGCGGCCTGCCGGAGGAAACCGGGCTGAGACTCTGAGCGGCTACTTGCCTAAAATTTAGGCAGCGCTCGACCGAGTCTTGGGCAGCGTTCGCCCGGCAAGGGGCGTCTGCCGCCCGACAGATGCCCAGCAACCGCGAAAACGCACGCGTAATCAAGGGTCAAAATTTTGCGTCTGAGCTTGGCACGAATCTTGAATTCCCGCGTTAACAAATCGTGAAACCCGCGCCTTGTGCAGTTCCGGAAAAATCGGATGCGTACAGGCTCAGCGGTTCCACAAACATCCTTGGTAGAGGGAATCCGCGTGAAAAAGGTCGAATCGATCATCAAACCCTTCAAGCTCGACGAAGTGAAAGAGGCGCTGCACGAAATCGGCGTATCGGGCATCACTGTAACAGAAGCCAAGGGCTTTGGTCGTCAAAAAGGACATACGGAACTTTACCGCGGGGCAGAGTATGTCGTCGACTTTCTGCCCAAGGTGAAGCTTGAAGTGGTCGTTACTGACGATCTGGTCGAACGGACCGTTGAAGCCATCGCCAATGCTGCGCAAACCGGCCGGATCGGCGACGGCAAGATCTTCGTTTCATCAATCGAATCCGCTCTGCGGATACGCACCGGGGAACGAGACGACGCGGCAATCTGACTACGACACTCAACCAACTACTAATCACCCTTGAAAATGCCCCGCACCAACAGGGGGCGCAATCAAACGAAGCTGGAGGCTAATACCAATATGGCAAGTGCAAAAGACATCCTGAAACGCATCAAGGATGAAGAGATCGAATGGGTCGACCTTCGCTTCACTGACCCGAAGGGCAAGTGGCAGCACCTTTCTATGTGTGCTGGCGTGATGGGCGAAGACGAGCTCGAAGACGGCCTGATGTTCGACGGATCTTCGATCGCGGGCTGGAAGGTAATCAACGAATCCGACATGATCCTGAAGCCGGACCTTGACGCGACCTGGATCGATCCGTTCAGCGCGACGCCGATGCTGGTCATCAACTGCGACATCGTCGAGCCTTCGACCGGAGATTGGTACAGCCGCGACCCACGTACGACGGCCAAGCGTGCAGAAGCCTATCTCAAATCGACCGGTATCGGCGACACGGTCTATGTCGGCCCGGAAGCTGAGTTCTTCATGTTTGACGACGTGCGCTTCGAAGACGGCTATGCAGGGTCAGGCTTTGCCATCGACGACATCGAACTGCCGACCAACACCGGCAAGGAATACGACGCTGGCAATATGGGCCACCGCCCGCGCGCCAAGGGTGGCTACTTCCCGGTCGCTCCGGTTGACAGCTGCATGGACATCCGTGCCGAGATGGTTTCGACCATGCTCGAAATGGGCCTGCCCTGCGACAAGCATCACCACGAAGTCGCCGCCGCTCAGCACGAGCTGGGCCTGACTTTCGGCACGCTGGTTGAAACCGCTGACCGGATGCAGGTCTACAAATACGTCGTGCACCAGGTCGCCCATGCCTATGGCAAGACCGCGACCTTCATGCCGAAGCCGATCAAGGAAGATAACGGCTCGGGCATGCACACCCACATGTCGATCTGGAACGACGGCAAGCCGATGTTTGCTGGCAATGAATATGCCGGTCTTTCGGAGCAATGCCTCTATTACATCGGCGGCGTTATCAAGCACGCCAAGGCGCTGAATGCCTTCACCAACCCGACCACCAACAGCTACAAGCGTCTGGTGCCGGGGTTCGAAGCACCGGTTCTTCTGGCGTACTCGGCTCGCAACCGTTCAGCGTCTTGCCGTATTCCTTATGGTGCGGGCGACAAGGCGAAGCGCGTTGAGTTCCGCTTCCCTGATGCGATGGCGAACCCATACCTCGCTTACTCGGCGCTGCTCATGGCTGGCCTCGACGGGATTCAGAACAAGATCCACCCGGGCGAAGCGATGGACAAGAACCTCTACGACCTGCCGCCGGCAGAGCTCGCTGAAGTTCCGACCGTCTGCGGTTCACTGCGCGAAGCGCTGGAATCGCTCGAAGCCGATCACGAGTTCCTGCTGAAGGGCGACGTCTTCACCAAGGACCAGATTGAAGCTTATGCGGAACTCAAGTGGGAAGAAG
This sequence comes from Altererythrobacter sp. GH1-8, assembly GCF_043702085.1. Lineage (GTDB taxonomy): Bacteria > Pseudomonadota > Alphaproteobacteria > Sphingomonadales > Sphingomonadaceae > Erythrobacter. Next base: position 1,369,150 of record NZ_CP171690.1, on the reverse strand, counting down.
TGCTGCGCACCGAAACCACTCCGTGCCCGGTCGAATTCGATATGTACTATTCCGCCTGACCAGGGCTGATATTCCGCCCTCAAGCAGCGAAGCGGTAGGGCGGCATAATCGCCCTCAAGCAGCGAAGCGGTAGGGCGAACAAAAAAGGCCGTTCGGGCAACCGGGCGGCCTTTTTCATTTCGCATTAGATTTCTGTTGGAACCATTCGCGTAATCAATTATTCCCCATGCACCACCGGGCCCCTCTGGCGAATGCTTCCGGCGCATTCGCGATGTCGGCGGGATTATTCGCAATTGGCCCGGCGGGGTGATACCCGTGTTGTCCTACATCGTCGATATATTGATCGTTTTCACCGCATTGTCCGCAAGTGTAATGTGGTTTCGTGCCAGTCGCACCCGGCTGCGCCGGGTTAGTAAGTACGAGACACTTGACCATGCGGATTTCAACCGGATTGTGACAGCGCTCAACCGCACTCAGATCCTTAATTCGCAAGCGGCGCTAGCCACCGGCCTGACGACTGCATTCGCCTTGCTTCGGCTCATGTTGGAGTTCGTTCAATGACCCTTACTCTTCTCCTGCTGGCCGGTCTTGCCTTCCTCGCCCTTGGCGGTGAGCTGCTTGTGCGCGGCGCGGTCGGCATGTCGCAGGTGCTGCGCATCTCGCCTTTGCTCGCAGGTCTCACGATTGTCGGGTTCGGCACCTCCACGCCAGAGCTTGCCACCAGCATTCAGGCGGCTTTCGCTGGTTCGCCCGCAATTGCCCTCGGCAATGTCATCGGATCGAACATCGCCAATATCTTGCTGATTTTGGGTGTCTCAGCGATAATCTTGCCACTTGTGGTCCGACCGGAAGCGTTCCGAAGAGATGCCTTGGCGCTGACCGTTTCGACAGTGCTTTGCATGATAGCGGTCCTGCTTGGCACGATCGGCTTGGCCATGGGCCTGCTGCTGATCGCTGCGCTCATCGCCTACGTCACCTGGGCTTATCTGTCCGAACGTGGCGAAGGCGACGCAGAGGGCGAACGCCACGTGGCAGAGCTTGCCGACACGATGCCCAAAACACACAGCATCTGGCTGCTGGCGCTTATGATTGCAGGCGGTCTTGCCGCCGCGATCTTCGGCGCACGGCTGCTGGTCGACGGGGCAGTCCAGTTGGCCAGCGCCGCAGGCCTGTCAGAGGCGGTGATAGGCCTTACCATCGTCGCCATCGGCACGTCGCTGCCAGAACTGATCGCCTGCCTGATCGCCGTATGGAAGCGGCACCCTGAGGTCGCGCTCGGCAATGTGATCGGATCGAATATCTACAACGTGCTGGGCATCCTCGGCATCACTGCGTTGATCCATCCGCTGGACGTGCCAGCAGAAATCGCCCGCTTTGACATCTGGGTATTGGCCGGCGTCACCGTCTTGCTGCTCATCCAGTTGCGCAGCGCCTGGCGGATCACGCGGACCGAAGGCGGCGTATTGCTGGCTTTGTTCGCAGGCTACACTGTGTTCCTGCTGACGCGGTGAAGCGCGCCCTTACTCATCCAGATACCGCGCCTGCAAATGCGCCTTGAACGCATCGGCCGACAGCGGTGATCCTGTGGCTTTGATCAGGATTTCATCGCTGCTCGCTGCAAGACTTGCCTGCGAGTGGACATGCTGGCGCGTCCATCTGAGCAGCGGCGCAAAGTCCCCCCGGCCAAGCGCAGGCAATATCTCCGCATCCTGCTGTGTTGCGGCCTCGAACAATTGGGCGGCAGCTACCGCGCCGAAGGTATAGCTCGGGAAATGGCCGAAGAGCCCCATCGACCAGTGGATGTCCTGCAGGCACCCATTCGTGTCATTGGGAGGGGTGATACCGAGCATCTCCTCGAACAGTTCTTTCCATGCAGACGGAATGCCCCGGATTTCAAGCGCGCCATCCAGGATCGCGCGCTCGATCCGATAGCGCAGGATCACATGGAGCGGATAGGTAACCTCGTCCGCCTCCACCCGGATCAGACTTGGTCCCACCTTGCGATAGAGGCGGCCGATATTGGCATCGCTCCATGGTCCAGAATCGCTTGCTGCACCAAACGCCTCACGAATGGCCTCGCCCAGAACAGGGAGGAAAGCGGCATTGCGCCCGGCCTGCATTTCGAACAGCAGCGACTGGCTTTCATGCAGACCCATGCCGCGGGCACTTCCGACCGGATGGAACGACCAGTTTCTCGGAAGGCCCGCTTCGTACATCGCATGGCCGGTTTCATGCATGGTCGCCATGATGCCGGAAATCGGATCATGCTCGAAGAAACGCGTGGTGATCCGCACATCGCCCGGCACGCCATTAGCAAAGGGGTGCGCGGTCAGATCGATCCGCCCTTCGTCAAAATCATACCCGATCATCACTGCGAGTTTTTCACTCAGCTTCATCTGCGCCGCATCGGAGAACGGCCCCGGCAAAGGCTCAGGCGCAGGCTCTGCCGCCTGGCGTTCCATGATCTGTTCCATCAGCGGCGGCAAAAAATCCGCGAGATCCGCAAACAAGTCATCGATCAGCGCGGTCGTCATGCCCGGCTCATGCACATCCATTATCGCGTCATAGGGCGACATGCCCAGCGCATCGCCCTTGATCGCAGCGGCTTTCAATTGCAGCCCGAGCAAGCCTTCGAGCGGCTCTGCAAAAGCCGCAAAGTCATTATCCGCGCGCGCTTTCTCCCACGCCTTCTGCGCCAGCGCTACGCGTTCGGAAAGCTGCACCGCAAGCTGCGTCGGGATCGCGGTTTCATGGCGCCAGCGGCGGCGCATCTCCCGCAGGTTCGCCGCTTCCCACGGGCCCAGAGTGCCCGCCTCTTCACTCTCCGCCCGGTCCAGCAGATCGCCCAGCCTGGGGTCTGCCATGGTCTCTGACACAATGCTGGTGAGCGCCGCCATCACCTTGCCGCGCGAGCTCGCCCCGCCCGTCGGCATCTTCGTGCGCCCATCCCAGAACAGCGTGCTGCTCGCCGCGCCCAGATGGCCCACGCGCTCAAACGTGTCAGCCAACTGGCCATAGGCGGAATTCAATTGAGTCATGCAGGCAAGTCCTTTCGGCAGTCTTACTTGCCCACAAAGCTAGTGCGGCGCGCGAGGCATGGGAAGCCCGGAATGGGGGGCGGCCTACGCGAGGGCCGGTCAAAGGTGAATTTCCTACTTCGGGCGCGGCCTCTATCGTCATGCCCTGCGCTCAATTGGTCTGCTCTCGCATCAAGGAACGCGGTTTTTGGAAAGTCACACTCTATCGCTGCTTTGGTAATGCAACCATCTGAATAAAATGAGAAATATGAGATGTGACGGGTTTCAAAAACTATCGCGAGCGTATCCTTCTTGTGGCTTCCCGACACAGCCGGATGACGGAAACCGTTTTCCTACTCGCTGCAAGTGTGCCTAATCATACCGCCTCCCAACTCCCCCCTGAGAGAGGCTCTTGACGATGAACGCACCCTGCCCTTCCTCTGAACCGACACAGCGCAAGCCGATCTTTGACAAGGTCCGCGAGCTTCTTGGCCGAGGGTTCCGGCCCAATGAAGTCGCTATCCTTGATGCAGCGCTGGACCGGATCGCGCCCGGCAAATGCCCGCGTAACGTGAGCCCGGCAGGCGTCGCGCTGATCAAACGCTTCGAAGGCTGCGCGCGGCTGCGCACCGATGGCCTGGTCGAAGCCTATCCTGATCCGGGCACGGGCGCTGAGCCTTACACGATCGGCTGGGGCGCGACCGGCCCCGATATCGACGCCCATACCGTTTGGTCTCAAGAGCAATGCGATGCGCGTCTCGCGACCGATATTGAGCGCCATGCCCGCGATGTACGCCGCGTCCTTGGCCAATGCACCACCACGCAGGCGCAATTCGATGCGCTGGTCAGCTTTCACTATAATACCGGTGCGATTGGCCGCTCTACCCTCGCGGAAAAGCACAAGGCTGGCGATTTTGCCGGCGCAGCAGAAGAGTTCCAGCGCTGGAACAAGGCTGGTGGACGCGTTCTGAAAGGGCTGGTTCGCAGACGCGCAGAAGAGACGAAGATGTATCGGGGATGATTGTTGGTTTAGGCTTGGCCACCCGCGCCCTCCACCCTTCCACCCGGAGCCTACCGGGATACCATCCGGGTGGAAGGGTGGAGGGCGCGGGTGGCTCGGAGAAGCTCAGGCGGATGCCTAAGCGCAACAAACGAAAAACCTCAATAATCCCGGCTGACTTCTGCCACTACGCTGTCGCGCCCGATGGTCGAAACACTGCCTAGCAGCGACAGCCAGCCGGTCACGCGGAACTCGACTGAAGTCGCGCTGTATGCCCGGCCATCGGTCACCAGCTCAATATAGAACCGTTTGCCGAGGTTCTTGCCGAGCGCAACGCCGGTCCCGCGATCGAGCGCCGGGTCGGCGCTGACAATCCGCAGACGGTCCAGCCCGATCGCGCTTCTGAGCTGGTTGATCGGATCAAGCCCCGAGCCGCCATTAAGACTGGCTAGCGCAGTCCCTAATTGCAGCGCATCGGTGGCAGAAAGCGAAGTGATCGAATCGCCGAACAGCAGCCGGGAGAGGATTTCTTCCTCCGGCAAGGCGGGACTGGATGAGAACGCAATACGCGGCTCCAGCGCGTTGCCCTGCACGCTCACTCTTACGCTGAGGCCATTCTGGTCGGTCTCTGCCAGAATATCGAGCCGCGGATCGATCGGCACGTTTTCATCGAATTCAATCCGTCCGCGGGTGATCTCGAAGCGGGTGCCGGAGAAGCTGTAGGAGCCGCGAACGATCCGCGCTTCCCCGCCGATCCGGGGATCGTCCGTTGTGCCGCGCAAGATGATATCCGCGCCCCATTCGCTGTCGATCCCCATGCCATCGACATTGATCCGGCTGCGTGTCGAGGCATCGATCAGGTAGCGCCAGCGGGCAGCAGTGCGGCTTGTCTGGACCTCGAAATCGTCGCGATTGATCTCGCGGGTTGTGATCGAAGGGATACGAACGTCCTCTGCGGCACGGCCAAGCCTCCAGCTCGCACGGTCAATCTTGAGACGCCCTGCGATGGTCCCGCCGCGTCCGTCGGAGACGATCCGCAAGGGACCGGTCACGGTTGCGGAAAGTCCATTCGCATCAATCAGAGCGGCGTTGTCAGCCGCGATCTTCAGGTCCAGCGCGGGGCCTTGCGATCCGCTGATGTTGGCGAGATCGACTGTGCCACTGCCGCTCAGCTTGCCGCCATTGCGTGCTACTCCGGCAAAGCGGGTGAGGCGCAAGGTCGATCCGGCAAAGCTTCCCCGCACGAAAACATCGCGGACATCGGTTCCGGACAAGCCGCTGCGGATACGCAAATTGTCGCTGGAGAGCGCGCCCCGCACTTGCGGATCAGCGATCGTCCCGGTTGCCCGTGCATTGAGAGTAACCGGTCCAGTGATATCAAACGCATCGATCGCTGCCATCCGCCAAAGCTCAGCCGCGCTGCCATCGTATCGCAGCGCACCATCGAGCCGCCCCGCCTGCAGCCGCTCGAACAACGAGCCGCGCGGGGCGAGCTGAGTGACCTGCGCCTGCAACTGGCCAAGCCTGCTGTTGTCGTCGCTGATGAGCCCGCGCAATGTCAGCCGGTCCGGTGTCAGATCGCTGACCAGCGCAAGATCGAGCGGCGGAGACGACAGCACCAGACCCGAGCGCGTGAGATCATTGAACTTCAACCTCGCATTGCCGGTCGCAAGCGCGTCGGGGCGATCTGCGAACTCGATGATGCCAGACACCGTACCGCCAAACCCAAGGTCCTCAACCGCCAGGTCCGCCAGCGAAAGTGGCATGTCATCGAGCTTAACTGAAAAGCTGGTGCGCTCGCCCCCAACCACCCCTTCAGCAAGCATCCGGCCTTCGCCGATGTCGATCCGCGATGGAGCGAGCCGCCATCCGCCTTCGCTCAGCGCGGTTGCAACGGCGCGGCGCGGCATGGTGATGGAACGCCCGGCGATCTCTCCCCGGACGATCGCTGCGATCCGGCCAGACGATAAAGTGCTGTCAATGTCGAGGGCGAAACGACTGCCACGCCTGCCCGTCAGGGAGGCAGTGATTCGCCCTTGATTGCCATCCCAGCCGCCTTTCGCCGCGATCCGCGAGAGCCGCGCATTGCCATAGCTCAAGCCATTGCCAGTCAATGTTCCTTCGATTCGTGTCCCCTGCTCACCAATGGTTCCGGTCGCGTCAATGTCAGCCGATGCTATGCGGATCGGCGTAGCGCCAGCAAAGTTCGCATCGCGCGCTGCTAACTCGAGATCGAAGCCCTGTTGCCCGCTGCGAGGGGACAACGCTATGACCCCGCTGAGCCCGCCGCCTGCAAGCGCGAGGTCGCCGACCACAGCGCTATCGCCAAATCGCAATGTGCCGGTCGCATTGGTCTCGCTTACGCGGAGGCGTTGAACGACCAGCCGGGCGGGTCCATCTGCGGGTGTGACAAGGTCAAACGCTCCGGCAAAGGGCCCAAGGGTGGATTGCCCCATGGCTTCCACCGCAAAGCCCGCCTCGCTTGGAGCAATCGACAGCGCCACGTCGCGCAGTCCCGCTGCAGGCAAGGGCTCAGCCAGTACCAGCCTTGCCTCTGGCCCGGCGCCGGTGATCGCGCCATCGACGGTGAACTGCCCGTAGCTCACCTGCCGGCCGGTCCCCGAAAAGCTGGTGCGATCTCCATCGACCTGTCCGGCCAGGGCCAGCGTCAATCGCTCGGAGTCCAACAAGAGATCGCGCAGCAAGAGTGGCTGACCAGAGCCCAGCGTAACTCCGCCCCGGAACGCGATCGGATCGCCCCAAAGCGACTGCACTGTCGAATTGGGCACCTCGCTTATGGCACCGGCGAGATTCGCAGCCAGCTTCCAGCCAGTTGCAGTCGTTGCATTGAAGCGGAACTTGGCGTTCGCCCGCGCTGTACCCACGTTTTCAAAGACAAGACGGTCTCCGTCAGCGCTTCCGGCCAGTTCATAAGTACCCTTGCCGGGATTGGCGCGCAGATTGCTGGCAACACTGAATTGCGGGAAACGCGCGCGCAAATTGTCGGAGTTGAGCGCACCAGCCTCTGCGTAAACCAAATCGCCCGTGAGGCTGCCGCGCTGCAGGAACGGGTCAAGCACGGGATTGCCGAACTCAACCGCTCCGACCGAAAGATCGAGCGGAATACGCCAGTCGCTGCCATCATAACTAGCGGTTTCCTGCTGGATCAGATCAGGCAAGCGGATTGTCCCCGATACAAGCTCCCCCACACGCAAATCATGGATAATCGAGAGATCGCGGAACCGCCCATCGAGCTGTGCAACAAGGCGTGTTTCCTTGAGTAGCAGGTCCTCGCCAAGCAGCGCTGGATCGCGCAGCCTCGCACTTATATCGAAGTCCTCAAAAGCATTCCCATCCAGATCGACCGCGCCTTCTCCCGCGGCGATCAGGGCCTCGCTTACAAACTGAAGCGATCCTGCGAAAATGCTGTCTTCAAGAGTGCCCTGCGCTGCAAGCGAAGCTGTGGTCCCGAGCGCGCGGCCCAGCACTGTATCCGCGACTTCAGTTGGCGTGACCTGGCCAATGATCCGATAGCTGCCGCTTTGATTAGAGATGCGGAAGCCGGCAACGCGCTCGCCATCCTGCTCAACCAGCAAATGCCCGAGCCAATCGCTCCAGGTACCATCTCCCTCGAGCCGCGCACGATAGCCCTGCTCTGTGCCAATCAACCGGCCGATGACACCTCCTGGAGCGGCATTGAGGTTCAATGCAAGGTCGAAAACATTGCCATCGGGCTCCGCTTCGACCAGCAGGGCGAAGCGATCCTCCCGCCCAAGCTGCCCATCCGACTTGGCGAACACCCTGCCCGAGCGGATATCGATCTTGGCGGTAAGGTCGACACGCTCAGCATCATCGCTCAGCACACCCGGTGCCAGCGTGAGCGCTTCAACAGCAAACTTGCCTACGCGGATATCGAAGTCAGGCAGGATCGGCGCGTCGGGATCCCCCGGCAGCAATTCCGGCAGACGCTCAAGCGTACCGCGTTTCGCAATCAGTTCACGAACATGCAGCCCGCTGGTCAGCCAGGCAAGCGGGTTCCAGTTAAGGTCGACCTCCGGGATTCGCAGAAACGCGCCCTTTGGGTCATATAGTACGACGTCATGGAGCCTTGCCTTGGCATAAATATCGCCCTCAATCCGCCCGACCGAAAAGCGCAAGCCCGACGCAGGCGCGATCTCTGCGATCTGGTTCGCGATAAACCGCTTGCCAATAGGCGAACTCAGAAACAGCGCGCCTGCGAGGAACACCGCAAGCAAGGCAGCGAGCGCCCAGCCCAACCGCTTGAGCCAGCGCCGCTTGCGCTTGCGGGGGGGCGTATCAGGCAGCTCTTCGTGCAACTGTTCGTGACGGGGATCGTCGAACGGCATCAGAATGCCTGCCCAAGGCTGACATAGACTGCAAAGGCGCCGTCACGCGGTTCGGGATTGAGCGGCACACCCAGGTCCACTCGGATCGGGCCGAAGCCGGTCTTGTACCGGATGCCCAGCCCTGCTCCGTATTTCACGAACCTGAAGTCAGGCACGCTGTCTATCGAAACCGTACCGAGATCGAAAAACGGCACAACCTGCACAGCTCCATCGAAAAGGCCGGTATCGATGCGTGCTTCAAGCGATGCCTCGACCAGAGATGTACCTCCGGTGACTTCGCCAAGATCATTTGCAGGTCCGATTGACTGGTAGCCATAGCCGCGTACGGATCCACCTCCGCCAGCATAGAGCCGACGCGAAGGGGCGATTTGAAAGGCTTCCGCGCCCTGGATCGTTGCCGCGCTGGCGCGTGCAGCCAGCACCACGCCCTCGCTGACCGGCTGGTAATAGCTCGCATCCACGCGCGAGCGCAGATAGATCGTGTTGGAACTCGCGGTGCGCGAGATTTCGGGCGCGGCAAAGAAAGTCACGCGGTAGCCCGTGGTCGGATCAAGCAGGGAGTCGCTGCCGTCGATCGTGGCTGTCCCAAAAAGTGAGGCGATGCGATAGGTCCGGCGCGGACGGGGGATCCCGCCAATCACGCGGTTGCGCTCGTCGCTCAGCAATGCTTCCGCGCCCAACGCCCAGCCGAACGGTTTCTGGAACAGCAGGTTGGATAAACGTTCGACCGATGCGCGCACGGCTGCAGTTCGCGCATCGACCGCCTCCGTGGTGAGGTCGCTGGCATAGGCGTCGAGTGCCAGAACCTGATCCCGCCTGCGCCAGTTCTTGCGAGTGAAATTGACCCCGGCGAGCTGTTCACGCGTGCCGAGTATGCCGCGGACCTTAAGCGAGCCTTCCGGCGGGAAGAGGTTGCGATGCTCCCAACTGGCCTGAAGCTTGAACCCGTCTTCCGTGCCGTAACCGACAGCGCCCGCGATCGTGCGCAGCTTGGCTGGTTCAAGCCCGACATCGAGCATGACTTCACCCGGCTTATCCTCGGACGGCGGCGAAACTTCGCGCGGCGTGATCGTAAGAGTCGAGACGAGGCCAGTCGCGAGGATGGCGCGGCGCAGGTCCTGCTCTAATGTCCTCTGATACGCGTCGCCAGGATCAAACCGGGCAATGCGCTGCAAATGGCGATTAGAGAGAAACTTCGGACGATCGCTGGTAATTCCTGCGAAATTGTACTTGCCGCCCGGGCTGACCGGCATGTCTAGGTCGCCTTCATCGCGGTCGTGATCGATCAGCAGTTCCGGTTCCGCAATCGCTGCGAACGGGTATCCGGTTTCACCCAGCAGGTAATCCAGCGCCTGCTTGCGCTCGAGGATGCGGTCGCTGTTGAGTGGATCGCCCGGCTGGATTCCGAAGCTGGTTCGCAGAAGTCCGGCATCTGGCGCTGTATCCAAGTCGCCAAGATTGACGCTGCCAATGCGGTAGCGCGTACCCGGAAAGATATCGAAGCGCGCCTGCGGCGTCGTGTCGGCTGCTTCTTCACCGGGTTGCAGACCGGCAATAGTGCGCTGCACTTCTGCATCGTAATAGCCGTAAGCGCGCAGGAGCTGCTGCAGCAACTCAGCATCTGCTCGCGCGCGGGCCGCAAGCTGCGCGATGTTCTCGCCGCTGGATCCCAGCGCTTCGATGGTCGACAGAGCCTTGAATCGCTCAACGAAATCGGTCTTTTCAGGAAAGGCATCGTCATCATCCGGGAAACCGAGCAAGAGTCGATCATCCACCTGGATAATATCGCCTATCGTTGCCCGTGGCGGGAGCGTGAGGGCTTCTAGCTCTGCAAATGGCTCTGGTTCGGCTGGACTGTCGACAGCAGGAAGCGTGATAGCTTCATCCAGTTGTTCCTGATCCGCAGTCTGAAGCTCAACCTGATCGATCGGTGGCAGGACAAGGTCCGCCGCATTCGCATCCCGATCCGTTTCTTGCTGGCCCTCCGCAGGCTCTGTTCCGAGTGCCCAGCTTTCCGGATTTTCGACCGCTTCTTGCGGGATCAGGTCGTCAAGGCGCTGTGTGGCGGAGGATTGCTGGGCCGCTGCAGGCACCGCAGCAATGATCCCCGCGATGAGCAACACGGCCGCGCTTGCCATCTGGAGTAATGCGCCGCAGCGCGGGGCAATCTCAGCCGGGTTCGAAACGCGCAGGCTGCCCGTCCTTGCCGCTGCCACTTTCGAGCTTCTGGCCGGGCTGCGTCGCATGCACGATAAGATCGCGCTGCTCGGCTTCGCTGAAACGCATCCATCCATCACGCGTGAGCTTTTCCAAGGGGCGGAAGCGCACCTTGTACTGCATTCGCGCTGAACCTTCGACCCAATAACCGAGATACACGTAAGACAGGCCTTCTGCTGCCGCACGGCGAATGTGGTCAAGGATGATATAGTTGCCAAGCCCGGCCCGCTTTTCGTGTTCAGGGTCGTAGAAGCTGTAGATCATCGACAAGCCATCGCCCTGACGGTCTGTCAAACACGCCCCGACAAGCCGACCCGGTTCACCGCTCGCCGAAGGTTCCCGATACTCCACCAAACAACTGGACACCGGAGTATGTTCCACCATGTCGGCGTAATCCATCTCGTCCATCGCGGCCATACCCCCATCGGGGTGGCGTGCGGCGAGATATGTCTGAAGCAAGTCGAACTGTTCGTCAGTCGCCCATGGACGGCATTCTGTCGCGATCAGATCGCGATTGCGGTTGAGAATGCGGCGCTGTGTATTGGACGGCTGAAACTGTTCCGCGACCACACGAACGGACACGCATGCCTTGCAATCAAGGCAGCTCGGCCGGTACGCGACCGTCTGACTGCGGCGGAAACCGATCCGGCCAAGCGCCTCGTTCAGCTGATCTGCATGAGGCCCCTTGAGCTCCGTAAAGACCTTGCGCTCGCTCCGCCCGGGAAGATAGGGGCAAGGAGCGGGGCTGGTCACAAAGAAACGGGGAAAGCGGATCGGGGCTGTCACAGCTCGGCTTTGGTCCTTTCAGGCCATCAAATCTAAGATCGTGAATCAGCCCGTGAGGGCGCGTTAAGACAATCTTATGCCTGTTTGCCCCGCGCGGTAAAAGACTATTAACCATGAAACATGGTAACCAATTGGTTATTATGCACATTCGCACGGCGGTTTGAGCCGCGTTCCGCGCTGAATTGAGGGAGAGTGTGCCTCAGTTGAGCTCGGCAAGCTCGACTGAATAGCCTTTCGCTCTGAGGGCGTTAACCAGCGCTTCCAGTTGCTCGCGGTCGCGGGCCTCGCATTCGATGTCCGTGACCAGGCCTTTGGCCGGCAGCGTGGTGAAAATGCGCTGGTGATAGATTTCGATGATATTGATATGGTGTGCATCGAACTCGCGCATGACCTTGAACAAGGCGCCGGGGCGATCCTGCAAGGTAATCCTCAGCCGCGCCAGCCTCCCTTGCCGAGCGAGGTCACGCAGCAACACATTCGCCAGCAAGCGCGTATCGATATTGCCCCCGCAAAGAACGAGGCCAATGGTCTTGCCCTTGAACCGCTCCGGGTTCTGAAGAACAGCCGCAAGGCCCGCCGCACCGGCGCCTTCGACGACTGTCTTCTCGATCTGCAACAGCAGCGAGACCGCCTTTTCAAGCATCGGCTCCTCAACCAGTTCGATGTCATCGACGAGCTCTGCAATGATCTGGGACGTGAATTCGCCGGGAGCCTTGACCGCAATCCCTTCCGCCAAAGTGTCCCCGCCGCACGCCATGTCGAGCCCTTTGACCTTGGCATACATGGAAGGGAACAGCGCCGCCTGAACGCCGATGACTTCAATCTCTGGTTGCAAGGTCTTCGCCACCGTTGCCATGCCCGAGATCAATCCGCCGCCGCCGATCGGAACCACCAGACAATCCAGTTCGGGATGCTCTTCCAGCATCTCGAGCCCGACTGTCCCCTGCCCTGCGGCCACGCGGGGATCGTCAAACGGATGGACGAATGTGAGATTGCGTTCGCCTTCCAGCTTGCGGGCGTGGGCATAGGCATCGTCATAGGTCTCGCCTTCGAGCACTACGTTGCCGCCAACCTGCTCGGTCTGCATGACCTTAACCGTCGGCGTCGTGCGCGGCATGACGATGGTGACGGGCACGCCAAGGCGCGTACCGTGATAGCTCAGACCCTGACTGTGGTTTCCCGCAGATGCAGCGATTACGCCGCGCTGCCGTTGTTCCTCAGTGAGCTGCAGCAGCGCATTGAGCGCGCCGCGTTCTTTGTAGGCAGCGGTGAATTGCAGGTTCTCGAACTTGAGCCAGATTTCCGCACCGGTGATGCTGGACAGCGTTTGCGAGTGCATCATCGGCGTCTTGACCACAGCGCCTTCAATCCGCGCCGCAGCTTCCCGGATATGATCCAGTGTCAGCGCATCGCGCGCATTCTCAGCCGTCTTCAAGGCGGTGTTCGCTGTCATAGTGCCCGGTTGCTAGGGGTTGGGCGCAAGAGACGCAATCGTGAATATGTTTGCATGAACGCCTTTTGCCGGTAACCGCTCTGCCCATGACCAGCATACAGACCGACAAGAAGATCGTCGCATTCCTTGGCCTGGGCGTGATGGGAGGCCCAATGGCGGGGCATCTCGCTGCAGCGGGGCACACCGTTAGAGCCCATAATCGCACCGCTTCCAAGGCAGAGGAATGGGCCAAGGTGCAGCGCCAAGCAGGACACTCCGTCGAAACTTTCGCGAGTGCTGCGGAAGCTGCGAGCGAGGCGGATATCGTGTTTGCCTGTCTTGGCAATGACGAGGACGTTGCAGAGGTCTTGCTGAGTAACACCGGCGCCCTTCCTGCCATGCGCGAAGGCGCGCTGCTGGTCGATCACACAACCGTTTCAGCAGACATGGCGCGCCGGATCGAGGCGCAAGCAGCCAAACGCGGGATTGCCGCGGTGGATGCGCCTGTCTCAGGCGGGCAGGCCGGCGCTGAGAACGGCCAGCTTGCGATCATGTGCGGCGGAAACGAGGAAGCCATCGCCCGCGCCACTCCGGTGATGGATTGCTATGCCAAGGCGATTGTCCATGTCGGGGGGCCGGGCGCAGGCCAGACGGCAAAAATGGCCAACCAGATGTGCATCGCCGGGATACTCGGCGGACTGTCGGAAGCAATCCGGCTGGCGCAGGCATCGGGCCTCGATCTTGGCAAGACATACCAGGCCATTTCCGGCGGTGCTGCACAAAGCTGGCAGATGGACAATCGCTGGGCGACGATGGTCGCAGACGAGTTTGATTTCGGCTTTGCGATCGACTGGATGCGCAAGGATCTGGGCTATGCTCTGGCAGAAGCGAAACGGCTCGGGCTGTCCTCGCCGATCAGCGCCTTGGTCGATCAGTTCTACGCCGATGTGCAGGCCGCAGGCGGCGGGCGCAAGGACACCAGCGCGCTGATCACGCGGCTTCCCAAGGGTGAGGCATGATGCGCCGACTGACAGGTTTTAAGGCGGTCATGCTCGCTGGCCTGGCCTATGCTGTGATGCCCACGCCAGCTCTCGCTGACACCTTGATCTACAATGTCGATGGACTGACCATCGACGAAGAAGGCAAGATCGAGCGCTTTGTCTCGCTGGTGATCGACGATAACGGCAAGGTCAGGGACATCGTGCTGCGCGGCGAGGACCGGCCAGCGGATGTCGAATTCGCCGTAGATGGGCAGGGCCGCGTCATGCTGCCCGGTTTCATCGATGCGCACCTGCATGTGATGGGCGCAGGCTTTGCCGCGCTGACGCTGGACCTGTCGCAGACAGAGAGCCTTGAAGAAGCGCTATCGGCGATTGCAGCATTTGCGCAGGCTAATCCGGGCCGCCCATGGATCCTCGGCGGTGGCTGGAATCAGGAAAAATGGGGACTGGGACGGTTCCCAACCGCAGCCGAGCTTGATGCGGTTGTCTCCGACCGCCCGGTCTATCTGACGCGCGTCGATGGTCATGCTGGCTGGGCCAACAGTCTGGCAATGGAGAAGGCTGGCGTGGATGCCTCTGCAGTATCTCCGTCGGGCGGCCGAATCGAGCGGCTGGCAGGAAGCAAGCAGCCCAGCGGGATATTCGTCGACGCTGCTGAAAGCCTTGTCACGAAAGCCATACCAGCGCCCCGCCCGGTCGAACGCGATCTTGCCTTTGCCAGGGCCCAGGAAATTCTGGTTGCACAAGGCATCACCGCCGCCGCTGACATGGGTACAACGACTGAGGACTGGCAGACCTTCCGCCGCGCCGGCGACCGAGGGACGCTCAAGCTGCGGATCATGTCTTATGCGAGCTCATTGGATACGATGCAGCTGATCGCAGGGCCTGCCCCAACGCCATGGCTGTATGATGACCGCCTGCGCATGGGCGGGATCAAGATCTATCTCGACGGCGCGCTGGGCTCGCGCGGGGCGTGGCTCAAGCAGGACTATGCAGATGCGCCGGGCAATCGCGGCCTTCCCCTGCTGAGCCCTGCGCAGCTGCGCAACATCATGAGCAGGGCGGCGATGGACGGGTTCCAGACTGCGGTTCATGCGATTGGCGATGCGGCCAACGCAGAAGTTCTGTCTGCTATCGAAGAACTCAGCGAAACCTATACAGGGGACCGGCGCTGGCGGATCGAGCACGCGCAGATCGTCGATCCGGCTGATATCGCCCGCTTTGCCCAGCACGGCATTATCGCCAGCTACCAGCCGCTGCACCAGACATCCGACCGCCTGATGGCTGAAGCGCGCCTTACGACTGCGCGGCTTGGCGGTGCCTATGCATGGCGCAGCGTCCTGAACGCAGGCGGACGCATTGCGTTCGGCTCTGATGCGCCTGTCGAACCGGCAGACACGCCCGCAGGCATCGCTGCTGCGATCAGCCGTACCGATGCGGAGGGACAGCCGTTCGGCGGGTGGTTCCCGCAGGAAACTGTCTCCCGCGAACAGGCCATTGCTGGGTTTACCAGCGATGCGGCCTATGCCGGGTTCGCGGAAGGCCGTTTTGGGCGGCTTGTCCCAGGCGAAAGAGCCGATTTCGTGCTGGTGGACCGCGATCCCATGCTTTCATCGCCTGACCAGATCAGGGAAATGGTGATCTTTGAAACGTGGATCGGCGGCGAGCGAGTCTACAGCCGAGCGGATAGCCCTGAGCGCTAAGCCTCAGGACGTTTTCTCGCCTTCGTCCTGCTTGACCTCGAGGTCAGTCGCTTCGCTGGCCTTCTCTTTGCGTTTGCGAACACGTTCCTGCCAGCGCATCAGCAGCAGCGAGCCTTCGAACAGCAGCAACAACGGAATGGCGAGCAGGAGCTGCGAACCCGGATCCGGCGGGGTCACAACTGCCGCGAGAGCGACGATTCCAACAATGACGTAGCGACGCGCAGCCACCAATTGCTCCCGCCGGACGATGCCCGCCCCGTTAAGCAGCAATAGCAAAACCGGCAGCAGGAAGCTTATCCCGAAAGCGAGGATGAATTGCATGACCAGACTGAGGTAGTCTCCCGCCGAAGGCAGCGCCTCGACGGCCAGTCCGCCTGCATCTCCTTCGAAAGTGAGAAACCAGCGAAATGCCGTCGGCATAACGACGTAATAAGCAAGCGCTGCCCCGAGAAAGAACAGGATCGGTGTTGCGATGATGAAAGGCAGAAATGCCTTCTTTTCCTTTGCATAAAGACCCGGTGCGACAAATGCCCAAAGCTGGTTGGCAATGATCGGAAAGCTCACAAAGAACCCCGCGAACAGCGCGACTTTGAGTTCGACGAAGAATACTTCGTAGAGCTTGGTGAAGATCAGCTGCCCCTCCCCTTTCGGGAAGGCATCTTTCAGTGGCTGGACTAGAAATCCGAGGATTTCATCGGCGAAATAGAAACACACGGCAAAGCCGATGATGAGCGCAAAGATGCTCCTCATAAGTCGAGTGCGCAGTTCGACGAGGTGGTCAAGCAACGGAGCCTGCGTTTCATCGATGTCGCGGATGTTGAACGCCATTGCGCTATCGGTTCTCGTTCGTATCAGCCTGGCTTTCGCCGAGAGGCAGTTCAGGCTCTGATGTCGGAGGTTTGATCATCGGCTTATCCGCCGCGGTCTCTGCGCGATCTTCGGCGGTCTGTACAGGAGGCCCGGTCATCTCTGGAGCGTCTGGCGCTTTGCTGAACTGGGGATCAGCGGGGGTATCAGCGCTGGACTTGGCCATGATGGCCTCGTTTTGCGCTTTCCACTTCTTCTCCATTTCCTCAAGTTCAGCCTCACGCACCATCGCATCAAAACCGGTGCGGAAATGCGTGGAAACGCGGCGGATCTTGCCAACCCATCGTCCAACCGTCCGCAAGGCGAGCGGCATGTCTTTCGGGCCGATCACAATGACGGCCACAATCACGATTACAAGCAGTTCGGCGGCGCCGATATCGAACATAGATGCCTTCCGGCGTGGGTATGCCTAGCGAGTGCGCTTAGCTGGTCTTGTCGTTGGACTCTGTCTTTTGAGTCTCTGGAGACGGATCCTTTGCAGTGCCTTCGATCTGAGCGGTCGGCTTGCTCCCGCTTGCATCTTCCTCGCTCATACCTTTCTTGAAGCTACTGATTCCCTTACCAAAATCGCCCATCATTTCAGAGATGCGACCACGCCCAAACAGGACAAGAATCAAAACGGCGATAATGACTAGCTGCCAAGGACCGAGGCTCATGGGATGTCTTCCTAATTGATTTGCTATACTAATATAGGGGCACTCACCGTTCTACGCCAGTACAGGGTTGCATCATTCCGCCTGCCGGATAGGCAAGCAGTCCTAAGCCGACTCCCAGGACGGCGCGTCACCCATATCTTCGGTCTCTTGATCGCACGAAGCTTCACTCGCGTCTTCGTCCTCTTCAGGTCCATCTGGCCGCATCGCATCCTCAAGCGCATCGTCAACAGGATCAAGCAGACCCGCCGCGCGAAGCTCATCAATACCGGGCAAATCCTTGCGGCTGGAGAGCCCGAAATGCTCGAGGAATTCAGGCGTGGTGGCATAGATGACCGGGCGCCCGGGAACCTCGCGGCGACCTGCCATGCGGATCCAGCCCGCTTCCATCAGCACGTCGAGAGTTCCCTTGGCGGTCTGCACACCGCGGATAGATTCGATCTCCGCGCGGCTGACAGGCTCATGGTAAGCGACGATCGCGAGCACTTCAGTTGCTGCGCGGCTCAAGCGGCGCACCTGTTCGCGCTCGCGGCGGAGCAGATGCGCCATGTCGGGCGCTGTCTCGAAGTGCCACCGCTTGCCGCGTTCGACCAGATGGATCCCGCGCTCTGCGTAATGCTCAGCGAGATTGTGAAGTCCCTCGCGCACATCGGCCACTTCCGCACCGCCCAGATGACGCGCCAGCACTTCGATCGTCAGCGGTTCTTCAGACGCGAACAAGGTCGCTTCCAGCGCCCGTTCAATTTCACTCGTTTCGTGAGTCATTTTACAATCCTGCGAATACGCATGACGCCGAAGGTCTCTTCCTGCGCGATTTCAGCACGGCCAAGCCGTGCAAGCTCAAGCGCTGCAACAAAGCTGGAGGCGAGCGCGGACTTGCGCAGGCGCGGTTCAGCATGAGGGGGCAGGAAATCGCGCAGGTCCATCCAGTCGAGTGTCACGCCCAGCATGGCCGAAACCCGCTCAATCGCGCTGTCGAGCGTCATCACCGGACGGTCCGAGACGTGGTAGATGCGCGGGGCTGTGCGCGCTTTTACCTGGCCATAAGCCTGGATCAGCGCATAACTGTCACAAGTCCACTGCGTCTTGCGGTCGATGCGCAACCCTTCCGGGCTCCCACGTACAAAAACATCACGCCCGATGCGGTCGCGCCCCATCAGGCGCGCGGCCGCTTCACGCATTGCGCCCAGCCTTTGCAGGCGCAGTTGCAGGCGTAACGCGAGCTCTTCGGGGCTCGGGTCTTCCTGCTCGTCGCGCGGGAGGAGCAAAGCCGATTTGAGATAGGCGAGCCAAGCCGCCATCACGAGGTAATCCGCTGCAAGTTCCAGCCGCAGCGATTCCGCACGCTCGATATAGGTCAGGTACTGATCGACCAGCGAAAGGATCGAAATCTGCCGCAAATCAACCTTTTGCCGCCGCGCAAGGTCCAGCAAGAGGTCGAGTGGACCTTCCCACCCGTCAAGCTCGAGATAGAGCGCAGCATCATCGCCATGCGCACCGCCACCGGGGCCGGTCCACTCTGCGCCAGGGTCGTCCGCTTCGATTGCGGTTTCCATCGCTTCGAGGTTGTCTGTCATGCGGCCTGCCCTTCCAGCGCAAGCAACGCGTCGCGCTTCGCCAGCAATTCGCCATGCTCCGACAGATCATTGGCTATACCGGTACCTTCCAGCGCGCGATCCAATTTCGCCGCCACCGTTTCGGACATCGTCCCGACGCGCTCAGCAATGCCAATCTGGTCGCCCATCCTGGCCCAGCAATTCAGGACAATATCGCAGCCAGCGGCCAAGGCGCGCTCGGCACGCTCAGGGATTGAGCCTTCGAGCGCCTGCATGTCGATATCATCAGTCAGCAACAGGCCTTCGAAGCCTATGTCCTTGCGGATCACATTCTCAATAACGTCGGGTGACAGCGTGGCGGGCCGGTCAGCATCCCATGCCTCGAACACGATATGCGCGCTCATGCCGATCTTGGCCTGTGACGCGAGAGTACGGAACGGCGCAATATCGACTTCCAGCTCTTCAGCGCTGGCAGAGACGACCGGCAATTCGTTATGGCTGTCTGCGGTCGCGCGGCCATGGCCCGGCATATGCTTGAGGCAGCCTGCGACACCGCCTGACGTCATGCCGTCAAGTATCGCCCGCCCGAGCGCCGCTACTTGCATCGGGTCGCTTCCGAGCGAACGGTCGCCGATCACATTATCCGTCTCCGCGCGGCGCACATCGAGCGGTGCATGAAAATCGACAGTGATACCCATGCTGGCGAGTTCCAGTGCCATTGCCCGAGCATTGACACGCGCAGCTTCAATCGCGCTAGCCGGGGCCAACGCGTACAGTCTGTCAAAGGCTTCCCCGGCTGGATAGCTCGCCCAGTAGGGCGGTTTCATCCGCTGGACGCGCCCGCCTTCCTGGTCGATCGAGATGAAAATCCGTTCGCGACCATGGATGCTCCGCAATTCACCCGTCAGCTTGCGAAGCTGGTCGGGGGATTCGCAATTGCGCGCGAACAGAATGTACCCTGCCGGATCGGCATCCTCGAAGAAGGCGCGCTCATCAGCAGACAGTTCTGTCCCAGCAATTCCAAATACGGCAGGAATCATGTCTGGGAAATTCGCAGGAAAGCACAAGTGCGGCAAGTTTTTCGGATGAAAGCACAGGGGAAAAGCCCCGACCCCTATCGGCCCCTCAGCCCGCCAGGCGTTAGCTTCAGCGCTTTACCTGGCACGCGATGCCATCAGCCTTGAGTGCGTCGCAAAGAGCGCGGGCAGCAGCAAGATCACCAGGCAGCGCCTGCAATCGGTAAACCGTGCCAATGTCTGCCTCGCCTTTGACAATGCGCCGGTTTACTCCGTTGAGCGCCGTCGTCTGGCGCTGCAAGGTCTGCCAGCCTGCCAGGGCCCGCCCTTCGCTGCGATAAGCTCCGACCTGGACGGAAACTCCGCCCTTTTCTGCAGCGGCCTCAGGGGCTTGTGCAGCGGGCGAGGGTCGCGGCTGAACTGGTTCTTCGCCGACCGGCAATGTTGCGATCGACGGTGCTGCAGCACCGCTCGGTTCGTCTTTACGCAAGACACCTTCGCGTGTCTGGCCTTCGCCGACAGCCGACGCCACGCTGCCGGAACCCTCGAACTCCTTGCCTCCCGGATCCTTTGGGCGCTCCTTATAAGGCCCCGCGGGCGCTGCTACTGTGCTGCCGTCGGCAATATAATCAGCGCCATTATCGCGATTTGCGAACCACCAGGCAGCGCCCAGACCCACACCGATCATGGCCAGAATAACGACAACGAGGCCGATGATCCGCGCAGTATCAAGTTCGCCAGCAGCCTGCTCGTACTCGTCCGATTCGAGCCATGGCAGGCTGTCATCGCCGCTCAGAGCGAGTTCGGCTTCAAATCCGCTGTCATCGCTTGTCATCGTGTCACTGCCCATGCCCAATACAGACCTCGTATGGTCACATCTCTTCCACGGCCTCCACGCCCAGAATGCGTAAGCCATTGCGAACAACTTGCCCTAACCGCTCGGCAAGGAAAAGTCTCGCCTCCGTCAGTGACTTGTCCTGTGCCACAATGAAGCGTTTTTCGGGATTGTCATTCCCCAGGTTCCAGTAGGCGTGGAAGCCCCCAGCAAGTTCATAAAGATAGAACGCGATTCGATGCGGCTCGCGAGCTTTGGCAGCGGCTTCGACTTCGCGCGGGAATTGCGCGGCCAACTGCACCAGAGCGCGCTCTTCTTCCCCCAGAAGGCTCAGGTTCTTGCCCGAAGGCACGAATCCTTCCACTGCCCCCTTGCGCAAGGTCGAATGGATCCGCGCGTGGGCGTATTGCACATAAAAGACCGGATTGTCCTTCGATGCCTCGACCACCTTGGTGAAATCGAAGTCCATCTGTGCCTCGGGCTTGCGCGTCAGCATGGTGAACCGCACGACATCCTTGCCCACTTCCTCAACCATATCGGCGATGGTGATGAAATTGCCCGACCGCTTGGACATCTTCACCGGCTCGCCAGCCCGCATCAGCTGGACCATTTGAACCAGCTTCACATCGAACGGGATGGGCTTGCCTTGCCCTTCGGACAATGCTGCAACCGCTGCCTTGATGCGCTTCACCGTCCCCGCGTGATCCGCGCCCCAGATATCGATCAGTTCGTCAGCACCCTCGGCCTTCTGCATGTGATAGGCCAGGTCTGCGCCGAAATAGGTCCAGCTGCCATCAGACTTCTTGATCGGGCGGTCCTGATCATCGCCATATCTGGTCGAACGGAACAGGGGCAGCTCCACGGGTTCCCAGTCCTCTGGCGGAGCCTTGCCCTTGGGCGCTTCGAGAACGCCGTCATAGACAAGGTCGTGCTCGCGCAGCCACGCTTCTGCCGCGTCGGGCTTGCCCGCTGCATGAAGCGCTGCTTCCGAAGCGAACACATCGTGCTGAATGCCGAGCAAAGCCAAGTCGGACTTGATGAGGTTCATCATCTGCTCGACGGCCTCGGCGCGGAAGATCGCAAGCCATTCCTCTTCCGGTCGGCCCTTATACCGTTCGCCAAGTTCGCTCGCGAGATACTGGCCAATTGGTTTCAGGTAATCGCCGGGATAGAGCCCCTCCGGGATTTCGCCGATGTCTTCGCCAAGGGCCTCAAGATACCGAAGGTAAGCTGAACGCGCGAGCACGTCGACCTGGCCGCCCGCATCGTTGATATAGTACTCGCGGGTTACCTCATGGCCTGCGAATTCAAGCAGGCTGGACAGGGCATCGCCCACCACAGCACCGCGGCAGTGCCCCATATGCATCGGGCCAGTGGGATTGGTCGAAACATATTCGACATTGACCCGCTTGCCTTCGCCCATGGCCGACTTGCCATAACCATCCCCCATTTCGGCGATGGCTGACAATTCATCGAGCCAGACCTGCGCGTCGAGCCTCAGGTTGATGAAGCCCGGCCCCGCGATCTCTGCAGAAGTGATCGCAGGATCCGCTTGCAGCTTTTCGACGATCGCCTCTGCGAGCGCACGGGGGTTTGTATTGGCAGCCTTGGCCAGCACCATTGCAGCATTGGTCGCAAGATCACCATGGGACGGATCGCGCGGCGGCTCCACCGTCACATTCGTGCGGATTGTTTCGGGCGGCAAAGTGCCTTCCATCTCCAAAGCTGCGAGAACGGCATCAACCTTGGCCGCGTAGGCGGCGTAGACGGTTTGCATAATAATTACCTGTAATTCTAACGCGAGACGGCGGTTAGCCGACTTGCGAAAAAGCGCAAGGCCGTGCGGCCTGAACTCGCTTTAGCGCGTCGCGTTGTAAGCGAGTTGATCTTCGGTCAGCTGAAAGCCAACCAGCAGATCAAAACTCGTCCGCTGGATCGCTGCCCGAACTTGCGGGTCAGCCAGAGGGTCGAGCGCGGCATCCGGGTCGCCCGCCCGTCGTCGCCGGGTGATGCGTTCACGAATATCCGCAGGCAGGGAAGCCTCGGCACGGTCGACGAAAGCACCTGCCTGAGCGCTTGCCTGGGCACGCTCCTGCCCATCAGCGAAGTTCAGGGTGACGCTACCCAGCCGCTTGGACACGACAGCCGTCCCGCCGCGCATAACGGTTGCATAGTAAGGCAATGTCACTGTGCGGCTTCCACGCGTATCCAGTCGCCGAGCCAGCACATCAAAGGTGGCGTTGGTGTAGATGCGATCGCTCGAATCGTCGCAGGTATGACGAAGATTGGTAATCGAGGCGACAACATCGAGGTTTGCAGCAGAGACATTGCCGGCACTGCGAAAGAGAGTCACATCGCCGGTATAGTCTGGAATTCCGACCGCAGGACAGGAATCAAGCACAGCGGTGATCCCCACTCCCTGATCGACAACCAATTCCCCCTCGCGCCCACAGCCAGCCAGGGCTGCAGCCAGAGCAATGACAGAAAACAGGCGAGTACGAGACTTCATGAAACGGCAATCCTTGCTGCGGCAACCTCGCGCCAAGAAACGCAAGGTCAAACTCAAAGCGTCAGACCGCCCTAGCGGTGCGCTTCACAAAGCGCTAGAGGCTGTCTCATGAACGCTCCCTTTCAATCCTCAGAATCCGGGGACATCTCTGCAACTGAAGCGGACGCCGCCAAGCAGGATCGCCCTCAGCTCAAACTCCTTATTGCCGCACCGCGCGGATTTTGCGCAGGCGTCGACCGCGCGATCGAGATCGTGGAACGCGCGATCGAACGCTATGGTGCGCCAGTATATGTTCGGCACGAGATCGTCCATAACAAGTATGTCGTCGAATCATTGATGGCGCAGGGCGCAGTGTTCGTCGAGGAACTGGACGAAGTGCCGGATGATGCGCCAGTGGTTTTCAGTGCACATGGCGTTCCCAAGTCAGTCCCTGCCGAGGCCGAGAGGCGCAAACTGCTGTACGTTGATGCGACCTGCCCGCTGGTCAGCAAGGTTCATCGGCAAGCCGAACGCCAGATCGAAAAGGGTCAGCACATCATCTTTGTGGGCCATGCCGGCCATCCCGAAGTGATCGGCACGATGGGTCAGGTCGATGAGGGACAGATGACTCTGGTTGAGACGGTCGAGGATGTAGAGACGCTGGACTTTTCGACCGAAGACAATCTTTCGTACCTCACTCAAACGACACTGTCGGTCGACGACACCGCAGAAATCATCGCGGCACTGGAAGCTCGCTACCCGCAGATCGTCGGTCCAAAGGCCGAGGACATCTGTTACGCCACCTCCAATCGGCAGGCGGCGGTCAAGCAGATCGCACCTGATGCAGATCTTGTGCTGGTGATCGGCGCGCCTAACTCTTCCAATTCGTTGCGCCTCGTAGAAGTCTCGGAGAGGTGCGGCACGCCTGCTCGGCTGATCCAGCGCGCCAGCGAAATCGATCCAGCCTGGCTTGAAGGGGTGAATACCATCGGCCTGACTGCCGGCGCTTCTGCGCCTGAATTGCTGGTGCGCGAGGTCGTGCGCAAGCTCGCTGAATGGCGCAAGGTTGAAGAACAGACGATTATGGCAGCGGAAGAAAAGATGGTCTTCAAGCTGCCGCGCCAACTCGTCCAGTAATATTTAGCCAAGGGGGAAGACTTGGCGGTCTACACGCATCTTGGCGCTGAAGAACTGGCAGAGCTGATCGCGCATTACGACGTCGGCGATCTCGTTTCGGCCAAGGGCATCGCGGAAGGCGTATCCAATTCCAATTGGCTGCTTGAAACGAGCGGAGGACGTGAGCCAGGTACACGTTTCATCCTGACCATGTATGAGCGCCGCATTGAACTGCGCGATTTGCCTTTCTTCCTCGCACTGCTGGATCATCTGGCAGCCAAGGGCTGCCCGGTCCCGCGGACGATCCATGATCGCGAAGGAGCTGCTTTCCGTCTGATCGATGGCAAGGCAGTCGCACTGATCGAGTATCTGCCGGGGGTTTCAGTCGATCATCCCACACCTGAACAAGCGCGTTCAGTGGGCGAAGCCCTGGCCAGGAATCATTTGGCAGTGGCAGACTTCCCGCAGACGCGGTGGAATGATCTGGGCCTTGCGGGGTGGGACGAGACACTCCATGGCCTTGGTAAGGAAGCACTCGCGACGATCGATCCATCGCTTCCGCCGGTTGCCTTTGATCATCTCAGCAGGTTCGCAGGCGAATGGCCCGGTGGATTGCCGCATGGGGTGGTGCATTGCGACCTCTTCCCTGACAATGTGCTGATGCTCGGCAATGAAGTCTCCGGGCTGATCGACTTCTATTTCGCGGCGACCGATTTCTTTGCCTATGACCTTGCCGTGACGCATGCTGCCTGGTCCTTCGAAAGCGGCGGCAATGCATTCAGGGAGGACATCAGCCGTGCCCTGTTCGAAGGCTATGAGAACATCCGCCCCCTGAGCGAAGCGGAGCGTGAAGCCTTCCCTGTACTGGCGAGAGGTGCGTGTATTCGCTTCATCGCCAGCCGCGCAGAAGACTGGCTAGGCACCCCTGACGATGCCCTGGTCGCCCGCAAGGATCCGATGGATTTCGTCCGTCGTCTCCAATTCTACGACAAGGCGAGCACAAGCATCTTTCAAGGCATCGACTGAACTGGCAGAGCCAAAGCTATGAAGCGAGTAGAACTCTTCACCGATGGAGCGTGCAAAGGCAATCCCGGCCCCGGCGGATGGGCTGCCTTGCTCCGTCTTGGGCCGCACGAAAAGGAAATGTCGGGCGGTGAACGTGACACGACCAACAACCGCATGGAAATGACAGCAGTCATTCGCGGGCTGGGCGCGCTGATCGAGCCATGCCATGTCGAGCTCTATTCCGATAGCAAATATGTGATCGACGGGATCACCAAATGGGTCGAAGGATGGAAGCGTCGCGGGTGGATAAACGCCAGCAAGAAGCCGGTGCGCAATGCCGACCTGTGGCACGACCTGATCGAAGTTGCCGCAAAGCATGAGATCGATTGGCATTGGGTTCGCGGCCACAACGGACATATCGAAAATGAACGGGTCGACAAACTCGCCAGCGATGCCGCGGAAGCGATTGCTCGCGAGCCTGACGAAAGCTGCGATGGTTAGCCTCCGCTTGCCGAGTGCTCGAAATGACAAACGGCCCGCAAAGCCTCAAAGCCTTGCGAGCCGTCCGCTTTAACCCTGTTGTGACAGCTCAGTAGTTGTCCACAATCTCTGCGTTCGGACCATTCTTCAGAATCGACTCGATCGCGTTCTTTGCGCTGGCTTTGCTCTTATAGCCTTCTGTCCAGAAGATCGTTTCCGAGTTGTAGATGAAGTAAGAGACGAACTCGCCTTTCTTGTTCTTCCGGATTTCAAAGCGGTGAGCCATAGCAGTCCTCCAAGTGGTTATTGAAACTCAAGACCGCACCCTAAGGCGATTCTGAGATTAATCCAGACCAAGCGCGCGAAAAATTAGCGAAATCGATCTGGTGCATATTTTGTGTGATCAATTGATACGGTCATCGCATCGCGCGGCAAACCCAGGAACAGCTGTGCGCCAAGCCGCGCAGCAGCAGGCGCGGTCTGGATGCCATAGCCGCCTTGCCCCGCGAACCAGAAGAAATCGGCGACCTCGGGATCAAATCCGTAGACTGGTTTGCGATCTGGCGCGAAGCTGCGAAGTCCCGCCCACTTGCGCTCGACCGCTTCAATGCGCCAATCACTCACCTTCTCAAGACGGTCGATTGCGACGGCAACATCAAGCTCCTCTGGAGCAGCATCCGTCGGAGCGCTCGGCGTCTCGTCATGCGGGCTGAGCCACAGCCGACCGTTCTCAGGCTTGAAGTAGAAGTCGCCCGAGATATCGAGGCACAAAGGCATGTCGTCTGGCGGTGGCGGATCGACCCGCAACTGGACGACCGTGCGCCTGAGCGGCTGAACACCAAGGGGCTTGACCCCGGCAAGCTGCGCAATCGAGTCTGCCCATGCCCCCGCCGCGTTGACGATACGCGCTGCACGAAGTGTACGACCATCTGCAAGACCAATATGCCAGTCGCCGTGCTTGTCGAGCAGAGCAACCCGCGCATCGCAGATCAAGTCGACCCCCGTTTGTCTGGACTGCCGCAAGTAATGCTGGTGGAGGCCCGCGACATCGATATCAGCACAGCGCTCCTGCCAGATCGCACGATCCCATTGCTGTTTCAGCGCGGGCACTTTTTCCATCAGGGCCTCGCGCCCGATCCGCTCGAACTGCGCCCCGGTATCGCCGAACCGCTCAAAATGCGCTTCGATTTTCGGTTCGTCTTCAGCGCGCGCAAGGTACAATGCGCCCCGCGGGGTCAGAAAACCGCCGTCTTTCAAGTAAGGGCCCGAAGCCAACGTAAGCGGCACGATTTCAGGCCCGCCATAGCATTCTTCCCAGAACGCCGCAGAACGCCCGGTCGAGTGGTAGCCGGGCTGGTTTTCGGCTTCGAGAATAACAACGCGCATAGCGCCATGGCTGGCCAGTTCAGCTGCCAGGCTGGTGCCCGCCATGCCTGCACCGATGATTGCAAT
This sequence comes from Altererythrobacter sp. GH1-8, assembly GCF_043702085.1. Classification (GTDB taxonomy): domain Bacteria; phylum Pseudomonadota; class Alphaproteobacteria; order Sphingomonadales; family Sphingomonadaceae; genus Erythrobacter. The sequence goes on along the minus strand of NZ_CP171690.1, from coordinate 1,342,159 downwards.
GTCGTAATTGTCAGTCACGCGGTGCCGCTTAGTTCCGAGGTGCTACCCGATCAAGGAATGCGGCAATGCTGGACATGGCGCGATTGCGAATGGGGTCTACCTCACGCAAGATCTCATGCAGCGCCTCTTCGCCGAACCGGACAAGCTCAGCTTTTGGCAGGCGCCGAGCGGCTTCTTCGATTGCCTGAATGCCAACCAGCATGTCCGCGCTGGTGCCGAGCAGCAGGATTGGAGTCTGGACCTTTTCCAGCTGGTCGATTGCAAACAGGCCGCGCATCGATGCATAGGCACGCTCGACCCAACCCCAGCTGCCGGGTCCCATGACGAGCTCTGGACGCTCATCACGCCACCACAGCTCATCAGCATAGCGTGCATCGTCATGGGTCAGAAGATTCTGCCGACTGGCGGGGACTTGGCCGGGCTTCTCGCTCCATTTCCATGCCGGGCGGGCCGAGTCGCCGAGGCTGTTCATAAGCTTGGCCGCACCATGACCGATCGCTGCGGGAATCCGCCCGACAAAGCCAAGCATCGGTGCGATGAGCACAACCGCATCAGGATCAACCACTTTCTCGACCACACCGCGCAAAACGAGATGTCCGCCCATTGAATGCCCGGCCAGAACATGCGGACCGCGTGTCGTGCTCTTCCAGTCCTTCCACAATCCAGCCAAATCGTCGATCCAGATGCTGAAGTCGTCGATATGTCCAGTGACCGGATCGTTGCCAAGCCGGCCAGATCCTGCTTGTCCGCGCCAGTCCGCCGCAGTCACTTGCCAACCTGCGCGATGCCACTCTTCCAGAGTCTCAAGATATTTCTCGTAATTGTCGCCCCTTCCGGGGAAGAACAGGATAGAGCCGCGTGCGCCTGCAGGGGCGCCATCAATGGCAGCGCCAGGCCAGTCAATCCGGCGTAGCTCGTGCCCATCGGCAGCACGCCACTTGCTCTCACGCGCATGGGCCGGAATGGAACGCCGGTCGATCACCGCAGAACCCGCAGATCCGGGCGTAATCTGATCGCTAATGGTAAGCCTCCAGCCTTGGTTACTATTTAGTAAGCCATGTTCTGTAGCACCGTTCCTCAAGGGGACCTTGGGGGCCAGAATGCTAAGCGAATATATTCACTACGGTCTGCTTTCGGGCTTGGCAATCGCTCTGCTCTATGCAGCGTTTACCGATGTTCGCCACCGTCGTATCGCCAACTGGCTTAACCTTGCCATTGCGGCAGGCGCGCCGCTCCATTGGTGGGCAAGCGGTTATTCGCTGTGGCCCGATGTAGCTTTGCAGCTCGCCGTTGCGCTCGGCGCCTTCGCTGTTCTTGCGGGATTGTTTGCGCTCCGGATGATGGGCGGCGGTGATGTCAAACTGCTGACTGCACTCGCGCTTTGGATCGCGCCCATTCCTTTCCTTCAATTGCTGGTCATCATGGCGCTCGCAGGCGGTGTGCTGACTATTGTCATGGGAGCCTGGCACATGATGCGTCGCCAGCGCGACCGTATCGCCATTCCCTATGGTGTCGCCATTTCTGTCGGCGGCCTGTGGGTACTCGCCACTCACTATATGCCGGGTGCAGCACACGCATCTGGCCTGCAGTGAACCTGATTTTAACCAGTCTGGATTTAGGCACTTCAACCATACCCGCCCGTAACAACTGAATAGGGCTGAGCAAGGGGGCTAGAATAGCCATGGATAAGAAGAAGCTGGTACTGCTGCTTGGGGCGCTGGTCATCGCGATCGGCACTGCGCTTGCAGCTCGGAGCATGTTTGCAGGCGCTTCGGCACCTGAAGCAGAGGCAGCGCAAGCCGTCCCGACAGGACCTAAGGTGCTGGTCGCACAGCGCGCACTGCCCACGGGCACGATCATCACCGCCGACGCGCTGGGTTTCCAGCAGTGGCCCGAAGAGCTGATGCAGGATGCGTACTTCCTCGACGGCGAGGCTGACGTAAATCAGCTGCTCGGCACTGTCGTTCGCCACCCGATCACGGCTGGCGAGCCCGTTACCCAAGGCTCACTTGTTAGCCCAGGCGACCGCGGCTTCCTCGCTGCAGCCCTGACCCCGGGGATGCGCGCGATCACTGTTCCAGTGTCCGCCAAGACCGGTGTTGCGGGCTTCGTCTTCCCGGGCGACCGTGTCGACATGCTGCTTACACAGACTGTTCAGGGTGCTGAAGGCCAGGCGCTGAAAGCTACTGAAACCGTTCTGCGTAACCTGCGTGTCCTCGCGACTGACCAGATGACCGAGCAACAGACGGTCGAAGGCAAGACAGTGGTTCGCGGCTTCAAGACAGTTACGCTCGAAGTGACGCCTAAGATCGCAGAAAAGATCGCTGTGGCTCAGACCATCGGTACGCTCAGCCTGGTCCTGCGCTCGATCGCAGACAATGAGGCTGAACTGGAACGTGCCATCGCTTCGGGTGACGTTGTTATCCCGGAAGATGCAACGCCAGAAGAAGAAGAGAAGCTGATCCGTACAGCCATGAATCAGCCGATCGACAAGGGCACGACCTACTCGACCGGTGGCGACGTATCGCGCTTCCAGCGCAGCTCGATGCCTGCTCCCAAGGGTGCACCGGCTCCTGCAGCAGGCGCCCCGGCAGCCGCAGCTGTCTACAACACAGGCCCGCAGGTCCGGGTGACACGTGGCAAGACCACGACGTCAGTTCCAGTGTCGAGTTCAGTTGGTGGCCTCGTCAACACCCAGACCAATGCCATGAGCCGCGGCGCGCGCACAGTGCCTGTCGCTGGCTCCGTGCTGGTCAAGTGATGGGGGCTAACATGTCGAAACAAGCCAAGGTTCAAGGGATTTCCAAGAGGGGCACTATCATGAAACGCCGCCTGACAGCCAAACTGCTGCTTGCGAGCATTGCAACTGCACCGCTCGCAATAGCACCGACCTCGATTGCCACTGCGCAATCAGTCAGCGCACCAGCACAGGATATCGTGATCTCGATCGGTCGTGGCGAACTCGTCACTATTCCGGGCGCGATGGCCGATGTCTTCATCGCCAACGACGCGATCGCCGATGTGCAGGTCAAGTCGCAGCGCCAGCTCTATGTGTTCGGCAAGGCCGGTGGCCAGACCACCATCTATGCCAGCAACTCGCGTGGCGATGTGATCTGGTCAGCCAACATCCGCGTTGGCAACAACATCGATAGCGTAGATCAGATGCTTGCCTTGGCAATGCCTGAAGCAAAGGTTGCGGTGTCCACCATGGGCTCCAACACTGTCCTGCTGACAGGCACGGTTGCGGCGCCTGAAGATGCTGCAGAAGCAGAGCGCCTGGTTTCTGCCTTCCTTGGCGATGACACCAATGTGATCAGCCGCCTGAAGATGGCAACGCCGCTACAGGTCAATCTTCAGGTACGTTTCGCAGAAGTCAGCCGCACGCTGGTTCGCGAAATCGGTTCCAACCTGTCGACCCGCGACCAGACCGGCGGCTTCCTGTTCGGTGTGCAGCGCGGTAACGGCCCGACGATTGGTGGCGCTGGTTCAGCCGGCCTTCCGATCATCGATGCATCGGATCGTTTTGGCCTGCCTCCGGGCTCGATCTCGCTGCCGTTCGACCCGGCAACCGGCGAGTTTGTGACTGGCGGAACGACCTATGACTTTACTTCCAGCCCGGCTCAGACTGCCATCCAGGCTGCTGGCCGCCTGTTCGGCCTCGATGTAGGTGCGGCTTTTGACTTGTCCGAACGACTCGGTCTTGTCACCACCCTGTCGCAGCCAAACCTGACCGCGTTGTCGGGTGAAACAGCTGACTTCCTTGCTGGGGGTGAGTTCCCGATCCCGATCAGTCAGGGTCTGGGCACCACAGCGATCGAATATCGTAACTTTGGCGTTAGCCTGAGCTACACTCCGACGGTCCTGTCGAATGGCCGGATCTCGATCCGCGTTCGTCCGGAAGTGTCTGAGCTGTCGACGCAAGGCGCTGTTGTGATCAACGGCTTCCAGATCCCCTCGCTGACCATCCGCCGCGCGGAAACGACTGTCGAGCTGGGTTCTGGCCAGAGCTTCATGATCGCTGGCCTGATGAGCAACAATGCACAGAACACTATCGACAAGGCTCCTGGCCTTGGCGATGTGCCGATCCTCGGCAACCTGTTCCGTTCACGCTCCTTCCGCAAGGGCGAGACCGAACTGGTGATCGTGGTGACACCATACCTGGTTGAGCCTGTAAACGCGAGCGATATCAAGCTGCCAACCGATGGCTTCCGCGCCGCTGACGAAGCTCAGCAGTTCCTCGGCTTCCGCGAAAACGACGGGGTATCAGGCGAAGAACGTCCGGGCCCTGAAGCGGTCGACAAGGATGCACCGGATCCAACGATCGGCGCGATGGACCCTGCTGCGATCATCCCGGGTCAGAACAATGACCCGCGCGAGGCGAAGAAGAAGTCCAACAAAAAGGATCGCCGTGCAGAAGGCGCGGCACCTGGTTTCAATCTCTAAGTCGAGGAAGGTGAGAACAATGCCTATTGCAAAGACTAGCAAACTGGCCGGCGCAATCGCTGTCTCGCTTGGCCTCGTGCTGAGCGGATGCGGCGGAATGCCAACCAACCGGAGCCTTTATTCAACCAAGCAACCGGTTGTTGAACGCACCAGCTACACCATGGACTTCGCTGCCAATGCAGAAGGTCTGACCATCCCGGAGCAGCAACGTCTGAACGGTTGGTTCGAAGCGATGGACCTCAGCTATGGCGACCGCGTATCGATCGATGATCCGATGGCGAGCCAGGCAACGCGTGACGATGTGGCAGCAATTGCCGGTCGGTATGGCATCCTGCTGGCTGAAGCGGCTCCCGTCACGTCGGGCATGATGCAACCGGGCAATGTGCGCGTCGTCCTGACCCGCTCTACTGCATCGGTTCCGGGTTGCCCCGACTGGTCAGCAAAATCCGACATGAATTACGAAAACGCAACCCATCCGGGTTACGGCTGCGCAACAAACAGCAATCTGGCGGCCATGGTCGCCAATCCGGAGGATCTGATTCAAGGTCAGAAAGGTTCCGGCGAGACTGTAATCATGAGCTCGACCAAAGCGATCGACAGTTTCCGCGAACGTGCGCCATCTGGCGGCGGCGGCAATATCGCTGGCGGCGGCGGACAAGGAGGAGAATAAGTCATGAACGCTCCATGGAAATCCGGTATGCCCGGCAATCGCGACGCCTTTGCCGCATATATTTGCGACGACAACGCACTGGACGTGCTGCGTCCGGTCGTGATCGAGCTCGGCTGGCAGCCTGAAAAGTGCAACAAGGGTGGCCTTCGCAACGCGATCCAGTCGCTCTCGGTCAGCGCCAGCCCGAACATCCTGCTGGTCGACCTGTCGGAAAGCGGCGATCCGCTCAACGACATCAACGCTCTGGCAGAGGTGTGCGAGCCCGGCACGGTCGTGATCGCTATCGGCCAGGTCAACGACGTTCGCCTCTATCGCGATTTGCTCGCAAGCGGCATCCACGACTACCTGCTGAAGCCGCTTTCGGCTGGCCAGGTGCGTGATGCGCTGAACCAGGCACAGGCAGCCTTTGCAGCGCCCAAGAGCGGTGACGGCGATTCAGTCAAGCGCCACATCTCGACCGCAGTGGTCGGGACGCGAGGCGGCGTTGGCGCATCCATGCTCACGACTTCGCTCGCATGGCTGTTCAGCGACACCCACAAGCTTCCAACCGCGATGCTTGATCTCGATGTCCACTTCGGCACCGGTGCGCTGGCGCTGGATCTCGAGCCAGGCCGCGGCCTGACCGACGCGATCGACAATCCGAGCCGCATCGACGGTTTGTTCATCGAACGCGCCATGATCCGCGCCAATGACAATCTGTCGATCTTGTCGGCAGAGGCTCCGATCAATCAGCCACTGATGACCGACGGCGCCGCCTTCGTACATCTGGAGGAAGAATTCCGCCAGGCGTTCGAAATGACGCTGGTCGATCTGCCGCGCAACATGCTGATCAACTTCCCGCATGTTCTCGCCGACGTGAACCTCGTCTTGCTGACGACGGAAATGACGCTGGCTTCGGCACGCGACACGATCCGCATTCTCAGCTGGCTCAAGACCAACGCAGCGCATGCGCACCCGATGATTATCGCCAACAAGGTGCAGTCGGGCGTGGCAGAGATCAGCAAGGCTGATTTCGAAGCCTCGATCGAACGCAAGATCGATTTCTCGATCCCCTATGACGCGAAGGCAGCTGCCAATGCAGCAAAACTTGGCCAGGTGTTCGTTGAAGCGAACCGATCGGCCAAGGCCACCGCTGTCATCAAGCAGATCGCAGAGCGCATCCTGGGTGCGAGCGAAGACGATCTGGCATCGCTTAGTGAAGAGAAGAAGTCGCTCCTGGGAGGCTTCGACCTCAAATCGCTGCTGGCGAAGAAAGACAAAGCTGAACCGGTTAGCGAACCGGTTGAGTAACGCTTCTTTTGTGAGCGGCAGGGCAAAGCGCCAGCTGCCGCTCACAACAAGAGCCGCGAGAACAGGGAAAGGCGGGACACGCACATGACTACCCTCCAGCTAATGCTGATAATCGGCGTCGTAATGGCGGCGCTCGTGGGCGGCTATACGCTTGCATTTTCGGGTTCTTCCGCGAAAGCCAGCCAGCGCCGCTTGCAGGCTGTGCGCTATCGCCACTCAGAAAGCACCGATACCAAGGTTGAATCGCAACTGAAAAAAGCGATCGCTGCGCGTAAACCGAAAACCCACAAGGTCGCTGGCTCCGGCTCGCGCGTTGAGGCCCTTGAAATGCGGCTCGACCGCACTGGCAAGGGTTGGACGTTGCAGCAATATTTCTACGCTTCGCTCGGCGTTGGCCTTGCAATTGCGGTGGTAGTGTTCTTGCGAAGTGGAGCTTTCCTGTTGTCGCTTGGGGTTGGCGCGGTGATCGGTGCTGGCCTTCCGCATCTGGTCGTCGGGCATTTCATCAAGAAGCGCACGAACGCCTTCAATGCGAAATTCCCGGATGCTATCGAGCTTCTCGTTCGCGGTCTTCGCTCCGGTTTGCCGGTAACAGAAACGCTCGCTGTGGTCGCACAGGAAGTTCCTGGACCAGTTGGCGAAGAATTCAAAGGCGTGGTCGAACGGATCAAGATCGGCCGCACGATGGAAGAATCGCTCCAGCAGACTGCGGACCGCCTCGGTATTCCCGAGTTCAACTTCTTTTGCATCACGCTTGCGATTCAACGCGAGACCGGTGGTAACCTGGCAGAGACCCTGTCGAACCTCGCCGATGTGCTTCGCAAGCGCGCGCAGATGAAACTGAAGATCAAGGCGATGAGCTCTGAATCGAAAGCCTCTGCCTACATCGTCGGCTCCTTGCCCTTTGTCGTCTTCGTGATGGTATGGTGGGTGAACCCGAAATACATCAATGGCTTCTTCACTGATGATCGCCTGATTGTGGCCGGTCTTGGCGGAATGGTCTGGATGGCGATTGGCGGCTTTATCATGGCCAAAATGGTCAACTTCGAAATCTGATCGAGACAAGAGAGAACCGCAATGAACCAGCCCGGCCCAACTCTCCTCGGCTTTGACGTTATCCTCGTCGGCTCGATCCTTGCCGGGATCGCAGCCATGGCCGTCCTGTTCGCGATCTACAACGCGGTTACCATTCGCGACCCGATGGCAAAGCGCGTCAAATCCCTGAATGACCGCCGCGAGGAGCTCAAGGCAGGCATTATCACGCAGAGCGCCAAGAAGCGTACCAGCCTCGTCCGCAAGAACGAGACAGCGAACAAGGTCAAGGACTCCCTTGGCAAGATGAAGGTCCTGCAGGACAGCCAGATCAAGGAGATCCAGCAGAAGCTGGCCTATGCCGGCATCCGCAACAAGGACCTCGCACCGATCGTAATTCTCGCTCGTATGATCCTCCCGGTGGTGTTGGGCATGATTGGCGTCACGCTCATCTACGTTATCGACTACTTCCCTGACTGGGGCGGGATGAAACGCGTGGGAGCAATGGGTGCTCTGCTGTACTTCGGCTACAAGGGTCCGGAAATCTTCCTGCAGAACAAGGCCGGCAAGCGCACCAACGAGATCCGCAAGGGTTTGCCTGACGCGCTCGACCTTCTGGTCATCTGCGCCGAGGCCGGCCTGACGATTGACGCCGCCTTCAACCGCGTCGCCAAGGAACTGGGTCGTGCGTACCCTGAATTGGGTGATGAATTCGCCCTGACCGCGATCGAGCTGTCCTTCCTCAACGAGCGCAAGATGGCCTTCGACAATCTGGCCTATCGCGTCGACCTGGAAGCGGTTCGCGGGGTGGTGACCACGATGGTCCAGACGGAACGCTACGGTACGCCGCTCGCCAGTGCGCTGCGCGTCCTGTCAGCCGAATTCCGTAACGAGCGCATGATGCGCGCCGAGGAAAAGGCAGCCCGCTTGCCTGCGATCATGACAGTTCCGCTGATCATGTTCATCCTTCCGGTGCTGTTCATCGTGATCCTCGGTCCGGCGGCCTGTTCCATCGCCGATGCCTTCGCCGGCGACGGTCCTCCGGGACGCGGCTAAACACAAAGCCTTCCGCTTAGGAAAGCCTTATCGGCCCGCTGCATCACTCACGATGTGGCGGGCCGAATGCGTTTGGCGTGATCGAACACCTGCGCGAGCAGTTTGCGCAGGTGCACCTGCTGCTCGGGATCGAGGCCGGCAAAGATCTCGCGTTCGCTCTCCTGTGCAAGGGGCATGACTTCAGCGTAAACCGCCCTGCCCTCATCGGTTAGGTTGAGCAGATGCGAGCGTCCGTCGCGGGAATTCGGCTCTCGAGTAATGAGCCCACGATCTTCCAGCACCTTGCAAGCACGATTGACCGCAACCTTGTCCATCAGCGTCGCTTCGGTGAGGTGCCGCTGAGTCGCCGCACCTGCATCGCCAAGCACCGCCATCACCCGCCATTCCGGCACTTTCAGCCCGAACCGCGCGCGATAACGCGAGGCGATTACGCTGCTGACTGCGTTTGATGTGATGGAAAGCTGGTAAGGCAGAAAGTCCGCCAGCTTCTTCTGTGTGCCACCCGTCTCGCTCATGATGAACTCGTTTCACACGCAACGATGTGTGTTGGCAAGTCTGCCACGCAATTTTTGACAAGTTCGCAGATGCTGCGGCGAAATGATGAATTGGGAAACACGGACCTAGCGATATTCCGGTTCCTCCCACCACGGGAAGAATTCCGGCATATCCTCGCTTACTTTGCCAGGGTAGGAAGGTGGCCGTTTCTCGAGGAAACTCGCGATACCTTCCTGCGCGTCCTTACCCCGCGAAAGCGTGTAGATGGCCTTGCTGTCGACCCGGTGCGCCATCATCGGGTGCTCGGTATTGGAGAGGCGCCACATCATCGCGCGCGTCATCGCGACCGAAACCGCAGAGGTGTTGTCGGCGATCTCACGCGCAAGGCCGCGGGCTGCCTCCATCAGCTCGGCCTGCGGATGGATGGAGCGAACCAGCCCGCCGGCCTTGGCTTCCTCTGCATCGAATACCCGGCCGGTGTAGCACCATTCGAGCGCCTGGCTGATCCCGACAATCTTGGGCAGGAACCAGCTGGAGCAGGCTTCCGGCACGATCCCGCGCCGCGCAAACACAAAGCCGTAGCGCGCGTTCTCGCTCGCGAGCCGGATATCCATCGCCAGCTGCATGGTCGCACCCACGCCAACCGCGACGCCATTGCAGGCGGAGATCAGCGGCTTGGTCGATTGAAACAGCCGCAGGTTCAGCTTGCCCCCGCCATCGCGCACAGTCGGATCGGACAGATCCTCTACGTCCTTGGGGTCGGAAAAGACAAGTCCCCCACCCTCCGGCGTCAGGTCCGCACCCGCACAGAACGCCCGGTCCCCTGAGCCGGTGAAGATCACCGCCCGCACGCTGTCATCCGCATCGATATCGTCCATCGCGCTGACGATCTCGCCTTGCATGTGGCGCGTATAGGCGTTCATTTTCTCCGGCCGGTTGAGCGTAATAGTGGCGATCCCATCCGCTTTTTCGACGAGAATCTGATCATACAAGCTCATGCCTCTGCTCCCTTTGTTTTCAAGCGCTTGTGCAAATGTTGGTTACGCATGTTACACAGTCCTGAGCAAGAAACCACAAGGTGCTCGCCGAACGGCAAAATTGGTGTGAGGGAAAATGGCAGGCAGGCGGTTTTCATGCCCCCATGACTAGCGCTTCGCGGGCCAAGTAGGAAAGTTGGCGAAAGTCCGCTGGCGGCCCAGTTGCGGACAAATTTTGCCGTGCACTGCTATGCTGCTAGCGGCCAGTCCGCTCGGGTCGAGGCATGGTTAAGCGCGGATTGGCTGCTCTTGCCAGCATCGGCTTATAGCAAATGACTGAACTGGCGGCTTTGAACCCATCAGATGGGTAAGGCGCGATATCTATCGACTAACTCTCACCGATTTGCTCTTATGTGAAGCGGTCGGCCATTAAGGCAAGAAAGTCGGGAGAGTCGGAATGGGGCATTCCGTTGGTGAGACAGGAATCCCTGTCTTGAAGCTGAAGGATATCAGTAGGTTTGAAAGCACCTTCCTTGAGCCGGCTCTACGCAAACGTAACGATATTGCAGAACGCCAAAGCCGCCTGGCTCGATTCGTGTCAGGTGAGGTGGTCCCGAGGCTCATCCGCCTTCACACTGACGTCTTGCCCGATGCGCCCCCACTCGAAATATTGATCGAAGCGTTAAAGCCAAACAAGGCAGATATCAGCGATTTCGCTGAAATTCTCCTTGGGGACGACCTCGAAGCTGCGGCAAATTACGTCACGCTCATGCGCAATCGCGGCCTGTCGATAGATGTTCTGTATTCCGAATTGCTTGAGCCTACCGCACGCTATCTGGGCGAGTTGTGGGAGCGGGACGAGTGTGATTTCATCGACGTTACCATAGGTGTGGGTCGCCTGCAGACTCTGCTTTCGATATTCAACGAGACCTACTCCCTCCCGAAACTGAAGACAAAGCGCCGCGTATTGATGGCGGCGGCACCCGGCAATCAACATGTCTTTGGCGTATCGATAATCGAAGAACTGCTCTCTGCAGGAGGCTGGCGGGTTCAGATCGAACATTCAGGCGATGCCGATCAGGTCAAAAGCGTCGTGCGTGACGGCTGGTTTGCCGTGGTTGGCTTCACCGTTGGCTCTGACCTGCAAATGGAAGATCTGAAAGCGTTCATTGGCGATGTGCGCCGGGAATCACAAAATGGCGCGATTGGCGTGATGGTTGGCGGATCGATGTTCACCAAAGACCCTTCGCTTGCAATTCAGGTCGGGGCGGACGCGACTGCGCCAAATGGGCCTACAGCTGTCCTCGCCGCCCAAAAGCTGTTTGATAAGGCTGCTGTAGAGCGGAGAGCGGTCTTGTAACACCGATAGGCTGCTCGCGCTCCGACAAGTTGGGCAGACTGTCCGCTTTCCACCCCAATTGCCAACACTTGCGAAGCCTGGAATAAATCGCCGCCCATGCGGTTGGCACAGGCGGCGACTGCTGGTCTGACTTAATGTGTTAAAGCTTAGCGCGGCGCCATGCGGATCGCGCCGTCGAGGCGCACATCCTCGCCGTTGAAATAGCCGGTTTCGATCATGCACATCGCGAGCTTGGCATATTCGGCAGGTATGCCGAGACGTTTGGGGAAAGGCACCGAAGCCGCCAGCGCATCGCGCACGTTCTGCGGCGCAGCGGCAAGCAGCGGGGTGTCGAAAATGCCCGGCAGGATCGTGTTGACGCGAATGCCTTCGTTCATCAGGTCGCGTGCGATGGGTAGCGTCATGCCGATCACCCCTGCTTTCGAAGCCGAATAGGCGGCTTGTCCGATCTGGCCATCCTCACCTGCAACCGAAGCGGTGTTCACGATCGCGCCGCGCTCTCCGAATTCATCGATCGGATCGAGGGTGAGCATTCCGGCAGCCGACTTGGCGATACAGCGGAAGGTTCCGATAAGGTTGACCTGGATCACAAAGTCGAAGGCTGAAACGGGGAAGTGCTTGATCGAACCGTCTTCCTTGGAGCGGCTGGCGGTCTTGATCGCATTGCCGATCCCTGCGCAGTTGACGAGGATACGCTCCTGCCCATGCGCTTCGCGGGCCTTGGCAAAGCCTGCATCGACATCGTCATCACTCGTCACGTTGACCTTGCAGAAAACGCCGCCGATTTCCGCGGCCATGGCGTTGCCCTTGTCTTCGTTCATATCGAAGATCGCGACTTTCGCGCCCTTGGCTGCCAGCGCGCGAGCGGTCGCAGCACCAAGGCCGGATGCGCCGCCGGTGACGACTGCGGGGGTGTTGGCTGAAACTTCCATCAAAATTTCCTCTCAGATTGGAATAACTTAGACCGACTCGATGATCGTGACGTTAGCGACACCGCCGCCTTCGCACATCGTTTGCAGGCCGTATTTCTTGCCGTGACGCTTGAGCGCATGGACCAGCGTCGCCATCAATTTCGTACCCGATGCGCCAAGCGGGTGGCCAAGCGCAATCGCGCCGCCATGGACGTTCAATTTATCCGGGTCGGCTCCGGTATGCTTGAGCCAGGCGAGCGGCACGGAAGCGAACGCCTCGTTTACCTCGTACAGGTCGATATCCCCGAGCTTCATCCCTGCCCGATCCAGCGCCTTGTCGGTCGCGAACAGCGGTTCTTCCAGCATGATGACCGGATCGCCGGCCGTCACAGTGAGATTGTGAATGCGCGCCAACGGCGTGAGGTTGTGGCGTTTCAGCGTTTCCTCGTTGACGATCAGAACCGCCGAGGACCCGTCGCAAATCTGGCTCGCTGAAGCGGCCGTCAAAGCGCCTTCGGGATTCATCAGCTTGACGCCTGCAATCCCTTCAAGCGTCGCATCAAAGCGGATGCCTTCATCAACCGTGTGCATCTGCTCGCCCTCGGGCGTTTCGATGGCCACCGGCACGATCTCGTTTTCGAAAGCTCCCGCCTGTGTTGCCGCAATCGCCTTCTCGTGGCTGGCCAGGGCAAACCGGTCGAGCTCATCCTTGGTAAAACCGTGCTTCTTCACCAGCATTTCCGCGCCCATGAACTGGCTGAACTGGATACCGGGATACTTCGCCTGAAGCTCAGGCGACATGTAGTGTCCGAGCCCTTCCTTCATGTGGAAGGTCGCATTAGAGCCCATCGGCACACGGCTCATGCTTTCCACGCCGCTCGCAATGACTGCATCCTGCGTCCCGCTCATCACGGCTTGCGCGGCGAACTGGATCGCCTGCTGCGAAGAGCCGCACTGACGGTCGATCGTAACCGCCGGAGTAGATTGCGGCAGGTGCTTGGAGGCGAGCACGCCCATCCGCCCGACCTGCATTGCTTGCTCGCCGGCCTGCGTCACGCAGCCGGTGATGACGTCGTCAATCGCGGCCGGATCGATGCCCGAGCGCTCGACAATAGCGTCCAATGACTTCGCTAGAAGGTCGACCGGGTGCACCCCTGCAAGCCGCCCTCCCCTTCGCCCGCCAGCGGTGCGGACAGCTTCGACGATATAGGCAGTTGGCATGGGGGTTTCCTCTCGGTTGCAATTGGCCACTGAGGTAGGGTTGCTTTACGTTTGCGTCAACCGGGTTTCCGCATCGAATAGGTGGCTCAGAGGGCATGGATTGGAGCCAACCATGGGTGTTGCAATCAAGCTACACAGTATTGCGATTTTGCCGCTCACCCCGCAGATTACTGGTATTTTCGAGCGGCATAGGTCAGGTCGCTTTGCAGGGACTGGCTAATCACCGCGCAAGCTTCGTGCTGCGTGGATGAAAACCTTTGCCCGATGAATTGGGTCTGAGGAGGTTACCCCCCCGTCCACAAGGGGGATCATGACATCGCAGATCCGCAACAAATCGAGTGTTTTTAGACACTTGGTTTCATCATTGAGGGTATTGAACCAAATGAAAATTTCTACACAACTCCGGCTTAGCGCAGGTTCGCTGGCGGTCGGTCTGGCTCTGGCATCGGCACCTGCTGCCTTTGCTCAGGACGAGATCGATACCGCAGCCGAAGCTGCCGAAACCGATGAACTCATCATCGTTACGGGTTCGCGTATCTCACGTCCGAATATCGAATCTGCCAGCCCGGTTGCAGTGGTAACCGGCGAAGCGGCCACGGAATTCGCAGACGTGACGCTCGACACCTTCCTCAACACGCTGCCGCAGGTAAACCCGGCCGGCACGACCACATCGAACAACCCCGGCAACGGTGGTCAGTCGAACATCAACCTGCGCGGCCTCGGTTCGAACCGTAACCTCGTGCTGGTCGATGGTCGCCGTCCGATGGTGTCCGCAAGCGACCTTACGGTCGACCTCAACACCATTCCGGCTGCGATGATCGAACGGATCGACGTGATCACTGGCGGTGCTGGTGCCGTTTACGGTGCCGACGCGATTGCAGGGGCCGTGAACATCATCCTGAAGGATGATTTCGAAGGCCTCGACCTGCGGATCAATTACGCGAACGCGCTGCGCGACTGGGATGCTGAAGAATACAGCATTTCCGGCGTTCTCGGTGGCAACTTCGCCGACGGCCGCGGTAACGCTGTAGTCGCATTCGATTATTCGGATCGTCAGCAGCTCATCAAGGCGCAACGCGAATTCTCGGTCTTCGCGACCTCGACAACGTCGTTCCTGCCCGATGGCCTGTATTTCGAATCCGGCAACGCCCCAACTCAGGCTGCGGTTGACGCCGTTTTCGGTTCTTACGGTGTCGCACCTGGTGCGGTTCCAACCGGCAGCACGCTGATCGGCTTCAACCCCGATGGAACGCTGTTCTCGCGCGGGATCTTCAACAGCCCGATCGATGTCCAGAACTTCACCGGTCCGGTCGACTTCTCCGTCAACCAGGCGCTGTTCCCGGACTTCTACTCGTACAACTTCGACGAAGTGAACCTGCTGGTGCTCCCGCTTGAGCGCACCTCGGTCAACGCGAAGGTCGACTACGAGTTCTCGCCGGCCTACAACGTGTTCGCACAGGGCGGCTACACCCGCTACACGTCGGCAACGGCTCTGGCGCCGACGCCGATCCCGACCGTTCGTTCGCGTCCTGCGGGTCAGAACAGCTCGATCGAAGTGGCATCGAACCTCATCGAACCCGGTGCGAGCGTTGCCAACCTGCTGATCATTCCGGTAACCAACCCGTTTATTCCGGCGGATCTGGCTACACTGCTGGCCTCGCGTACCGGTAACAACGCCAACCTGGTAGGTTCGGGCGCAACCGAACCGTTCCTCATGCGTCAGCGTACGCTGGACATCGGCCTGCGTCAGTCGAACTACACCAACGAAGTCTTCCAACTGCTGGCAGGCGTCAATGGCGAATTCGCACCGGGCTGGACCTACGAACTGAGCTACTCCTTCGGTCGCACCTCGATCGATCAGGAGCAGACCGGCAACGTCAACACCCAGCGCCTGATGGACATGCTGGCAGCCGCTGACGGCGGTGCAAGCCAGTGCGACGGCGGGTTCGATCCGTTCGGTCGTCAGCCGATTTCGTCTGACTGCGTCGAATATCTGGAAGCGACTGGCTTGCTGCGCAGGACCTTCACTCGCAAGATCGCGCAGGGCTATGTGACAGGCGAAGTGGCTGAATTGCCAGCCGGCATGATGCAGGTCGTACTGGGCGCGGAAAGCCGCAAGTTCGATTATGAACTCGATCCCGGTTCTGCCGCTGGACCTATCTCGGGCTTCAATACCCAGACCCCTGACGAAGGCACCAACGAGTTCCTCGATTTCTTCGGTGAACTTTACATCCCGATCGTGTCGGGCGCCCCGTGGGCCGATCGTCTCGAACTGACTCTCGGCTATCGTACGTCGCGCAGCGATTTCACCGACATCATCAACGATGTGTCGAGCGATTCAACCTGGAGCGATGCGTACAAGGCTGAACTGATCTGGTCGCCGAATGCGGACATTAACGTTCGTGGTAGCTATCAGCGTTCGGTTCGTGCGCCGAACTTCGGTGAACTGTTCTCGGGCGGCGGCTCTGCTCCGCAGATCTTCGACCCGTGCTCAGTGACTTCGAACTTCCGCATTTCGGGCGGTGCGGCTGCAACAGCGGCTTGCCAGACCTTGGGTGGCAACGGCGGCGTTTCTGCTGCAGCGGTGTCTAATTTCGTTCAGTCACCGGGTGGCCAGGCATCGGTCGAACTTGAAGGCAACACCGGCCTCAAGCCTGAAACCGCCGATACCTACACCGCAGGCGTGTCGTTCACGAACTTCTTTGGCCTGATTCCGGGCCTGAGCGGTTCGATCGATTACTACAAGATCGATATCAGCGACACGATCCAAGTTCCGGATGTCAACACGCTGATCGCGGATTGCTATAACTACTATGGCGCCAATGCGAACCTCACCAACACGGATGTCTGTAACCAGATCATTCGTTTCGGCGGGGACATCCTGTTCCTTAACGGACCGGACGGCAATGATGCATATCCGGGCGTGAATGGCGGTACGCTCTCGACTTCGGGTATCGATGCACAGCTGTCTTACAGCTTCGCACCGGGCCTTGCAGCCGAGGACAATCTGCGCATCAACCTGCTCGCCAACTACCTGATCGACTACAAGCAACAGGTTCTGTCCGAGCAGCCAGAACTCGACTATGCAGGTACGGCATCCTTCTTCGGTGCCGGTCTGGGCACGAGCTTCCCTGAGTGGAAACTCTACCTCGACACCAACTACCGCATCGGCGATCTGGGCTTCCAGGTACGCGCGCGTTATATCGACGGCATGGAAAACCGTGCATCGGTGATCTTCCCTGGTGAAGAATTCACCGGTCCGGGTAGCGCGATCTATGTCGATACAGCTGTCAGCGCGAATATCCAAAACTTCACGCTGCGTCTGGGCGTGAACAACGTATTCGACAAGCAGCCGGAAACTTACTCACCGAACGTGCAGTCGGGTACCGATCCGTCGCTTTATGACGTTATCGGACGCCGGGTGTTCGGCTCGGTTGGCTTCCGCTTCTAAGCGAAGCAGTTGCGACAAAGAGAAGGGGTCGTCCGAAAGGACGACCCCTTTTTTATGCGTTCAGGCTTGGCGACGAAGCCTTTGATGCAGGCTGGCGTCCACAAATCTACTGGCTGCGCAGCCATCCCGTGATTGAATAGCGCGTATCTGTCACAAAGGGCGGCACAAAAGTCACGCTATGCGGCTGCGGCACTGCGAAAATGCGCAAGGCGTTGAACCGGGGAACGAAAGCGTGAACCGTGTCACCATGCGGGAAGCTCAAGAGTCCCCCCCAATCGGCCTTCCAACCCTCGCTCAAGCTGAAGACATAGGCTGCGAGCCGGTTCTTCCCTTCGACACTGTCATCATGCTGGGTCAGGAAATGCCCTGCCGAGTAGGCGGTGGCTTGCGCGTCGGCGAAGGCAATCCTTGACAAGCCAGTCACCTGGCGCAGGACTGCAAGCGTGGGGTCGTCACACATGAATTCAGCGAATCCATGCAATGCATCAGCATCTGGCTTCCGCTGTGCCCGCTCGTCGGGTACGCGGATCGAGCGATAGCGGAATTGGAAGGTATGCGCCGCGCGCGCATGGATCATCCGGTCGATCTGCTGCTTGCGTGCATCATCCAGCGCGTCGAATGCGGTAACTGGCATATCGAAGGTCTGGCTCTCGCCGCGGAACACCTCAGACCAGTCTGATCGTTCGGAAAGGTGCGCGGCGAGCTGCCGCGCCTGATCATTGGGGAGGAATCCATCGAGCGAAACGCTGCCTGTCTCCGCAAAGTGGCGCGCGCAGGACTCGATATCCAAATGGGGGGACAGAGCGAATTCCATCACAACTCCCTAGCGCATATTCTTGCCAAATCGAATGGAAGAATGGGGTGTTCGGCTCGCTTGCCCTATCCGCACTCAGCTCAAGAACCCAAAAGAAATGGAGCCCGCCTTTCGGCGAGCCCCATCATGCGTTCAAAGTTCCGTGAGGCGATCAGAGGCCGCCAGGGCCGCAATCGTTCTTCAGGTAATCGAGGACCTTGGTGTAGAGCTGCTGCTGGTGGGTGAACATGTGCGTGTTTGAGAAGTGGTCAGCCCCTTCAATCGTCACGAACTGCCCGACCTTACCGGCCTTCTCGAACGCCTTCTTGTAGTCCTCATAGTGGTAGTACATCACGCGGCGGTCATCGTCCGGATGGATCATGAGCAGCGGGATGCTGACCTTCTCAACCTCGTTAATGGGGTTGATCCCGATCATGCCGCGCCGCTGCGACCAGTCGTCCAGAGCCTTCGGTGCATTGGGATCGCGGCGGCCCCTGTACTGCTTTTCAGCATCGGCCACCGCTGCCACGGCAATGGAACATTGGTACAGCTGCGGATCGCGTGACAGCGCATAGAGCGCGGCCTGTCCGCCGTAGGACCAGCCGAAGAACGCAACCCGGTTCGGATCGGCCAGACCCTGATCGATCAGGTACTGGACGCCGTCATCCTTGTCGTCCTGCATTGCGAGGCCATGCTCACCATATCCGGCATCGAAGTGCTTCTGTCCCCAGCCAGTCGAGATTCGCTGGTCGGGGTGGAACACCATGTAGCCATTATTCGCGAGGAACTGGCCGATCTCATCGTAGAGGACCATGCCGTTCACATGCGGCCCGCCATTGTGCTGTACGATCAGAGGGAATGGCCCCTCACCCTTCGGGACCGTAATCCAGCCTGGGATTTCCAGACCGTCGCGCGCCTTGTAGCGGATGTATCTGACATCAGCCAGCTGCTCGGGATTGAGCAGCGGGTTCCGGCTCCCAAGCTTGGCCATCTTGCCGTCCTTGACCAGCCAATACGAGCCGGGGTCACGCGGGCCGATATTGTTGACGATCATGGTGTTGCCATCGCGAGACCGGCTCGTGACGCGGATGAAATGCGCATAGGGGATCTGCTGCTCAAGCGCATCATAGAGCGCCTTCTCCTCAGCATCGAACCATACACGCTCCATCTTCGCCCCAGGATACCACGCGGCTACCATCTTGTTGTTGCCCGGTATCGAGTGCCACTGCACGCCAATGATGTCAGCCTGGTTCGTCTGGGCAAGCTTCTCGCCATATTGTCCGGTCTTGAAATCGAACTCGTAAAGCGCCGCCTTGTCCTCGCCATTGAGGTTGTCGATCACGTACCCAATCGTTGGATCGTCGGCCCTGAAACCTTGAACCCCATGGATCCCTCCGAGCACCCGATACAGGTTTTCATACTCGTCGAGGTCGTATTTCTGAGCCATTTCTGACCAGCTGCCCTCGCCGGGCATGCGGTAGGACACGATCAGTTCGTTTGACCCCCGCTCGATCCGCGTCGAAGTGCGCGGGTTACCCTGATTGTCGAACGAAATCGTCGGGTACTTCTCACTGCCCTTGATCACGAGCGAGCGCGTGCCGCGCTCGAGGTTGAAGCGGTAATAGGCGCGCGGACGGAACGCTGCAAAAGGATCGACACCAGTCGGGTCAGGGATCGCATTGCCCTCGCCAATCAGCACAGTGTCCGGCTCGTCTGGCATTGTATTGACGAGTTGGAAGTTGCCGTCCAGCTCAGAGAACTTATTCTCTTCCAGATTATAAGCAAATGCCTTGTAGCTGCGAATATCTTCTTCCGGTCTGGTCACGCGATTGCGGACGACCTTCCAGGCCGTTCCAAATATGTAATTGTCGCTGACCCATTGCGCCTGGATGATCTCCATGGGATCGGCATTGAGGCGGCGCAAAGGCTTCGAGAGATCATCCGTGGAGTAAATCTCCATGATGTACTCGCCTTCCTTGCTTTCCAATTTGTGAACCAGCACGTGTTTGCCATCAGGCGAGACCTCGACCGCATTCACCACAGTGCGCAACGACCAAACATCGATCGGGACAGGAGCATCCGCCTGCGCTTCTGCAGGGGCGGGAGAAACGCTCAGACCAAGTGCAGAAACACCGATCATGGCAGCTAGGAGGGGGATTTTGAAAGATTTCATGCTCGACTCATTCTGCGATTTGAGGATGTGGGAGTAAACCAAAAAGGCGGCCCCAAAACAAGAGCTTGGGACCGCCTTATGCTATAAACTATCGAAGATGAACAGGATCAAAAGTTGTACTGAACACTCGCGAAGAATTCACGGCCATCATAATCATAGCCAGCGCCGATGACTGTATTCGAGATGGCAAAGCCTTCGCTGCTATCGATTTGTGGCGGGGCAGTGTTGAAGATGTTGTCAACACCTGCGATTAGAGTGAAGCGATCCGTCCGATAGCGCACGGAAGCGGTATGCAGGAACTGTTCCTTTGCAAAGCCGACGTCGCGGCAGAATATCCCGTCGCCCGCGACCCCGAGCGCACCGCCACCAAGACAGGTATCGCTGAACTGGTTGACAGGGGTGCCATCAGGTCCGATTGGCGGTCCGCCTCCTGGGCCCCGGCCAAAGACGTCTGCAAATGCGTCGACCGCATCCGGATCCTGCTGGACCGGACCTGTGTAACGCACCTGATAGGTCAGGCGAACCTTGTCCACTTCGGCAGTGAAAATCGCCCGGCCACTCCATTTTGGCAGACCAATTTCACCGGTGTCTTCGTCAAACGCGACATCTCCATTGTCATTGATGAATGTGCTGCTGCTTTCGAGCAAGCGGTTGGCCCGGATTTCGACACCCAGATCTACCATTTTCCCGAACATACTCACATCCTTGCCGAACGTGGCGTTGAAATCCATGCCACGCACGCTCTGGAGATCGAAGTTCAGGAATTCGCTGCTCAGTGTATCCACAAGACCACGATCGAATGCATTGACCACGCCGTTAAGCGGATCGTAGGTCAAGCGGTCACAGAACTCGCTCCGCGTGCCATCTTGGCGTAGAAAGCAGTCATTGATCACAAACTGAGATGCCGGCTCGACGATCGAATCCTTCACCTTGATGTCATAATAGTTGAAATTCAAGGCCACATCAAAGCCGTCACCGATGGTTTCCTCGAAAGCGAAACCGGTAGTAATCGAGCGCGATGTTTCAGGATCGATGTCGAATGTGCCGCCCGAGAAGGTCCGGACGCTGGTGTTCTGAACCGGCTGGGTATTCGGTGCGAGGCCGACTTGGGTGGGATCGCGCCCTTCGCGTATGCAGTTTGCAAGAACTTCAGCAGGGCGTGTCTCATTCGCTTCGACATAGCCTGTGCCCGGCACAAAGGCTTCATTCGGCACGGCGCAGGGGTCGAACAGTGTCTGAAAACCCTGTTGCGCCTGAAGAAAATTCTCCCGCAGGTTTGGCGCACGGAACGATGTGCCATAGCTGAATTTGAGGAGCAGCGGCGCCACCGGACGCCACCCGCCCTTGATCGCATAGGTGAAGTTCGTTCCGTAAAACTCTTCCTTGGTAACGCGACCGGAAAGGTTCAGGCTGAGCTCTTCAACCAGCTTCTTGTCCGCGAGGAGCGGCAAATCAATTTCACCGAAGCCTTCGAGGATGTACTTTTCGCCTACAGCGCCGAGGTCCTGACTAAACGCAAAGAACAAGCCATTAGCTGCGACGTCGTTCGGACGAGAGTCTATCGAGTCAGTGCGGTATTCCGCACCGAGCACCACACCCACTGGTCCGCCCTGCAGTTGGAACACGTCGCCGGTCACGAACGCGGACAGGATCTTTTGTTCGTAAACCGTGTCGAATTCGCGGGTTCCGAACAGATAATCACGTTCCGCCTGGGTGGCGAAATCGCCGATTGGCGTGCTCAACAGCGAAGGGGCGAAGAGGTTTACCGGGACACATCCATCTGCCAGTCCGGGAGCTGCCAGTTCAGGATTGGCAAGCGCGTCGGAATCGCATGGGGTAATTCCCGGATTTCCATAGAGAACCCCAAACTGATTAAGGTCGCTGTAATCGTCAGCAATACCATCGCCAGTGTTGTCGATGATTCCGTCGCCGTTGAAATCGATCGTTGGGTCAATTCCAAGTGCGAAAGCGAGTTTGTCCTCGCGCACACCGGTGCGAACTGACTTACCTTCTGCGCGTGAATACACGAATGAGGCATCAAAGGTCCAGCTTGGCCCGATAAACGGCAGATCGCCTTTCAGGCCCAGCACGCCACGATACTGTTCCTGCGTCACGTCAACGTTGTTGCGGTCTCCTTCGACCGAGATAATGGGGAAAACCGAGACGTTCACGCCGGTAGGTGAGCCCGGAAAGAAGCCGCCAGGACCCCAGATCGGACGGCCGCTGAACGGAATGAACAGCGCATTGTCAATTGCGCGGCAATCCGCGCCCCCTGCATCTATATTACAAGGGTTGAACTGGTTCTCAGCTGGCACGTCCGGGAAAAGGAACGATTGGAAAGCGTTGTCAGAATAGATTTCCGCTCGACTGTAGTTTGCCTCGAAGTAAGGAGTGAGGTTGGCCGCCCCGGGCAAAGTATACTCGCCGTATGCCATCACGTTCAACAACTTCTGCTCACTCAGGAATACGCGATCCTGGTCAACGTTGTTGCCGTTGTAGTCCTGATCATCGACGTCACGAATACCGTCAAAGTTGAAATCAAGCGGATCGAGAAACGCATTTTCGCGAGTAGCGTAGCCGGGCAAGCCGAAGAAACGCAGGTTATCAAAAGTGTCGCCGCGCTGGAAAAATACCGAATTAAGGAAGGTATTGTTGGGAATGAAACGGCCGGTTACCGCCTGTATCTTACAGGGGCTGGTAGCGCCGGTCGAAATCTGACCGAACGGTCCCCCAAAGCTGTCGCGAAGCACTAGTGCATTGGTCCGCTGATCTATCGTATAGATATTACCATCCTGATCAACTTCGAGATGCTCGTCACAGCCACCGAAGAAGTCACGATCTCGGTAGCGGATTGTATCACGGTAATCATATTCCGCGCCGAAGCCGATGAAGCCACGGTCTAGGTTGATCCCGTAACTGGCGCTGACAGTATAGTCCTCGCCAGCACCCTGTGGATTGATTTCTCCGCGGCCGAACAGTTCAAGCCCATCAAAGTCCTTACGAAGGATAATATTTGCAACGCCAGCAACAGCGTCCGAACCGTAGATTGATGAAGCGCCATCAAGCAGCAAATCATAGCGATCGACGAGCGATGCGGGAATGAGATTGATTGATGGGTTTACCGGTGCGCCTTCAACACCAGCCGGGGCAAGACGACGACCGTTTAGCAGCAAGAGCGTCCGATCAGCACCCAAGCCACGTAGGTTTAGCGTGACTGATCCCGGACCGTTGGCAAGCACGAAGCCCTGGAACGTTGCATCGACTTGCTGACCGGCGGCCGATTCATCGCGCTGCAAAATCTGCGTTGGGTCAAAAAGCCCCACATCTCTAGACTGCTCTGTCGTGATAACCTGCAAGGGTGAAATGCTCGAGTAGGTGTCGCGCACGATACGCGAACCGGTAACGGTGATCGTGCCTTGAGGTTGCGCGGTTTCTTCGCCAGTCGTGATATCGACTTGCTCGTCTTCCTCATCTTCCTCGACAACTTCTTCAGCCTGCTCATCTGCATCCTGAGCCAGCGCAGGCGCGCCCATAACAAGAGCGAGGGCCGACGCCGAGAATGCGAGGCCCTTCACGGAATTCGTGCGAAACTTGTTCATGCTTTCTCCAGTCACCGAATAAAGGGGACGGAAGGAATCGTCTCTCAGGATTGGCCGCGCGCTCGCCCCCGCAAGGTTGAGATGCGACCAATCTTCAGAAGCGAATCCAGTCCCCTTAGATGACCGTTTTGTGAAGGAGAGATTAACGCGTGTCAAAGCCCTCTTGAGCGCTTTTGCCGCCACTGTGGCGAGATTCCCACAAGCACCCCGTTCGGCTAATATTATTACTTGATTTGAGCACCATGCATCGCGAAATAACAAGCAGGAGGGTCAAGATTTACGATAATATCAACGTACAGCAAGGGTTAGACATGACCGCGTGGCCTGCAGAGCGTTGAAGCTGCCAAGCTCCGTCACGCAACGCTGATCTTGAGTTCGCCGTCGCCCTCATCGATGCTCACCATGCTGCCGTCGGGAACCTTGCCTTCCAGCAACATCTCCGCCAGCGGGTCCTGAAGATAGCGCTGCACTGCCCGCTTCAAGGGCCGCGCGCCATAGACTGGGTCATAGCCCACCCGGCCCAGCCAGCGCAGCGCAGCATCGGTCAGATCGAGCATGATCTTCCGGTCCTTCAAGAGCTTTTGTACGCGACCGACCTGGATCTCCACGATTGGCGCCATGTGTTCCTGGCTGAGGCGGTGGAACAGGATGATCTCGTCCAGCCGGTTGAGGAATTCAGGGCGGAAATGACCGCGCACGACATCCATCACGTCCTTCTCGACATCTTCGACCTTACCGTCATCGGGCAGGTTGGAGAGGAACTGGCTGCCAAGGTTGGAAGTAAGGATGATCAGCGTGTTGGAGAAATCGACCACCCGGCCGTGCCCGTCGGTCAGGCGCCCGTCATCGAGCACCTGCAGCAGCACGTTGAACACGTCGCTATGCGCTTTCTCGACCTCGTCGAACAGCACGACCTGATAGGGCCGCCTGCGCACCGCCTCAGTCAGCACACCGCCTTCGTCGTAACCAACATAGCCTGGAGGCGCGCCAATCAGCCGCGCGACCGAGTGCTTCTCCATGAACTCGCTCATGTCGATGCGGACCATCGCCTGGTCATCGTCGAACAGGAATTCAGCAAGCGCCTTGGTCAGCTCAGTCTTGCCGACGCCCGTGGGCCCGAGGAACAGGAATGAGCCCAATGGCCGGTTCGGGTCCTGCAAGCCAGCCCGCGCGCGGCGCACCGCCTTGGACACGCTTTCAACGGCCTTTTCCTGGCCGATCACGCGCTTGCCGAGAAGTTCTTCCATCTGGAGGAGCTTGTCGCGCTCGCCTGCCATCATCTTGTCGACCGGAATGCCGGTCCAGCGGCTGACAACGGAGGCGATATCCTCCTCGGTCACCTCTTCGCGCAACAGCGCATTTTCAGAGGCGCCGCGCGCTTCTTCCAGCGCCTTTTCCAGCTCGGGAATCTTGCCGTAGGACAGCTCACCGGCCTTGGCGAGATCGCCTTCGCGCTGCGCCTGCTCCAGTTCGATCCGCGCTGCATCAAGCTCTTCCTTGATCCGGCTTTCCGCCTGGATCTTGTCGCGTTCGTTCTGCCAGCGAGTGGTCAGTTCCGCCGACTGCTGCTCCAGGTTCGCAAGTTCCTCGCGAAGCGCAACCAGCCGATCCCTCGAGGCATCGTCGCTTTCCTTCGAGAGCGCCTGCTCTTCGATCTTCAACTGGATGATCCGCCGGTCAAGCGTTTCGATCTCTTCCGGCTTCGATTCCACTTCCATCCGGATGCGCGAAGCCGCTTCGTCCATCAGGTCGATGGCCTTGTCCGGCAGGAAACGGTTCTGGATGTAGCGGTTGGACAGCTGAGCCGCAGCCACGAGCGCATTGTCAGTGATGTTGACGCCGTGATGCAGTTCGTATTTTTCCTTGAGACCGCGCAGGATCGAGATCGTGTCTTCGACCGAAGGCTCTTCGATATAGACCGGCTGGAACCGTCGTTGCAGCGCCGGGTCCTTCTCGACATATTTTTGATATTCATCGAGCGTGGTGGCGCCGATGCAATGCAGCTCGCCGCGCGAAAGCGCAGGCTTGAGCAAGTTGGAGGCATCCATGCTGCCTTCCGAAGCGCCTGCCCCGATCAGCGTGTGCATCTCGTCGATGAAGAGAATGATCTGGCCATCCGCGCCCTTCACTTCATCAAGCACGGACTTCAGCCGCTCTTCGAATTCGCCGCGATATTTGGCGCCTGCGATCAGCGAGCCCATGTCGAGCGACATCAGCGTGCGGCCCTTGAGGCTGTCGGGCACATCGCCATTGGCGATGCGCAGCGCGAGGCCTTCCGCAATCGCGGTCTTACCGGTGCCAGGCTCGCCGATCAGCGCGGGGTTGTTCTTCGTGCGGCGCGCGAGAATCTGGATCGTGCGGCGGATTTCCTCGTCACGGCCGATCACCGGATCGAGCTTGCCGTCGCGCGCGGCCTGCGTGAGATCGCGCGCGTACTTTTGCATCGCGTCATAGGCATTTTCCGCGCTGGCAGTGTCAGCCTTGCGCCCGCCGCGCAGTTCCGAAATTGCCGCTTCAAGCGCCTGGGGGGTAAGGCTTGCAGCCTTGAGCGCTTCTCCCGCCTTTGTCTTGGAGATCGCCAGCGCGACCAACAGCCGTTCTACGGTGACATAGCTGTCGCCCGATTTCTCCGCGATCTGCTCGGCCTGGTCGAGGACGCGCACCGCGTCGTTATCGAGTCCGGGCGTCGCCTGCGCACCGCCGCCCGAGACAGCCGGGATCCTGGCAAGCTCTGCATCCACCGCATCGACAGCGAGCATAGGGTTACCGCCCGCACGCTGGATAAGGCCAGCGGCCATGCCTTCCTTGTCTTCCAGCAGGGCCTTTAACAGGTGGACAGGGGTGATCCGCTGATGCTCCATCCGGATAGCAACAGTTTGCGCACTTTGCAGGAAACCCTTGGCTCGGTCAGTGAATTTTTCCAGGTTCATGGCTGATCCCTCATATGACTACTAACCTCAGATGGTGTGGCATTTCAGCAACACAAGCCCTCTGCGCAAATTTCGAGGTGTATTAGTCAGATAGGTAGGCTCTGCGCGAGAGGGCGCAAGCCCCCATCGCACAGATTCTGTATCCCTGCCTTGATCCTGCTCAATTGCCTTGATCCTGCTCAATTGTCTGGCTGTGGTCGCCAGTTGCGGGCCAGGTCATCCAGCAGCATCACCCCGAACCCCCGAGCACCGACCGGAATCAGTGGCCGCGCCTTTGTGGTACGGTCCACCGGAGCCATATCGATATGGATCCAGGGCATATCTTCCGGCACGAAGAATTCGATGAAATGCGCACCAGAGCTTGCGCTCGGGCTGATCCCGCTGTTGCGTACATCGGCGATATCAGATGTCCTTACCGCATCGCGATAGGCTGGATGCAGCGGCAAGCGCCAAAGGCTCTCGGTCGTGCGCTCCGCCGCAGCCAACGCGGCTTCGGCATAGTCATCCTTGCGCGCAAACAGCGCAGCGTATTCATCGCCAAGAGCGCTAACCGCACCGCCGGTCAGAGTGGCAATGTCAATCACGCCCCAGGGTTTCTTGCGGTCTACCGTGTATTCAATTGCATCGGACAGGACGAGCCGCCCTTCGGCGTCGGTCGAGAGTATTTCGATGGTCTTGCCGGAATAGGTCCGCACGATATCGCCGGGCCGCTGCGCATTGTCGCCGGGCATGTTCTCCGCCAGCGCCGCGACCGCAACGACATGGACCGGCGCTTCCGACTTGGCGAGGCTCAGGATCGCACCGCTCACTGCCGCTGCGCCCGACATGTCGCCTTTCATCTCCCACATCCCGCTGTTGGGTTTGAGCGAAATACCCCCGGTATCGAAGGTAATGCCCTTGCCCATCAGCGCCAGCGGCGGTCCGCCAGCCCCGCGATAAGTCACCACCATCAACCGGCTTTCGCGCGGGCTGCCCTGCCCGACACCTACGATCGCCCCCATGTTGAGCCGGCGCATATCGGCCGGTTCGAGAACTTCGATGGTGACATTGTCCACGCCGCGTAGCTCTTCCCGCACACGCGCGACGAAGCTTTCCGGATAGATGACGTTGGCTGGTTCGTTGACGAGGTCGCGCGCGAGCCGGACACCTTCGGCCAGATGCACGTGACGGCTTGAGAACAGCACGTCTGCCTGACTGGCGCCTGCCCCGACAATCGTGACCGGATCAACCGGCGGGGCCTTGCGGTCGCTGTCGTAGCGATCAAAGCGATATTGCCCCAAGGTTGCACCAAAACCGATATCGGCCATCGCAGCCGCATCGTCCACGCCAAGGATCGCGATCGGCGCTTTGACGGATTTCATCTTCTGCACGACCGAGCCGCCCACTTCGCGCCAGTTGATCGCTGCCTGATCCTTCGGCGTCACTCCTATCAAGGTGATGCGCGGATTGCCCGGCCCGGTCGGGATGTCGAGCGACTGGCCATCCTTGCCTTCGAATTGCTCCGCTTCGATCCAGGCGCTGGCATCATCTGGTAGTTCAATTCCGCTTGGCAATTGCGCGTTCGCCATGATGACCACCAAGGCCGCATCGGCGGGCGCGCTGGTTTCAAAGCGGATCGGGCGTTCCTCACTGTTGGCTACGGTGGAAGGCGCTACGCCTGATCCAAAAACCTGCTGTGCTGACACGGGCGTAACGCTGGTCGCAAGCGCAATGGCAGTGATGGGCAGGGCAAGCCTGGCGATGGATCTGAAAGTCACGATTATCCCTCTATTCAATACAAGCTAAGTGCTGGTTCGCTGTTGACCGGCGAGGCAGCCAAACGCAATGTCCGCACAAAGCAAAATCGACAAGGGAGTGATGATGTTCCGCAGATGGCTTGCGCGAGGCGCGTTTGGACTGGTTGTGATCGCGCTGCTTGCATTCGTGGGTCTGGCAAGCTGGGAGCCGTTCTTCGCCGATAAGGGCGCGCCGCCACCCGCAGGCGATTACCGCGCTGAAATCATCCGCGACGATTTTGGCGTTCCGCACATCTACGGCAAGACCGATGCCGATGTGGCGTTGGGGGTGGCGGTGGCGCATGCAGAGGATGATTTCTTCACGCTGCAGGATGTGATCGCGATGGCCCGCGGGCGCTATGGCGCGATTGCGGGCGAGGAAGGCGCGGCAGTCGATTTTGTGTACCACCTGCTCGATGCGCGCGGCACGGCGGAGCGCGAATTTCCGCAATTGCCCGAAGCCACGCGCGCCTTGTTCAACGCCTATGCTGCAGGACTCAACCAGTATGCTGCCCAACATCCAGAGGAACTGAAGCTAGCCAATCTCTTCCCGGTCAATGGTGAGGACGTGGCGGCGGGCTTTGCCCTGCGTCAGCCGTTCTTCTTCGGCCTCAACAACGTGATCGAGCCGCTGGTGGCAGGCGAGCCGTTGCGGCGCGAGTTTGGCCCCGACATTCCCGGTTTCCCGCGCGATCCCAACGGCGACGTCATCGGGCCCGACCTCGATGGCGTGCCAGCACAGGCACGCGCGCATCCGCTGCCCTGGGGAGAGATGGGGGCACTGTCCGGCTCCAACGCCTTTGCCGTGGCCCCGGCGAAATCCGGGGGCCCGACGACGCTGATATCCAATTCGCACCAGCCACTGCGGGGCGGGGTCGCATGGTATGAGATGGTCGTTGAAAGCGAGGAAGGCTGGCATTTTGCTGGCGCGAACTTCCCCGGCTCGCCCTTCCCCTTCCTCGGCCACAACCGGCACCTCGGCTGGACCAACACCGTCAACCGTCCTGACATGGTCGATGTCTTTCAGCTGGAACTCGACGAAAGCGGTATGCGCTACAGGCTCGACGGCGAATGGCGCGATCTTGAAGAAAAGACCGTTACGCTACCTGTGAAGGTCGGCCCCATTGTGTTGCCGATCCGCCGCACGGTCTATCGCAGCGAGCATGGCCCGGTGATCTTCAACGACAAGGGCGCATTCGCGATCCGCTATGGCGGGATCGACAGCATCGAGCAGCTCGACGCCTATTACCGGCTCAACAAGGCGACCAGTTTCGACGAGTGGGAAACCCAGATATCGCGGATGGCGATCCCTTCCACCAACTTCATATACGCCGATGAGGCTGGCAATATCGCTTATGTCTACAATGCCGCGATCCCCGACCGGCCGGAACTCGGCGAGATACAGGTCAACTGGCGCGGGATCTTGCCCGGCAATCGCAGCGACCTGATCTGGCAGGGCACGGTTGATTACGCGGAAATCCCGCGGCTGATCAATCCGACGAGCGGCTGGCTCTACAATGCCAATAACGAACCCTACACGGCGGCAGGATCGGCAGACGATCTTTCGCCCGACGATTTTTCCCCCGTGCTCGGGATCGAGGACAAGCAGACCAACCGCTCGCGCCGCGCCTACCGGCTGCTGTCGGAAGCAAATCTGCTCGACCGAACGAACCTTGAGCGAATCAAATACGATACTGCCTATGAGCGCGAAGGATATGTCGCCGATCTGTGGGACGCGCTCGAAGCGCTCGATCCGGGGGCAGACAAGGACCTCGCCCGGGCACGCACGTTGCTGCTCGGCTGGGACTTTACCGCCGATAGCGCTGGCTCCGCCGATGCGCTCGCGCTGCTCATGATCAAGGATTTCATGTCTGCCGAATACCAGAACAAGAACGCCCCCGATGTCGCCGAGCATCTTCGCGCCAAGGTAGCTCATCTGCAGGAGCATTTCGGCAGACTCGATCCGCCGATGTCAGAACTTTTGCGGCTGCGGCAGGGCGATGTGGACCTTCCGCTCGATGGCGGATCCGATACGCTGCGCGCATCCACAACCTGGCGGGTCGACGATGATGGTCGCCTCAGCCTTGTTCACGGCGACAGTTTCATCCAGTGGGTCGAATGGCCGCGCGGTGGCGGGCGGGTGTTTTCCCGTTCGATCCAGCCTTTTGGTGCGGCGACAACCCGTCCAAGCAGTCCGCATTACACCGACCAGATGCAGCTGTTCGTCGATCACAAGCTCAAGCCGGTGCATTTCTGGCGGGAGGGCGCGCTGGCAAATGCCAAACGCCGATATGTGGTTGAGTCTAACTGACAGCCATGTAAATACAGGGTCGGATCGCGGCGCTCGATGGCGGCGCGCTTTACTTTAGAGGAGAATTCAATGTCTGTTGCTGGAACCTACAACACCACCGTCAAGAGCCCGATGGGCGACCAGAGCGGAACTTTCACCGTTGAAGACAACGGCGACGGCACGTTCTCTGGCAGCATGGCAGGCGGCATGGGCAGCATGGACGTGGTTGACGGCACGGTCGACGGCAACACGCTGAGCTGGAAAATGAACATGGTCGTCCCGATGCCGATGACGCTCGAGTGCGAAGCTGTGATCGATGGCGCTAGCCTGACCGGCAGCGTCAATGCAGGCGCCTTCGGTGCGATGCCGCTGTCTGGCACACGCGCTTAAGTCGCTGCCCAGCTGAAATGCGAAACAGCCGTCGGGAGCGATCCCGGCGGCTTTTTCTATGAATCTAGATGTGGTTGCGCACCGCCTGATAGGCTGCCGCAGCGACGGTGTTCGCAAGGTTGAGCGAACGCACCTTGTCTGAACGCATCGGCAAAGCGACCATTTGATCGCGATGAGCCTCGACGATCTCTTGCGGGATGCCCTTGGTCTCGCGCCCGAACACGAGATAGGCGTCAGCCGGATAGTCCGGTTCAAAGAAGCTGCGCGGCGCATATTCCTCGAACAGGAAGAGCTGGTCTTCGCGGGGGCTGCGCTCAGCAAGGAATTCCGCCCAGCTCGCAAACTCGGTCAGGCGGATATGCGGCCAATAGTCGAGGCCCGATCGCTTTACCCGCTTGTCGTCAATCACAAAGCCGAGCGGATGGATCAGGATCAGCTCCATATCGAGCGCCACACAGGTGCGCCCCACCGCGCCGGTATTGCCGGGTATCTCAGGCTGGACGAGGACGATGGAAAGACGGGGGTCGCTCACCGTCCTCGGATCAGTCCCATGACAAACAAACCCCAGCCGAGCAGCAGCGCAAGGCTTGACGTGCCAATAACTGCGGTCGTCGCCAATTCAGCTTTGGGTGTTGCCGAATAGCCTTCGCCAGCGATGGGGAGAGCCTCGTTCGCGCCCGTTATCGCCGCGAGGGTGATACCAAGCCACAATCCAACCATGCCGACCGCCAAGGCCCAACGCGCGACCTGTTCTGTTTTTACGCTCCAACGGGCTGAACGCCAAAACGCTGCTGCGATCAATACCGCCATACCGCTCTGGACCGCATCGAGATGCGCAGAAAGCGCCATGCGTGGATTGGCAAAATGCTCTACGACGAGACCTTGAAGCAGCCCCACAAGGAACAGGAGCGCGCCGGTAATAGCCAACTCGCGAGCGTTGTTGTCCAGTTGCATCGCCACTAGCCAAGCTTGTCCTTCAGGATCTGGTTCACGACCGCCGGATTGGCCTTGCCCTGCATCGCCTTCATCGTCTGACCGACGAAGAAGCCGAACAGCTTGTCCTTGCCGCCGCGATATTCCTCGACCTTGTCCGCGTTGTTCGCGATGATGTCGTCAATTGCGGCTTCAATCGCGCCGGTATCGGACACTTGCTTCAGGCCTTCAGCGTCCGCGATTTCGTCAGGCTCGCGGCCTGTCTTGAGCACGATTTCGAAGATTTCCTTCGCTTGCCCGCCGCTGATCTCGCCCGCATCCTGCATCTTGAGGATGCTTGCCTGACGCGCAGCGGTTGCGTGGCTTATGTCAGCCTCATCGCCAAGTGATTTTACCACGCCCGGAGCCACGGAAAGCGACCAGTTCGCGACCTGCGTTGCGACATCCTTCTCGCTCTTGCCGAGCGCCTTGGCCGTTTCCGCCAGCAGCGTTTCAAACCGCGCGAATGTCTCGACTTCCGCGGTCAGCGTCGCGGCATTGTAGTCCGACAGTCCCAGCTCATCCACGTAGCGGGCGCGCTTCGCATCGGGCAATTCCGGCAGGCTCGCGCGGCATTCATCGAGAAAGCTCTGATCAAGCTCCAGCGGAAGCAGGTCCGGATCGGGGAAGTAGCGATAGTCATGCGCGTCTTCCTTCGACCGCATCGACCGCGTCGTCCCGGTACTCGGGTCGAACAGCCGCGTCTCCTGGACAACTTTCCCGCCGCTCTCGATCAGATCGACCTGGCGGTTTGCCTCGTGCTCGATCGTCTGCATGACGAAGCGCACGGAGTTGACGTTCTTTGTTTCGGTCCGCGTGCCGAATTCCTCGCCCGGACGCCGGACAGAGACGTTCACATCCGCGCGCATCGAGCCTTCTTCCATGTTGCCATCGCAGCTGCCGACATAGCGCAGGATCGTGCGCAGCTTGCGCACATAGGCCCCCGCCTCTGCCGGAGAGCGCATGTCGGGCCGCGAAACGATTTCCATTAGCGCGACACCGCAGCGATTGAGGTCGACATAAGACATGGTCGGATGCTGATCGTGCATCAGCTTGCCCGCATCCTGCTCGACATGGATGCGCTCGATCCCGATCACCTTGTCCTGCGGGATTCCGGCCTTCTCATCCGCTTCGATGAGCAATTGCCCTTCACCCACCAGCGGGTGGTAGAGCTGGCTGATCTGATAGCCCTGCGGCAGATCGGCATAGAAGTAGTTCTTGCGGTCAAACCGGCTCCACGCATTGATCTGCGCGTCGATCGCCATGCCGGTGCGGACCGCCTGGCGGATGCATTCGCGGTTCGGCACGGGCAGCATGCCCGGCATCGCGGCATCGATAAGAGAGACGTTGCAATTGGGCTCCGCGCCAAACTCAGTCGATGCGCCGGAAAACAGCTTGGCCTTGGAGGTGACCTGCGCGTGGACTTCCAGCCCGATCACGACTTCCCACTCGCCCGTGGCGCCTTGAATACGATATGTGCTCATGGGGCTTGCAATAGGGTTTAACGTCCCGCGTGAAAAGTCCGATTTGCGCCGAATTTCGCAGTGATTTTCACGGTGATTTTCGCGGTGATTTCCACGGTGATTTTCGCGCCAAACGTGAACGGGCTGGTAACTATGCGCGGCCTATGGTCACGCAATGACCGCCTACAAGCCCATTTTACTGCCACAAGCCTATGACGAAACGCTGAGCGTGTCCGTCACGCCGCGTCCGATCCGACAGGGTCAGCGGCTGGTTACGCTGGACTTGCTGCGCGGCCTTGCGGCGATTGCGGTGATGCTGCGGCATTACCCGTGGCCGGGGCATGACGTGCCCATCCTGCCGAGCAGTTTTCTCGCCGTGGACCTGTTCTTCCTGCTCTCGGGCTATGTGCTGGCGGCGACCTACGAGCCGCGGCTGCTCGGTTCGATGAGCGCAGGCAACTTCATGAACCGGCGGGTTGTGCGCATGTATCCGCTCTACTTCATCGGCATGGCGGTGGCTTTGCTGGCGTGTCTCGGAGCCGTCGGAACCCATCCCCCGGCTGTCATGAGCGAGAGCGAATTCGCGCTCGCCGCCGTGCTTAACCTGTTCTTCCTGCCTGCCCCGCCGCCGGGCCTCGTGCATGACACCATCGTCACACAGGCCTTCCCGTTCAACTTTCCGGCCTGGTCACTGTTCTGGGAACTGGCGGTGAACGGTCTTTATGCGCTCATCATCCTGCGGCTCACGCCGAAGATGATTACCGCGATTGTTGGGGGCTGCTTCCTTGCCATGGTGGTGTTTGCGCTGGGTAATGGCACGCTCGATTCAGGCTCGACCTGGGGCACGTTCGCGATGGGCGGCCTGCGCTGCGGCTTCGCCTTTTTCCTCGGCGTCGCGCTGGTGCGGATGCGGAGCTTCGCGGTTGCGCCCAAATTGCCAAGCTGGATCCCGGTGCTGCTGCTGCTCGGCGCGCTTGCCGTGCCGGTGAGCTGGGGTCCGTGGCCTGCACTGATCAGCGTGGCGTTCATCTTCCCGCTGGCGATCTGGCTGGGCGCCTCGGCCCGTCCCGGCCCCGTCGAAGCAAAGATTTCGCATTGGCTCGGCTGGCTCAGCTATCCGATCTATGTCCTGCAATTGCCGGTGCTGATGCTGGCGGGCGCGGTGATGATCGCGACCACGGGCGAGTTCTTCGGCGACAATCTGGCGCGCGACATGGCGATCTATCTCGGCGGGACAGTGCTGCTTGCGGTTATCGCGGGCAAGCTGTTTGACGAGCCGGTGCGAGCGTGGCTGCAAGCACGGATAAAGCGGGGCTAGGCGCGACTAATCGACGTCTGCCAGCAGCTGCGCCGCCTCTTCATCGGAGATCATCTCGCATTTCGGGAATATGCCCTTGATGCTCGAATCGAATATCGCGCGGATCTTGAAGTAGGAATTGCTGACCAGTTTCACTTCCTTGCCGAGCAAAGCCGCGCCAATTGCGACATGCAATCGGTCTGTGATGACGCGTTCGTATTGGTCAATGTGGCGGAGGAAGTCCTGCGCATCGTCATTGTCCTTTCCGCTGTTGCTGAGATCAAAATTGGACTGAGGCACGCGGCCAGAAAAGTTCTTTTCCACATCCACGCGGAAGCAGATAAACAAGTCCCGATCTGGCGGAGTGCGATTGGGTAGCAATCGATCAGGCTCAACCAGCGCCAGGTAGAAAGCCATGTCATGGCAAAATTTCGCCTGAGGCATGGACTGCAGGCTCTCGAAGTGATCTCGCGCCCAATAGGTAACGTTCTGATGCTTATCGAAGGTACCGGAATAGGTCGTTGGCAGCACCATGACATCGCGCGCAAACTTGCTGCATAACGCAACTCGACTGGGTGCATTGGCATAGGCTTCGTACCATGCTCCGCTGCCGCTATAGACAATGTGGGGACGGCCTATCGGAATGTGCGTTCGCAAGCATTCCAGAATGATCCTGTACTTGCGCGGCCGAGTGAATGGCATCGTATCGAGCTTTGTGACTTTAGCCCCGATGTCTTCCAGAAACCGCTCCGTGCCGTAACGGATCAAAGCATCCCCGAAATTGCCGTGGTTTCGGATCAAGTGCACGTTAAGACCATAAGGAAGGTCGAGGAAGTGCGATCGCAGAGCCTCGAATGGTGCCTGAAAATGCTCCAGAGCGCCGGGCACACAAACATCGTCGAGCACACGCTGGGCAGCGGACGGAAAACCGCTGTGGCCAGTCATCACGATTCGCTGTCGGATGGGTCTGACGTCTTGTGGTCCGACGGAAACTGCGCTTCCCCGTAATCGACGTTCTTGCGGATCCAGTTTGCGAACATGAACGTCAGCGGGACCGCCAGCATGATGCCGATCCCGGCAATCGTCAGCGCGGTTTCGTCGCTCACCACCACTTCTCCGGCGCGGCATCAAAGCCCGAACGCTGCTGGATCGCCAGACCCGCATTGAGCACGCCTTGCTCGTCGAACGGCTTGCCGATGAGCTGGAGGCCAAGCGGCAATCCGTCCTCTGTCAGCGTCGCGGGCACGCTCATCGCGGGCAGCCCGGCGAGCGAGGCTGGCACGGCGAAAACATCGTTCAGATACATCGTCAGCGGGTCTTCATTGAGCGAACCCAGCGGGAAGCTCGGCGTTGGCGTGGTCGGCGCCAGAATCACGTCGCACTGGCTCCAGGCCTCGCTAAAATCGCGCGCGACCAGCGCGCGCACCCGCTGCGCCTGATTGTAATAGGCATCGTAGAAGCCCGCGCTAAGCACATAAGTGCCGATCAGGATGCGGCGCTTGACCTCGTCACCGAAGCCTTCTTCGCGGGTTGCGGCATACATGTCTTGCAAGCCAGCCCCTTCGGGCAGGTCGCGCAGGCCGTAACGCACGCCATCGTAGCGGGCGAGGTTGGATGAAGCCTCTGCCGGGGCGATGATATAATAGGCGGGCAGCGCGTATTTGGTGTGCGGGAGCGAGATATCGACGATCTCAGCACCGGCATCGCGCAGCCATTCCTTGCCCTGATCCCACGACTTGAGGATCGCGTCATCGGTCCCGTCCATGCGGTATTCCCTGGGAATACCGACTTTGTTGCCCTTCAGGTCCGCGGAGAGCCCTGCTTCCCACGCGGGCACATCCATCTGGAGCGAGGTCGCATCCTTGGGATCGAAACCCGCCATGGCCTCGAGCATGATCGCGCAATCCTCGACGCTGCGCGCCATTGGCCCCGCCTGATCGAGGCTGCTGGCGAAAGCGACCGCGCCCCAGCGCGAACAACGGCCGTAAGTTGGCTTGATCCCGCAAATGCCGGTGAAGGCGGCTGGCTGGCGGATTGAGCCGCCGGTGTCCGTGCCAGTTGCAGCAGGTGCGATACGCGCAGCCACAGCGGAAGACGAACCGCCCGAGGAACCGCCGGGAGACATCGCGGCGTTGCTGCCGGACTTGCGCCACGGCGAGTTTACATTGCCGAAATAGCTCGTCTCGTTTGAGCTGCCCATCGCGAACTGATCGAGGTTGAGCTTGCCCAGCATGCCCGCGCCTGCATCCCACAGGTTCTGGCTGACCGTGCTTTCATACTGCGGCTTGAAGCCCTCAAGAATGTGGCTCGCCGCGGTGGTCTGGACGCCGTGCGTCGCAAACAGGTCCTTCATGCCGATCGGCACGCCTGCCATTGTGCCAAGGGTCTTGCCCGCCGCGCGGTCCGCATCGACCTTGTCAGCAGCCGCAAGCGCATGGTCAGGCGTGGTCACGATAAACGCGTTGAGCGCCGCCGCCTCTGCCACAGCCGTATTGAAGGCTTCCGCCACTTCGCGCGCGGTGAAGTCGCCGTTTGCCACGCCGTCGCGGATGTCCTTGACGCCTAGATTGGTAAGTTCAGTCATGCTTCGTGAGTCCCCGCGAAGGCGGGGACCTCAGGCCGCGCGCGCTTCGCCACTTCCAATGAGGCCCCCGCCTGCGCGGGGGCTCGCGATATGTGTTCGCGTCGTTCATTCAATCACCTTCGGAACGCCGAAGAAACCATGCTCAGCCGCAGGCGCATTGGCGAGAATATCGTCGCGCCGATCGCCGCCGGTCTTGGGATCTGCATTCACTTCATCCGCGCGCAGGCGGAGTGTGTTGGGGATCACCGCAGTCATCGGCTCGATATTCGAGGTATCGACTTCACCCAGCTGTTCGACCCAGTTGAGGATGCCGTTTAGCTCAGGCGCCATGCGCTCGAGTTCCTCGTCGGTCATCTTGATCCGCGCGAGGCTCGCGATCTTGGCAACGGTTTCCTTGTCTACCGACATGAGAATTCCCTGATTATTCGCCCGGAATCGCGTCGGTTGGCGCAGGCGGCGGGCCGGCTTCCATCGCCTGTTGCAGCAACCCGAAACGACGCTGCGCTTCTTCCTGTGTCATGGTATCGACCAGTTCGATCTCGAAAATCAGATCGCTATTGGCCGGGATGCGGACTTCACCGGTTTGCGGGTCGCGGCGGTCTTCATCGCCATAACCCTTGTCTGCGGGGATATAGACTTCGTACTTCCCGCCAACCTGCATCTGCTGCAGGGCTTCGAAAAATCCATCGACGGTCGCGCCCTGCTCCACCGGGAACGGCGCGCCCTCCGGCATGATGCCGGGGATCGGCCAACGGAAGTCGCGCGAGCTGTCAAATTCCTCGCCGGTCGAGGCAAAGCGGCCAGTGTAATTGACGAAGGCAACTTCACCGATTTGCGGGGTCGGCCCTTCGCCTGCCGTAATCGTATCGACACTGAAACCCTTGGGCGCAGCCGCCCAGGCAATGCCAGCGCCGATCAGAATGGCAACAATCACGCCAAGCCAGAGCTTGGTCAGCGAGCCCTTGGCAATCGGTTGAAGCGGTACGCGAGTGACTTCGGCCATGAAAGCAATTTCCTAACAATGATTCTAGCGGCGCGCGCACCTGCAGATCCAATGCAAAAGGGCGCGGAATCGAACCGCGCCCTGATGGCTTATCGCGAGAGTGCGTTCAAGCGGTAATCCGCTCGAAAACCGCCATTCTTACTTGACGCCGTCGCGCTCCATGCGCTTGCGCTCAAGCTTGCGCGCACGGCGAACCGCCGCAGCCTTTTCACGGGCGCGCTTTTCGCTCGGCTTCTCATAGTGACGACGCAGCTTCATCTCGCGATAGACACCTTCCCGCTGCAGCTTTTTCTTGAGCGCGCGCAGGGCCTGCTCGACATTGTTATCGCGAACGATGATTTGCATAAATTCCAACACCTCAAAACGAATGGCGATTGCCCGCAAGACTGGCGGGATGCACCACCTGAAAATCAACGAAAAAGGGGCCGAATCCGTTACCGGTCGGCTCGATCCGAGGCGCGTCTAACCAAAATGCGTAGGATTTGCAAGGGGTGAGAGGTGACTGAAAAGCCACAGAAGGCAGCCGAACAGCGCTATGCAGCAGCGGGCTGGGCCGTTAATAGGCCTCAAGCATGAGTACCCTGTCACCCCTTGCTGCAAGCCTGCATGTCGCCCTTGGCGGGGCGATTGGCGCGGTGCTGCGCTATCAGACTGGCCGCGCAATGACCGGCTGGCTGGGTGCGCCAGCGATGATGCAGTTTCCCTGGGCCACCTTCGCGGTCAATGCGCTCGGCAGCCTGCTGATGGGCATGCTGTGGGGATGGCTTGCGATGCGCGGGGGCAGCGATCCGGCCTCCACCGACCAGTTGCGGCTGTTGCTGGCGACAGGCCTGCTCGGCGGGTTCACGACATTCTCCGCCTTCAGCCTTGAAATGATCGTGCTGATCGAGCGCGGGCAATATCTGTTTGCTGCGCTCTATGTGATCCTGTCGGTGTGTCTCGCACTCAGCGCGCTGATGTTCGGCCTCACCTTCATGAGGCTGTTCCAATGAGCAAGACGGGTGCATCTGAGGAAGTCCGCCAGTTCACCGTCGGCGAGGATGATGACGGCATTCGCCTCGACCGCTGGTTCAAGCGGCATCTGCCGCAGATCGGCTTTGGCATGGTCTCCAAATGGGCGCGCACCGGGCAGGTCCGCGTCGATGGCAAGCGCGCCAAGCCCGATGACCGGCTGGCAGCAGGGCAGGTGCTGCGTGTTCCTCCCGGTGGCGAGAGTCCCGGTGGCCGCAAGGTCAAGCCGCGCCGCCAGCTGACCGAGGCCGAGATTGCCGAAGCAAGGGCGATGGTGATCAAGGAAACGCCGTCCGCAATCATCTTCAACAAGCCGCCGGGGCTTGCAACGCAGGGTGGCAGCAAGACCACCCGCCATGTTGACGGAATGCTCGATGCGTTCGTCGAGGGTGAAGACGATACCCGCCCGCGGCTCGTCCACCGGCTCGACAAGGATACGTCCGGCGTGCTGCTTGTCGCCAAGACACCCGGCAGCGCAGCGCATTTCTCCAAGCGTTTCTCGGGCCGCTCAGCCCGCAAGGTCTACTGGGCACTGGTCGTTGGTGTACCAGAGGTGCTGGAAGGCACGATCGACGCCCCGCTCGCCAAGCAGCCAGGCACAGGCGGCGAGAAGATGCATGTCGATGAGGAAAACGGGGCAATTGCAAAGACGAAGTACCGCGTTGTCGACAAGGCCGGCAAGAAAGCCGCGTGGGTAGAGCTGGAGCCGCTGACAGGCCGCACTCACCAGCTCCGCGTGCATTTGGCTGCCATCGGCAATCCGATCGTGGGCGACGGCAAATATGGCGGCAAGGACGCGTTTCTGACCGGCTCGGTCAGCCGCAAGATGCATTTGCATGCGCGGCGGCTGCGGATTGACGCGCCGAAATCGGATGGTGGCGGCAAGATTGACGTGACCGCTGAGCTTCCCGAACACTTCGCGCAGAGCATGGAGCAACTGGGCTTTGACCTTAGCCTGAGCAAGGCCAAGCCGCTCAATTTCGATCCGCCCGAGCGTACCCCGGCGGAGAAGAAACAGGCCGCCCGCGCCCATGCCAAGCAATACCGCAAGTCGCGCAAAGGCGAGCGCCGTTCGCGCGGAGAGGCATCGCTCAAGAGCGCGCAAGGCAAGCTTGGCAAAAAATCGGGCGGTAGGCCTGCACGCAAGGCTGCGCCGAAGAAAGGGCCGCGCAAATGACGCTTCGCCTTGCCATCTTCGATTGCGACGGAACGCTGGTCGACGGGCAGGCCGCAGTGTGCGATGCGATGGAAGCAGGCTTTGCCGCAGCGGACCTGCCCACCCCTGATCGGCGTGAGGTGCGCCGGATTGTCGGGCTGAGCCTGCCGCAAGCGATCAATCTCCTGGCTCCTGAAGCGAGCGAAGAACAGCGCGGCCTTGCAGTCGCAGCTTACAAGCAGAGCTTCTTCAACACGCGCGAAAGCGGGCAATTGCACGAGCCGTTGTTTGACGGGATTGCCGACCTGCTCCACCGCCTTAATTCCGCCGGCTGGCAGCTAGCCGTCGCAACCGGTAAATCGCAGCGTGGTCTCACGGCCTGCCTTGCTGCGCACGGAATTTCCGACCTGTTTGTGTCGCTGCAAACCGCAGATGGTCATCCTTCCAAGCCCCACCCGTCGATGATTGAACAATGCCTCGCCGATGCCGGAGCCGGGCCAGCAGATGCAGTGATGATCGGCGACACGACCTTTGATATCGATATGGCGAGCAATGCCGGAGTGCGCGCGCTTGGCGTATCCTGGGGGTACCATACCCCGGGTGAACTGCTCGCCGCCGGCGCGGCAGCCATTGCTGAAGACGCGGCCCATCTGGAGCGGTTGTTGTGAGCGGGACTCCTGCGCCAAACAACACCGGCGAAACGCTCGCGTTCAAGCGTTTCATGGTGCTGAACCTGATCCGTGTGATTGGGGTTGTTACCGTTTGTGCCGGGATAGCCATCCAGGAAGGCCTGCTGCCGATGCCCCCGATCCTCGCCTATATCCTCGTAATCACCGGATTTCTAACGTTTTTCTTCCTGCCAAACTGGATCGCCAAAGGCTGGCGCAGCGAGGAATCATGAAGCGCTTTTACGAACATGTCTCCGTCGCAGAGGTTGTCGGCGGTTGGCAGGTCATGCTCGATGGGCGCGGCCTCAAGACGATTGCAGGAAACCCGCAGCTGGTCCCGTCCAAGATGCTGGCAGAAGCGCTCGCTCGCGAATGGGCAGAACAGGGCGAAGATCTGGACGTGAAGCGCTTTCGCCTGCGCGACACGGCCGACTATGCAATCGAACAGATCGCGGCAGAGCCCGCCGCAAGCATCGCCAAACTGCTTGGTTATGCAGAAACGGATACGCTGTGTTATCGCGCGGACCCTGAAGATGCGCTCTACAAGAAGCAATTGGAAGTGTGGGAACCGGTGGTGGCCCGCCTTGAAGCCCGCGAGAATATCAAGCTGGTCCGGGTGTCCGGCGTTGTCCACCGCAAGCAGGCCGACACCGCGCTGGCGGTTTTGCGTGCGCGACTGGAAAGCCTCGACCCCTTCACGCTCGCAGGGCTTGAACTGCTCGCCTCTCTTGCTGCATCTTTGACCATCGCGCTGGAAGTACGCGAACCTGAAAGCGATCCGGAAATGCTCTGGCGCGCGGCAAGTCTCGAAGAAGAATGGCAGGCCGATCTATGGGGCCGCGACACCCTGGCCGAAGAACGCCGCGCAGAACGCCGCGCCGCCTTCCTCAGCGCGGCCGAATGGCTGAGCCTGCTGGAGCGGGAAACCGCTTAAGGCCCAGGGTCTGGCGTCTCGCTCAACCATGCCGCCACTTGCCGCGCGACATCATTGGCGGCACGATTTAGCGCAGAGCTGACGGGTGCCGCCTGCGCAAGAATGCCTTGCTCGACCGCTTCAAAGCGCCGCGTTTCGACCATGCCGCCTTCGCCGGTCCTGATCGCATCGAAGCGCACAACCACGCTGGAACTGCGCGCATCATAGCCAAATTCGCGCAAGGTGCCGCGCAAATGTATATCCGCAAACAGGCTCGGATCATCACCATCGATGACGAACTGGCCCGTTTCAGCGCGGATCGTTTCAGCAACGACACGGCGAAACAGACGCGCAGGCTTTTCCACCCAAACGGCATCGGTCACATAGGCAATGGTCGCATCATCCACCTGCACCGGGATGCGCAGCACGTCGATCGAAGCTGACGTTTCCGGAACGTGAACCGCCAGCGTGTCCGCTTGCGTACCGATATGCGCCGAGCCGGGTGGAACACTCGCTTCTGCTGTAAGCGTAAGCAGGCTGGAAGGCGGCTCGCCTCCGCCAAGGCTGACGCAACCAGCCAGCGCGCTGGCGCAACCAAGCAGGACAAGGCGGCGGCAGAACATCATCGGCTTTCTCATGGCTTGTAATCCGGCAAAGTCTGACCTCCGATCAGCGCGCCGGCCCCCTGGTTCTCGATTTTCTCGGTAAGATTGCGCAGCGCCTTGCTGGTCGCGCGCAGATCGCGCAGCGTCGCATCAGCCGCCGGCAGGGTCGTCTGCGACAATTGACGTGCGGCCGGGCGTGTGTCCTCCAGCGTTTCAGACAGCGACAGCGCCGCTGCATTGGCCGATTTGAGTGTCGCGCGCAGCTCGGCGGCGAGCGTATCCCCATCGCCCTGCAGAAGCTCGTCGGTTGACGCCATCACCTTCTCGAACTGGTCGAGCGCTTCGCCCGCTTCGCGTAAGGTGGTCTGAAGTTCTGCCAAGGTCCCTTCGATCTGCGGCGCTGCATCTGCGAGACTGTTCGTCATCCGGTTGGTGTTGCGCAGGATGCCTTCCAGCGATTCCTGATTGTCTTCGTCCAGTACCTGCGTCAGCCGCTCCGTCAGCGTTGCCAGCCGTTCCAGCAGCAGCGGCGCGTTGGCGAGGATCTCGCCAAATCCGCCGGGCTTGGGCGGGATCACAGGCACACCGTCAGGACAGGCCGTTGTCTCGCAACTGATTGGCGGCGCGTCCTTCACGGCCCCATCGAGCAGGATGGTAGAGACACCGGTGAAGCTCGCCTGGACAGTAGCCGTCGTGCCGACGAGGATCGGCACTTCAGCGTCAACAGTAATCCGTACGCGGACAAATTCAGGGTCCTGCGGCCACAGCTTGATCTGCGAAACCTGTCCTACCGGAACGCCAGAAAAACTCACCTGGCTACCATTTGCAAGCCCCTCAACCGATTGATTGAAAAGGATATCATATTCATTTTGCGCG
Organism: Altererythrobacter sp. GH1-8; assembly: GCF_043702085.1. Classification (GTDB taxonomy): domain Bacteria; phylum Pseudomonadota; class Alphaproteobacteria; order Sphingomonadales; family Sphingomonadaceae; genus Erythrobacter. The sequence continues at coordinate 1,298,755 of NZ_CP171690.1, read as the reverse complement.
CCTTGGCCGAGCCGTGCAATCCATACGATTGCAGCTGCCAGAATCGCCAGCAGGAACAGTGTTACAGCCCCAACCCAGACAAAGTTTGCGCGTGTTTCCATGGCCTAGCTCTTATCCCTGCACGCAGCGCGCTTGTCCAATTGTTTGATCAGGAACGCTCTGATCACGGCGTGTCCCCCTTCGAGTGCATCGCTTTAGTCGCTTGTGCCGCTCGCCCACGCGGACCGTTGAAATACTCCTGCACCCAGGGATGATCGAGCTGCATCAGGTTCGCAACGGTATCGACCGCGATCACCCGCTTGTCTGCAATCACTGCCACCCGGTCACAGATTTCGTGAAGGGTATCGAGGTCATGCGTGATCAGGAATACCGTGAGGCCCAGCGTTTCCTGCAATTCCTTGGTCAGGCGGTCGAACGCTGCGGCCCCGATCGGGTCAAGGCCTGCAGTTGGCTCATCCAGGAACAGCAGCTCCGGATCGAGCGCCAGCGCCCTTGCAAGCCCCGCGCGCTTCTTCATGCCGCCCGACAGCTCCGAAGGGTATTTGTCGACCGCTTCTTTGGGCAGGCCGGACATACGCACCTTGTAGCGGGCGATGTCCCTGCGCAATCCCGGTTCGATCTCCGGGTAGAATTGCTTGAGCGGCACTTCGACATTCTCACCCACGGTCAGGGTAGAAAACAGCGCTCCGCCCTGAAACAGCACACCCCAGCGGTTGCGAACGCCAATTTCCTCATCCGGGTCTGCCGAAGTGATCGAGCGGCCGAAAACCTCTACGTCACCTGCATTGGGGTTCTGCAGGCCGATGATGCTGCGCATCAGGACGGATTTGCCGCTGCCCGACCCGCCGACTACGCCAAGAATCTCTCCGCGTCTGACCTTCAAATCGAGATTTTCGTGCACTGTTTGCGTGCCGAAGCGGTTGACCAGTCCGGTCACTTCGACGGGAAATTCCCCGCGAAACCGATGGTGCGCGTCGGGAGCGTGTGTTCCGTTGCCTGCCATCAGCCCCACCCGATCTCTGTGAAGAACACCGCGAAGAAGGCATCAAGCACGATCACCGCAAATATCGCAGAGACCACCGCCAGCGTCGTGCGCAGGCCGACCTGCTCGGAATTCCCGCGCACCTGCATTCCGTGATAACAGCCCGCGAGCGCGACGATCAGCCCGAACACCGGGGCTTTGATCAGGCCAACCCACAGATCATAGGTCGGCACGACATCCTCGATCCGCAGCAGGAAGGTCCAGAACGGAATGCCGAGCAAAAGGTCGCCGACCACAGCGCCGCCGATGATCGCCACGACAGCAGAATAGAAGCCCAGCAGCGGCATCATCACGATCGAGGCGAGAATCCGCGGGATGACCAGGGCTTCCACCGGAGAAATCCCGATCGTTCGCATCGCATCGACTTCTTCGGTCAGCTTCATCGTACCGATTTGCGCCGCGAATGCCGAGCCTGAACGTCCCGCGACCATGATCGCCGTCATCAGCACGCCAAGTTCGCGCAGGGTGATCCGCCCGACAAGGTTTACAGTCAGCGTCTCCGCGCCGAATTGCTGGAGCTGAACCGCACCCTGCTGTGCAATCACGATCCCGATCAGGAAGCTCATCAAGCCAATGATCGGCAAGGCGGAGACCCCGACAAGCTCAAGCTGGCGGACAAAGGCAAGCCACCGGAACCGGCTCGGGTGCCAGAGCAGGTTCCAGATCGCCACCATGATTGCGCCAAGAAAGCTCAGCACGCCAATGACCCCGCTGCGCGCGCCAAAGACCTTCTTGCCAAGCGCTTCCGGCACTCGCTCCCACACCGGCAAACGCGGAGCCGCCAGGTCTGCATCATTGGAAGCCGCGCACACTGCCTTGATCAGCCGAGTGGCGCGCTCGCTGGCTCCGATGAGTTCTGCTTCGTGTTCATCCGCCAGACTGGCAGCGATCCACGCCCCGACAGTATCGATCTCTGAAACCTCGGTCAGGTCAATCGCTTCGAAAGGGCCTGCAAGAGCAAGCAGCTCCTGGTCAATCGCGCCTATGCTGGAGACCAGATACGGCCCTGACAGGACCAGACGGTCGCCCGCCTGCCCATCACTCTCTATCGCATACTTGGCCCCGCCATCCATAAGATATTGCTATGCGGACAAATTGGCCCGCTCACAAGGCTGGATTGATCAAGCGAGCCATGTGATTGCGCCGTTGCACTGCCGGACACTCGCTGGCAAAGGCGCACTCAACATGACGCAAGAACTCTCTACCACTTTCGACCCCGCCGCCATCGAAGCGCGCTGGTACCAGCATTGGGAACAAACCGGCGCGTTCCGTCCTGAGCGCCCTGATGCGGAAGCCTTCACCATCGTGAACCCGCCGCCCAATGTGACCGGCAGCCTCCATATCGGCCACGCGCTCGATAACACGCTGCAGGATATCGTGATCCGTTATGAGCGCCTGCGCGGCAAGGATGCGCTGTGGGTCGTGGGCACGGACCATGCCGGGATCGCGACGCAAATGGTGGTCGAACGCCAGCTGGAAGAGCGGCAGGACAAGCGCACCAATTACACCCGCGAAGAATTCGTCGACAAGGTGTGGGAGTGGAAGGAAGAATCCGGCGGGCAGATCACTCGCCAGCTGCGCCGCCTGGGCTGTTCGATGGACTGGTCGCGCGAACAGTTCACCATGGACGAACACTTCACCAAGGCGGTGCTGAAGGTCTTCGTCGATCTCTACAATGACGGCCTGATCTACCGCGACAAGCGGCTGGTGAACTGGGACCCCAAACTGAAGACCGCGATCTCCGACCTCGAAGTCGAGAGCAAGGACGTCAACGGCCATATGTGGCACTTCAAATACCCGCTCGAAGGGGGCGAGACCTACACCTATGTCGAGCGCGATGAGGACGGGAACATCACGCTTGAGGAAGAGCGTGACTATATCTCCATCGCCACTACCCGGCCTGAAACCATGCTGGGCGATGGTGCGGTTGCAGTGCATCCAGACGATGCGCGCTATGCACCGATCGTCGGCAAGCTGTGCGAGATTCCGGTCGGGCCAAAAGAGCACCGTCGTCTGATCCCGATCATCACCGATGACTATCCCGACCCTGATTTCGGCTCAGGCGCGGTGAAAATCACCGGCGCGCATGACGAGAACGACTTTGGTGTCGCGCAGCGCAACGGCATCCCGATGTACCGCCTGATGGATGAAGCCGCCGCGATGCGCAGCGACGGCGCGCCCTATGCAGAGGTCGCCAAGCGCGCGATGGAAATCGCCCGCGGTGCGGAAGCGGACGCAGCTGAGATCGACACGCTCAACCTCGTGCCGGACGAATATCGCGGGCTCGACCGGTACGAAGCGCGCAAGAAAGTCGTCGCGGACATCGACGCTGAAGGCCTGATGATCATGGTCGAAGACAAGGTCATCACTCAGCCTTTCGGCGATCGCGGCGGCGTGGTGATCGAGCCGATGCTGATGGACCAGTGGTACGTCAACGCGGAGGAACTCGCCAAGAAACCGGTCGCGGCCGTCAAATCCGGCGATATCGAAATCGTCCCAAAGAGCTGGGAGAAGACCTTCTTCAACTGGATGGAAAACATCCAGCCATGGTGTGTGTCTCGCCAATTATGGTGGGGGCATAGGATACCGGCGTGGTACGACGCGGACGGCAATGTGTTCGTCGCCATGACAGAGGATGAGGCTCAAGCTCAAGCCGGCGAAGGCGTAGAGCTGACCCGCGACGAAGACGTCCTCGATACGTGGTTCTCATCCGCGTTGTGGCCCTTTGCGACGCTCGGCTGGCCTGAGGACAATGCTGAGCTGTTCGCAAAGCATTACCCGAACGACCTGCTGATTTCCGGCTTCGACATCCTGTTCTTCTGGGATGCGCGGATGATGATGGCAGGCTATTACAACACTGGGCAAGCGCCGTGGCCGAAGCTCTACCTCCACGGCCTTGTCCGCGCCGCAGATGGCGCGAAGATGTCCAAGTCGAAGGGCAATGTCGTCGATCCGCTGGGCCTGATCGATCAATATGGTGCGGACGCGCTGCGGTTCTTCATGGCGGCGATGGAAAGCCAGGGCCGCGACATCAAGATGGATGAACGCCGCGTCGAAGGCTATCGCAATTTCGCCACCAAGCTCTGGAATGCCACGCGTTTCTGCCAGTCCAACGGCATCGGCGCGTCGTCGACACTAGCCGCGCCTGAGGCAAAACTTGCGGCCAACCAGTGGATCATCGGCGAGGTCGCGGCCTGCGTGGCCGAGATCGACCGCGCGATGGCCGAACTCCGCTTCGATGCAGCCGCCAACACCATCTACCAGTTCACATGGAGCAGGTTCTGCGACTGGTATCTGGAACTGATCAAGCCCGTCTTGTCTCCCCTCCCGCCTGCGGGAGGGGCCGGGGGTGGGCCTGTAACCGAAAGTGGCTCCGCACCCACCCCTAACCCCTCCCGTGAACGGGAGGGGGATTTTGATCCCGCAGCAGAAACCCGCGCGGTTGCCGGATGGGCGCTCGACCAGATCCTCGTTATGCTGCACCCGTTCATGCCGTTCATCACCGAAGAGCTATGGCATGCGCTTGGTGAGAGGAAGTACGACCTCATTCTCGCCAAGTGGCCCAACCCGCGCGCTGAAGTCAGCAAGCAAGCGACCGATGCGATCGACTGGGTGATCGACCTCACCACCAATGTGCGTTCGGCCAAGAACGAGCTCGGCATTTCGCCCGGAGCGAAGCTGGCCGCGTTCCTGCCGCAAGCTTCTGACCTCGCCGCCAGCACGATCGAGCGCAGCAGCGCCGCGATTGAGCGGCTCGCTAGGCTTACCCCCGTCACTATCGGTGAAGCGCCCTCCGGACCCGCGATGCAGATTACCGCGGGCGCGGACGTGTTCGTAATCCCGCTGGAAGGGGTGATCGATATCGAGGCAGAGAAGGCGCGACTGCAAAAGGCACTCGAAGCTTCGCAGAAAGAGGCGAGGTCGCTGGAAGGCAGGCTCTCCAACGCCAACTTCGTCGAGCGCGCCAAGCCTGAGGCGGTCGAGAAGGCCAAGGCCGACTTCGCGCATCACTCCGCAGAGGTGGAGCGTTTGCAAGCCGCGCTGGCACGGCTGGGGTAGGCGCAAACCGCCCGTCATTGCGAGGAGCGCCAGCGATGAAGCAATCCAGAGAGGCTCCGGCAACGCTCTGGATTGCCGCGCTCCCTGCGGTTGCTCGCAAAGACGAAGCAAAGGATCGCAACAGTTCCCTACTTGGCCGATTCGTGGCAAGCAGTGCCGATGTCCTTACCCTGCCTTTGTTCCTTAGTTGGTAATCGGCTCGCTCGATCAATGGCTGCGCCTGTGATCGAGCGGAATTCATCTCCAGGACTGTGTAACATGCGTATCCAACACGTCTCGCATCGGAGGGAACTGTGAGCCTGGTTCTCGCAACGGACGACGCAGGCGGTCCCGAAATCTTCGCCTCGCTGCAAGGCGAAGGGCCGAGCGCCGGGATGCCGGTGGCCTTCATGCGGCTTTCGCGCTGCAATCTCGCCTGCGTGTGGTGCGATACGGCATATACGTGGCGGTTTGAAGGTGACAACCGACCGCACCGTGACGAGCACACCTTTGATCGCAAGGCGAATCAGGTCACGTTGGAGCTGGCCGATATCGCCGCGAGGATCGATGCGCTTGGCCAGAAGCGCCTCGTCATCACCGGCGGCGAACCGCTGCTGCAGGCGGGCAAGCTGGCTGAATTGCTTGAACTGCTGCCAGACCTTTCGGTCGAAATTGAAACCAACGGGACGACCAAGGCGCCGCCCCGGCTCGATATCCGGGTGGACCAGTACAATGTCAGCCCCAAGCTTGCGCATTCGGGCAATGATGCGGATCTCGCGCTGATCCCCGAGCGGCTCGACCATTACGCGGCGGACCCGCGCGCTTACTTCAAGTTCGTCATCGCATCGCCGGAGGATGTGGACGAAGTGCTTGCGCTGCAGCGCCGTTATCGCTTCAAGCGCGGCCACGTTTTCCTGATGCCGGAAGGCACCGACAGCGCGAGCTTGCGCTCCCGCGAGGCTTGGCTGAGCGAGCTATGCCTCAAGCACGGCTTCCGCATGAGCGACCGGCTGCATATCCACCTTTATGGGGATACCCGGGGGACGTAGTTTGTTTTGGCCTCAAGCGCCGGCGTTCGCGTCCGCTCACTTGGCTTCCGGCCTACCGGCCGGCGGTCGGTCGTCCGCTGACTGCCGTGACCGAGTAATCAGCAGTTCAGATGACGGAGGCAGGATGACGTGATTAAGCGGCCCCGGCGGAGGGGCCGCAAGCCCGACTGGGCGCCCGCAGGTGCCCCGTACCCCGGACTTGATCCGGGGGGAGGGAATTGCGCCGAGGATGCAGGCGCGGGTGCGCCTGCCTAACGAGAAAAATCAGCCCTGGCTTCTCCAGCGGCGGACGACACGTTCGACGACCTCTTGCTCGCCGCCGTCCTTGCCCCAGAGCTCGACGAAGCTCGGGTCTTCCGATGCCGGACGCTTGCTTTCTTCAAGGTTGTCGAAGGCGACACGGATCGGAATGGCGACACCCTCTCCGCAGATGATGACCTCGCGGTTACGCAATGCGGGGATGGAATCGAGGAAGCCGCGCGCGCCTTCGGGCATCGCTGCCCGGACGAAAGCCTGGTCACGGTCGTTGTTCAAACGCATGGAAAGGATCGTACCGCACTGAGAAAGCACACCTTCCGCCAAGTCAGATGGACGCTGCGTGATCAGGCCCAGCGAGATGCCATATTTACGGCCTTCCTTGGCGATACGGCTGAGGATCCGGCCGACCGAAGAGCCATCGGCGTTCTTTTCGTTCGGGACATATCGGTGCGCCTCTTCGCAGACCAGCAGCACCGGACGCGTGCGATCGTCGCGGCCCCAGATGGCAAAGTCGAAGACCAGGCGGCTGAGCACGGCAACCACGGTCGATGTAATGTCTGACGGCACGCCGGACACGTCGATTATGGAGATCGGCTTGCCATCGCTTGGCATACGGAAGACCTTCGAGATGAAGTCCGTCATGGTATCGCCCACCAGCATGCCCGAGAACATGAACTGATAACGCGGGTCGGCCTTGATCTCGTCGAGCTTGTTCTTGATCCGCATGTACGGCGCAGAGGATGTGGCCTTGTCGAGCTTGCCCATCTCGTCCTGGATCTTGTTCGACAGATCCGACAGCAGGTAGGGAATCGGCGAATCGACGGTGATCTTGCCCATGCTTTCCGCCAGGCGGTTCTTGCTGCGCGCATGCAGCAAGCACTTGGCGAGAATGTCGGAATCAACCTGACGCTCGTTTCCGTCGCTGGTGAGGAGCACTTCGCAATGCTCTTCAAAGTTCATCAGCCAATACGGCATCTGAAGGTTCGACACGTCGAGGATCATGCCCGTCTGGCGGAATGCAGCGGAGTACTCGCCGTGCGGGTCAATCATGACGATATGACCCTTGGGCGCAGCCTGACATATGCGGTGGAGGATCAACGCAGCGCTGGTCGACTTACCAGTACCGGTCGACCCCAGAAGTGCGAAGTGCTTGCCCAGCATGGCATCGATGTAGAGACCGGCGCGGATATCCTTGGTCGGAAAAACCGTGCCGATTTCGACATTGGGTCTGCCATCGCTGGCGTAGACTTGCTTCAGATCTTCCGTGGTTGCCGGATAGATCATCGCGCCGGGGACCGGATAACGTGTCACACCGCGACGGAAACCGCGCAGGCGCCCAGTCAGTTTTTCTTCGACGCCTTCGCCAAGAAAATCGATATTGGCGAGGATACCACCGTTCGCGCGGCGATCCTTGCGCTGGTTGCGAACACTGGCCAGCAGCCAGCTGTCGCCAACGCGAATCTTGACCTGGCTACCCACCTGTCCGGCCAGTTCAACTGAAGGATCCTCATCCTCCATGCATTCATTGAGGCGCTGCAGATCAAGCGCGATCTGCGAGCCGGAACCAGCAATTTCGAGCACCACGCCGATCGGCATGCGCGCATTCTCGACTGGTCCGTCCTGTTCGGCATGTGCTCCCAGCACCGCTTCGTCGCCGGAGGCAAACGCAGCGCCAGCCGCCGCAGCGACTTCTTGTGGAGCCTGCGCAGGCGCAGCGCCGCCTTGCGGCTTGAAGTGGGATTGATCCTGATTGCCCATATCAGTCATTTCTCGCGTAAACCTTACCCATCCGAGTTCAGCGCAAGAATTAGACCAGCGTGAGTTAAGATCGCGTCAACGCTGTTTGCTGATCATGAATGGGTACGGCGACGGCAACGCCCCTACACCAGCGCGAACAATCGCCCTGCGATCCATCCCATGCCAACGGAAAGCATCACCGCCACCAGACCGTAAAAGAAGGCATAGGTTTGCGAGAAAGTCTCGACAAAACGCTCGAATCCTACCTTACGAACGTCAACCTCTGCCACTGCAGAAGCGATCACGCGGCCATCGGTGACAGCAAATGTTTCCGCTGTGTAGATGCCTGTTGTCACGTTGGAGGGAAGGTCGATCCGCGCCTGATAGAGCACCTGCTCGCTGATCTTAACACCCCCCATATCCTGCTTGTAGAGACCGAGCCGCTCTCGCTGTTCAACCAGCCCGGCAGCAAAGCGCTGCTGCTTTTCCGGATCGATCTGCCCAGAAGGGCTAAGCTGGATGAATTCAGTGCCAAGCTCATAGATCGCCGCGGTGCGGTTATCGACTATCTCTGAGATCGGTCGCGATGCTGCCACTGCGAAGAAGGAGGGCGCAGAGCGGAAGTCCGAGCTTTCCGCGTTAACCCATATCCCGGCGAAACGCTCCTTTTCGCGCAGTTTGATCGGCTCTGTCGGTCCTTTCAGCACAACGACGATGTCATACTCTGCGCCTGCCCGTCGCCCTTCGGGATCGAGGATCGCACCAAACAGGAGCAGCTCGGTGCCAGTAAAGCCTTGCCGCACGCGCACTTCGTTCTGCGAAACCTCTGGCACGAGGATCGCATTACGCTGCCCCGTCAGCATGACAGCGGCCAGCATCAGCAGGCCGTATCGCAGCAGACCCGTCATAGCGGCGACACCGTGTAGATTTCATCCGGCTGGACGCCGAGCTGATAGAGCATGCGCAAGGCGACCAGCAGCACGATACTCGCTAGCACCAACCGCAGGATTTCAGGGCGCGCTTTCAAGGCAATCTGCGTACCGAATTGCGCCCCCATGACCGAGCCGAGCAATAGCAGTCCGGCAAGGACAATATCGACCGCCTTCGTGGTCATCGCGTGCATCATCGTTGTCGCCATGGTCACAAACAGGATCTGGAAAAGCGAGGTCCCCACCACGACATTTCCGCTCATCCCGAGGATGTAGAGCATTGCGGGAACAAGGATGAACCCGCCACCAACGCCCATCAGCATGGTCAGGACTCCCACGATCGCCCCAAGCAGCAGTGGCGCGAGTGGCGAGATATACAGGCCTGAGCTGTAAAAACGCCAACGCATCGGCAGCGCTGCGATCAGGGGGTGATGCCTGCGGCGAGGGACTTGCTGTGTTTCTTTGCGCCCTGGAAGCAGAGCGTCAAGCGCTTCACGCAGCATCAGGATGCCGATGGCCCCCAGCATGAGCACGTAGAGGATATTGATGACGACATCGATCTGGCCGATCGCCTGGAAGAAGCGGAACAGCAGCGCTCCGACCATCGCACCGATCACGCCGCCACCGACCATCACACTTCCCATTCGGTAGTCGACCCCGCCCCGACGCGAATGGGCGAACACTCCGGATACGCTCGCCCCTGTGACCTGAGTGGCGGCGGAGGCTGCGGCGACTGTGGGAGGAATCCCGTAAAAGATCAGCAAGGGGGTAGTCAGGAAACCACCGCCAACCCCGAACAGTCCCGAAAGTATGCCGGTCAGAAAGCCGAGCGCAACGATCAACAGACCGTTGACCGACAGATTTGCAATCGGCAGATAGACTGGCAGGAAGTCTTCCATGGACCACGCCTAACCCAGCCTTGACGCGGATTAAAGTCAGGCCGGCATCATGGCCCCAAAAGACTGCGCAATTGGCTCAGAATCGTGTCGAAACTGTCACGGCAAGGCCCGATCCGGGCTCTGCTTCGCCCGCAACCTGTTCGCGATAGTCCAGCGCCACCCTCGCTGGAACATCTCCGATGTCCAAATCCACCCTGACGCTTGGGCCCACATCAAGCCGCGAAGCGCCTTTCTGTGTCCCGCCCCAAGCAGCAACCCCCACGCTCACTGTCGCAAAATCAAAATCTTGCATCTCGCGCATCACATGAACCTGGCCATCGGCAAAATGAGTGGGAAAATCGCCTCCAACATAGCCAGCCTGCGCATAGATTTCCGCTTGCGCCCCGAATGGCAAGGACTGCGGCGGCAGCTCCGTCGTCACAAAGGCAGCCGGACGGTATTCTGTCTCGTCAAAGCGATCCGTCGCACGCATCTCGGCATGGACGCGCAGTGGAACAGCCGGAACCGGACGTGCGGAAACGCCCAGTGACACCTCGGTTTCCGGATTGTCGATGAGCGCTCTGTAGGCTCGGACAAAGATGCGCGGATCATGGCCACTGGAAGGGCGCAAGCGGTAGTTCAATACCGCGCCGGCCTGGCTTGCGCCGTAACTTGGCCTTCGACCTTGCGCAATCCCGGAGCCCTGTCGCCATAGCACCCAAGCATCGACTGACCAGCGCCGACGCTTGTCAGGGTCCTGGTCTGGATCTGGGGCATTCGGCCCTGTACCCGTCACCGAAGGGGAAGCCACCGCTACAGGAAAGGGAGGCTGCGACAATTGGGGCGACCCCAGCATGTGATGGCCGGTGTTGCTTGGGCGCAGTTCTGCAAATTGAGGCTCTTGCGGATCAAGACGCGCAAGTTTCAAGGGCACGCGCACGACATAGGCCGGGCGCATTGGCTTCGCATATCGGAGCGCGGCCAGTGCTTCATCGAGTATGCTTGCCGAGCCACGACCTGGAGCCTCAACTGCTTCATTCGTCACAATTCTCGGCAAGACCGGGATCAGTGCCTGAGCCTGCAAGGGAAACGGCGATTCCCACGTCAAAGCGCGGATCGCGACCCAGCCCATGCCAACGACTGCCAGCATTGCGAGCGGTCGGCCCCGACTGCTCCTGACGCGTGCGCTCACGCCCAGTTCTCTGTGCGGCCAACATCTGGCGCTGCGCTATCGGGCCGTTTCCCTTTCAGGCGCTTCGACAATGTCAGGCTGGGATGCGCGCCATGATCGGTCTTGTCCCACTCGATCGCACTGCCTTTGAGCGTACGCAGATAGGCCATCACGGCTCTGCGCCCCGCCATGATCGTGATGATGTTGGCGACCGGAATCCGCAAGACTGCTCGCAGGCCCTCAAGCACACCATATTCGCGGCTAGTGAAGGCAAAGCGGCAAACAGTGCGCCAGACGAAGAACCCAAAATTGGCGAGCAGGAGACTTTCCAGCATCGGAGTCAGTGCAACCGGAGGCATGAGCCCGGCAAGCGACGCACCCCAGCCCAGTGTTGCCAGCGCCAGCAAGGCGTAGCCTGCAAGCAAGACAAGGGCGGTGAGTGGTCCGCGCCGATCACGCATGCGCATCCAGAACTCAAGCGGGCTTCGGCCCCAGCCAACCCGGTCCCAGCCCTGCAAGGCAATTCCGTGGATCCAGCGCGTCTTCTGCCGCACGACCTGGTCCAGCCGCGCGGGGAAATACGAGCGCGTCGCGATCAGGCTGCCGTCCTCTGCACGCGCCCTGACAAACCGGCTCTTGCCGCCTTGGGCCGCAATCGCAATTCCAAGTTCGTAATCTTCAGTCAGCGAGTCGGCAGCGAACGGAACACCGCCGCGGCTGTCGGCAAGGTTCAGCAACGCCATGCGGGAAACAGCGCAACCGACCCCTGCTGCAGGCAGTGCAGCGCCCAGTTCGCTACGCACGACCATGGCCTTTGCATGCGCTTCGGCAAATTCCTCGCAGTAATGGCTGCCAATCCAGCGGCTATCTACCCGCGGCATCGGAAGCACGGGCAATTGCGCGAAATCGACTACGCGAATTGCTCGGTCCAAGAGAGCCAGCCCCGCCGGATCGACCAGATCCTCTGCATCATGGAACAGCACCATCCGCACGCGTCTGCCGGCCCTGAGTTCATCTGCCTCCAGAGCCCGGTATAGCCGGTTCAGGCAATCGGCCTTGGTCGTTGGGCCATCGCGGTCATGGATGACAAGGCGCAGACGCGGATCATCCGAGGCCACGTGCATAACCGCTGCCATGGTAGCCGGATCATTCGGGTAGCAACCCACATACAGCGTGATGTTCTGCTGGCGCCAGACATTGAGCGCATGGCTGATCGTATCGCCGATTACAGCATCTTCATGCCATGCAGGAATGAAGATCGCAGCGTCACCTGAGAGCGCCTCATCAGCAAGCATTTCACCATCGACTCTGATTGTCCGGGCTTGGCCGCTAAGCCTGCGCCAGAAGTAAACAATGTCGATCGCCAGGTCGTCGATCGCTCCGAGCAAGAAGAAGATCCCAGCGAACAATAGCAGTTCGTGCTGCAGCACAGCAAACCATTGCCATAATTCCAAGCCAGCCAGAGTCACAGGCCTGGGCCCCCCTTGAACCCGTTCGACCGGCTATAACGGGTATTCGCCCTTGCAACGGATTAAACTTTGTTGAAAAGGGCGGCCATGGTTGACAATCCCAATCCGCTGCGCCGCATCTTTGCGCCCGTTCGAGCACTGTTCGTGGGAGACGCTTCGGCCGGGATTCTGCTGATCCTAGTCGCAGCGGCAGCGCTGCTGGCAGCCAACTCAACGCTCGCAGCGGAATATAACCAGCTAATCAATGGCAAGTTCGGGTGGTATCCGCACCCAAAGCTCAGTTCGATCCACTACATCGTGAACGACGGCCTGATGGCGATCTTCTTTTTCGTAGTTGGCCTGGAAGTAAAGCGCGAACTAGTCGCGGGCCAGCTTTCGGATCCGAAGGCACGCCGACTCCCAATGGTCGCCGCTGCTGCAGGCATGGCCGCCCCTGCAGCCGTCTTCATGCTGGTTTCGGGCGGCGGAGATTACTCGCGCGGCTGGGCGATCCCTGCCGCTACTGATATTGCCTTTGCGATGGGTGTGCTGGGACTGCTTGGCAACAGAGTGCCCGCGTCACTGAGGCTGTTCTTGCTGACCGTGGCGATCGTCGATGATATCGGCGCAGTGCTCGTCATTGCATTCTTCTACACAGCAAACATCTATCTGCCGTGGCTGTTCGCATCGATCGTAGTGTTCGGGATGATGATCCTTCTGAACCGCATGAAGGTGGGCAGCTTCACGCCGTATATTCTTCTCGCTCTGGTCTTGTGGTTCTGCGTCCTCAATTCGGGAATTCACGCAACCATTGCCGGGGTTGTTGCAGCCCTCACAATCCCGATGCAGCGCAAGGATGGCAATTCCATGCTTGAACGGCTGGAGCACGGCCTCGCTCCGTGGAGCGCCTATCTGGTGGTACCGGTGTTCGGGTTCGCCAACGCCGGCGTCTCCCTCGCCGGACTGAGCCTGTCCAACCTGCTTGACCCGCTGCCCGTGGCGGTGGCAGCCGGGCTTGTGATCGGCAAGCAATTTGGGATTTTCACCATCATCTGGATTTCCGAGAAGATCGGTTTTGCTCCGCGCCCAGAGAATGCCAGCTGGATAGAAGTCTGGGGCATTTCCGTCCTGTGCGGGATCGGCTTCACCATGAGCCTGTTCATCGGATTGCTTGCGTTTGAAGGCAATCAGTTCCTGATTGACGAGGCCAAGATCGGGATCCTCACAGGATCTGCCATCTCGGCCGTACTGGGTTACATAATCCTGCGACTCTCGACAGAGCATCCCGACGCGGACTGCGATGACCGCGGTGACCAGGTCGCCAATCGCTGACACTGCGCCCTAGCGCTTCAAGGCACCTCCGTGCTGGAGCGGATTACCAGGTCCCGGTGTTCTCCATGCTCGCCCACGGCTCTTGCGGCTCAAGCGAACCTTCCTGAAGCAGTTCGATGGAGATGCCGTCCGGCGTCTTGACGAACGCCATATGGCCATCGCGCGGTGGGCGATGGATCGTATGGCCTGCGTCCATGATGCGTTGGCACGTTTCGTAGATATTCTCGACGCGGTAGGCCAGGTGGCCGAAATTTCGCCCGCCCTCATATTTTTCGGGCGCGCTGCCATCTTCCGGCGGCCAGTTATAGGTCAGTTCGACTTCAGCCACATCCCTTTGGCCCGGAGCGGCCATGAAGATGAGCGTGAAGCGGCCTGCCTCGACCTCGAAGCGACGCGTCTCTTCAAGCCCGATAAGTTTCAGGAATTCGACGGTGGCGTCGGGATCGCTCACGCGGATCATCGAATGCAGGTATTTGACCATCGGATAATATCTCCATTCAAAAACAGTTCATCGCGCGCATTGCACATTTCATCGCAGAATAGCGCGAGGGCATAGGGCATTCGCGCTCCATATAAGGAGAGGCAAGCGATGAACCAAATACCACCACAAGCCAAATCGGAAAGCTCGGCAGAGAATCTGCGGTGGATGGGCACTGCTGCGATACTTTCTGTCGGCCTCATGCTCGGTGGATATCTCCTTGGCGATGGCCTGCTGCGCGCAAAGGAAGCCGAGCGCATGGTCACGGTACGCGGCCTCGCGGAGCGAGATGTAACAGCAGACCTTGCGACTTGGACGATTGCCTACAGCGCTTCTTCTGCCAGCCTGTCCGAAGCGCAAGCCAAGGTGCGGCGCGATACAAGAGCGATCGAGGGCTTCTTCAAAGAGCTAGGTTTCCCTGCGGACGCTTTACAACCTACCGGCGCGAATGTTTCGAGCCACACGGATCGCAACGGTGTGACACAATACACCGTGCGCCAGAGACTTGCTCTGCGGACCTCTGACATTCCCCTGGCGCAGCGCGCTGTCGCGCAGCAATTCGATTTGGTCGAACGAGGTGTCCTGCTCGAGGAAGGATCTGGGATGTCATTCACCTTCACCGGTCTCAATACGATCAAGCCGGAGATGGTGGCAGAAGCGACCCGCGATGCCCGCGCAGCTGCTGAGCAGTTTGCACAGGACTCAGGCGCAAGTGTAGGGGAGATACGCAATGCGACGCAGGGCTATTTCACGATTGAAGCACGCGACGGCGAAAGCGGTGGCTGGGGAGTGAGCGACACGCCCTTCAAGAAAGTACGGGTGGTGACAACGGTGCATTTTGCATTGGACTAATCGGGGGCCCACCCTCCCGCCAAACGACTGAAAGCAAATCGACGGAAAAGGGCGCGAGACCTACCGGCCGCGCGCCCCGTTCCCCCTGCGCTTGCTCGCGCAGTGTTAGCGAATGCTTAGATGCTCGCGCTCAGCGTGAACACGATGGCATCATCGGTGAAGTCATAATCGCCGGGCAGGAAGTCACCTTCTGCGCCGACGTATGCAACGCCAACGCTGACCGGGCCAGCAACGGCTGCTTCAACGCCGATCGACCAGTCCCAGGCCTTGCTGTTGTTGGTGAAGGTCAGGAAACCATCGGTGTAGCCCAGATGCCCCGTCAGCGTCAGAGGCGTGCTTGGAATGCCGATGCCAATGTCGGTGTAGAGATAGAGGTTGTCTGTGCTGCCGAGAGAATCCTGATCAGGCGCGTAAGCAACACCAACGGTTGCTTCGGCCGGGCCGAGATTGAATCCGAGCGAACCGTAAAATTCGATGTAGTCGAAATCACCCGGCCCCGCATTGGGGTAGAGATAGGCGATTACACCTATATCGAAGCTGACAGCTTCGCCGATGCTGCCGCCGAAGCCGCCATAGACATCAAGTTCAGTGTGGCCATAACCGACGGTGTCTTCGTCAAGCGAAGAACCCCAGGTGCCAAGGTAGAAACCCGAGCTGTGAGCCAGATCGACGCCGCCTTGAACAGCGATGTCACCGCCCGAAAGGTCTACGCCGCGGAACCGGTATTCCGAAACCAGCGCAACATTGCCTGAGAATTCGAAGCCGCTGCCACTATCCTGATGGCTGGCCGCTTCCTCGTCGACCACAGCCATGGCGCGGTCGTAATCAGCCTGCGTGACGTCACCGCTCAGAACGGTCGTAACATCAGCTTTGGAAGCCTCGGCTTCGCTGGCAAGGGCGGGGGTGGAAAGGGCAAAAGCGCCCGCGAGAGTTGCGGCGGAGAGGCCGCGGATGGACGTGAGCATTACAACTTCCTTGTTTGTTGTGTTGTTGCTTCGTCCCACCTGCGTCTTTGGCGGCCGCTCTTTCTATGCGACGGTCCTGTCCAAATGCTCAACAAACGTGCACGGTTTCGCTGCACCGCACAAGAGAATTTCGAATGCGCACGCAAATCGATGAGCAGTGTGGGATTTGGGCACCACTGCGCTTCCGTGACGGCTTTCAAGGCTCTGGTTGCCGTCGCCTCCGGTCTCGAATAAGGCCTAGCCGTTGAGTATTGCTTGCCATGATATCCAGGATCTTCCGCAATCTTATCGGGCGCCAAGCCCGCCCTGCAAGGATCCCGCGTGTGCCTTCGGGGACCCGCTATTATGTGGTGGGCGACATCCATGGCCGGATGGATCTGTTCGCAGCCATGATCGGTGAGATCGAAGCCGACGATGCATCCCGTCGTCCTGCTGACACAACAGTCGTGCTGCTGGGTGATCTTGTCGATCGCGGGCCCGACAGCGCAGCAGTGCTGCGCCGCGCGCGGGAATGGACCCAGGTCAGAAAGGTCAGGATTCTTGCGGGCAATCACGAGGAGATGTTTCTCGCGTCGTTCGAAGATATCGACGTTCTGCGGCATTTCTTCAAACATGGCGGCAGAGAGACCGTGATGAGTTTCGGGCTGAGCGCCGAGGCTTTCAGCGAAATGTCGATTGAAGAGCATTTCGGACAATTGCCGCAACTGGTCTCCCTGGAAGATCGCGACTTCATGGCGAGCTTTGAGGAGATGATCATTGCTGGCGACTATGTCTTCGTTCATGCCGGGATTGATCCGAGCGTTCCGCTGAACCAGCAGAGCCGCCTTGATCTGCTGTGGATCCGCGAAAAATTCCTGCGGCACGAGGGGCCTTTACCGAAAGTTGTGATCCATGGTCATACAATATTCAACGAAGTGGTTGACTGCGGCAACCGAATTGGCATCGACACCGGCGCTTTCCGCACCGGCGTGCTGACAGCGCTGGTGCTAGAGGCGGACGAGCGTCGTTTGATCCAGGCGATCGAGGAAGACGGCGTGATCCGCGTAGAGAACAGGGAATACGACGCATGAAAATCGCAATGGTCGGATCGGGCTATGTTGGTCTGGTATCTGGCGCTTGTTTCGCAGACTTCGGCCACGATGTCGTTTGCATCGACAAGGACGAAAGCAAGATCGCGCGCCTGCATGACGGGATCATGCCGATTTACGAGCCTGGCCTCGATGCCTTGGTTGAGACCAATGTGAAGGCAGGCCGCCTGTCCTTCACAACTGATCTCGCTTCCGGGATTGACGGTGCGCATGCGATTTTCATTGCGGTGGGAACGCCGAGCCGCCGGGGCGATGGCCATGCGGACTTGTCGTTTGTCTACGCGGTCGCGCGCGAAGTAGGCGATAGCCTCCAGAATGACGCAGTCGTTGTGACCAAATCGACGGTCCCGGTCGGCACCGGCGACGAAGTGGAGCGCATCCTGATGGACAGCGCTGCGGTCAAGGAGCGCGGCCTCAACGTCACTGTTGTCTCTAATCCCGAATTCCTGCGCGAAGGCGCAGCGATCGGCGACTTCAAGCGACCCGACCGCATCGTCATCGGCGCGGAAAACGATTATGGCCGCGATGTCATGCGTGAAGTCTATCGCCCGCTGTTCCTCAACGAATCGCCGATCCTGTTCGTCAATCGCCGGTCGAGCGAACTGATCAAATACGCCGCCAACGCGTTTCTTGCGACCAAGATCACTTTCATCAACGAGATGGCAGATCTGTGCGAGAAGGTCGGCGCGAATGTTCAGGACGTCGCGCGCGGCATCGGGATGGACAACCGCATCGGCAAGAAATTCCTTCACGCAGGGCCCGGCTATGGCGGCTCGTGCTTCCCTAAGGATACCCTCGCGCTGCTCAAGACCGCTGAGGATTACGACAGTCCGGTGCGGATCGTCGAAGCCGTGGTCAAGGTCAACGATAGCCGCAAGCGCGCGATGGGACGCAAGGTTCTTGACGCGATCGGCGGCGCAGACAAGGCTCGCGGCAAGAAGGTCGCGCTGCTCGGCCTTACCTTCAAGCCCAATACCGATGACATGCGCGATTCGCCCGCAATTGCGATTGCGCAGACGCTCGCCGATGCAGGCGTCCAGATCGCCGCATTCGACCCGGAAGGCATGGAAATCGCCAAGCCGCTGATGCCGGAAGTCACCATGTGCGATGATCCCTACCAGGCGATCGAAGGCGCGGATGCGGTCGCCATCGTGACCGAGTGGGACGCGTTCCGCGCGCTTGATCTTGGCAGGGTTATGGCCCTGGCGAAATCGCCGGTTCTGGTCGACTTGCGCAACATCTATCAACCCGACGACGTGCGCGAGCGAGGCTTCAACTATACTAGCGTCGGGCGGGGTTAAGCCCCCGCCCCGCCGGTTCCTGCTACATCCTTACTTGCCGATTTCGGTCGGATAGGGCGGCGCAGGCTTTACAGGCGACTCATAGGTTTCAAGCTCCTGCAAGACCTTCGCGATCGCCGCTTCCAACTGCGTGTCCTGCCCGCGATCGAGCGCAATCGGATCCAGCTCCACCCGAATGTCTGGCGCAACGCCTTCGTTCTCGATCGTAAAGCGTCCATCCGTGTCGTAGAACCGGAAGAACGGCACCGTCAGAAACCCGCCATCGATCAGCTCGGGATTGACGCTGATGCCGATCAGCCCGCCCCAGGTCCGTGTGCCGATAAGGGTGCCGAGCCCGCTTTCGCGGAACGCATAGGGCATCCAGTCACCGCCTGATCCTGCGTCCTGATCGATCAGCATGACCTTGGGGCCATAGATCCCGCCGCCCGGCGTCGACCAGGGCAAGGTGCCTTCGCGGTCCTTCCAGCCGGCCAGCCACTGGCGGCTGAGCATGTCGATAATGTAGTTTGCCGCCTGTCCGCCACCATTGGAGCGCTCGTCCAGAATCAAGGCGTCCTTGTCGGTCTGCGAGAAATACATCCGGTTGAAGAATGTGAAACCCGCATCCGCGGTGTTTGGCATGTAGACATAGGCCACGCGGCCATTCGTGGCTTTATCGACACGCTTGCGATTGTCTTCGATCCAGGACCACAGCCGCAATTCGCGCTCGCTGCGAACCGGCTCAACCGTCGAGGTCCGCCGCTCGCCAGTGGGCGTACTCGCAACTGTAAGCGCGACTTGGGTTCCTGCCGAACCTGACAAGGCGGCATAGATATTGTCGCTGGCGGTCAGAGGCTGACCATTGATCGCGATAATGTAATCGCCATTCTTCACATCGACACCGGGTGCAGCAAGCGGCGCGGCGAGGAACGGATTCCACTGTTCGCCGGTGTAGATGCGCGTGATCCGGTAGCGCCCGTTCTCGACCGCGATATCGGCGCCAAGCAGGCCTGGCGATGCGGACGAGTTGTCGTAGACGTCACCACCGCCGATATAATTATGTCCAACACCCATCTCGCCTGCCATTTCGACAAGCAGTTCGTTCAGGTCTTCCCGCCGGCCAAGGTGCGGCAGAAAGGGCTCGAACTTGGCGCGCACACCCGCCCAGTCGAGGCCATGCATGTTCGGATCGTAGAAATATGCCTTCTCCATCCGATAGATGTCACCGAAGATCTGCTTCCACTCTTCCAGCGGATCAACCAGCATACGTACGCCAGACATGCTTACGGCTTCCGGCTCCAGCTTCTCGCCTGCCTCTGCGGTCAGCAAGGTGTTGTCATGCTTAAGCAGCAACAGCTTGTCGCCCGCTGCATTGGTGGTGACGCTGGTGAAACCCTTGCCGACCTGGCTGGCCTCGCGCTCCTCGAAATCGAACCGCATCAGCTGTGCGTTTTCTGGCCCGCTGCCCGGCCCGGTCGCAGCCCCGGCCTGCTCTTGCGAGACATAGAACAAAGACCCGTCCTTGGCGGTTGCAAGGCTGGTGTAAGCAGCTTCGGGAACTGGCAGCGAGACTATCCGTCGGATCAGGTCGGTCGGGTCGACATTCACGCCCTTGGGCTTCGCATCCTTGCCTTTTGACTTGTCCTTGCTGTCCTTTTCCTCGTCCTTTTCGTCCGTGTCCTCTTCCTCATTGGCGAGGATCGGTGCGAGCGGGCTTTTGCCGTCCGCTTCCAGCACGACCGCATAGAGCCCAGCGCGATAGGGGCGATCCTGCGTCGTCATGTCGAGCCCGCCATAGACCGAGCCCGCATTGGTCGAGGCGGCGAAAAACAGCAGCTTGCCCTCCTTGGAAAATTCGGGCGAACCGACATCGGCAAAGCCTTCCGTCACGGTGTAGCCGCGCCGCGTGTCGAGGTTGTAAAGGTTAAGCACGGCATTCACATTCGCACCGCGCGTGGTGAAAGCGATCCACGGGCTTTCGCTCGCCATGGCGGCGTCGAAATCACCGTTGGTGCGGCGCAGACTGGTCGCGATCTGCCAGGCCTCGCCGGTCGCCACATCCATGCCCATCAGCTTCACGGTGTTGCTGGCGAAGACGATGTGCTTGCCGCCATTGCCCCAGCCGATCAGCTGGTAGAAATCGGGCCCCAGCACGATGGTACGCACTGGTTTTATCCCGCTCTGGTCCTCGATTTTCAGAACTTGCCGGGTGCCATCATCGGTCACATAGGCCAGCTGCGTGCCATCATCGGACCAGACCGCGCCGTAATCGCGAGTTGCAGAGCTCTGCGAAATATTGCGCGTCGAGCCCTTGTCAGTCGGGACAGTGAATACTTCGCCGCGCGCGGTAACCGCGACGCGCTTGCCTGAAGGGGACAGTGAAGCTGCGGTCATCTGTTCGCTGACATTCTTCCAGCCCGGCTGGCGTGCGGGCAAATCGGCGCTTAGCGAAATGGGCAAGCGCGATGTCTGTCCGCTCGCCACGTCATAGGCATGAAATACTCCACCCGCTTCATAGACGATCCGTCCGTTCTTCGCGGTGATGTTGCGAATGTCCCAATCGCTGAGCTGCGTAAGTTGCGAAACCTCGCCGCTGGCGGGATCATAGCTGAAAATGTTCGAGCGCGTGTTCCAGCGGTCGGACAGGAAATAGAGCTTGCCATCCATCCATACGGGATCGAACTCGGTCGTGCGGTCGCCCGGGATTGTGACCGCAGTATCGGCTTCGAAATCGATGAGCTGCAGCGACGGCGCAAGACCACCGCGATAGCCGCGCCAACCGTTTACACCGCCGGTCAGATTGGCGTTTCCAGATCGCCAGGGAACGTTGGTGAAGATGCGTCCGCTCTCGTCATAGCTGCCATTGGCGACAACGGCTTCGGAAATCTTGGTCGGAAGGCCGCCCTTCAATGCAACGTGGTAGAGCTGGCCAGACCGGCCTGAGCGCACTTCGCGGGCAGACACCATGGCAATTGCATTACCGCCGGGCGCCCAATCGATTGCCGTGTCATTGCCGGGATGCCAGGTCAGACGTTGTGGCTGACCGCCTTGGGCGCTGATGACGAAAACATCATCATTACCGTCATAATCCGCAGTGAAAGCGATCTTGCTGCCATCAGGTGAGAAGATCGGATCGCGTTCATCACCCGGATGCGACGTCAGGCGACGTGGATTGCTGCCGTCGGTATTCGCGATCCAGATATCGCCGGCATAGACGAATGCCAGCGCATTGTCGGACAAGGCCGGATCGCGCAGCAACTTGGTCTCTTCGGCAAATGCAGGCGTGGCAAGGATGCTCGTAGTGAAAAGTGCAGCGGCAAGCATGCGCTTCGGCATGGACAGTCTCCCTTATGACTGATGTAATCCTTGCCCGTTTGCGCAACAAAACACCAGCGCCTTGTAATGCGTTCATCGACCTGAGTATGTTGTCGAGCGAAGCTGGTCGAATTGCCAGGGGGCCTCATAAGCCGGGTTCTGTCTCAGCGAGCGGTATGCGAAGCGCACCAGCCCCGCCAAGGGCAGCCATTCATCTAGGCGGTGCATTGCTGCACGCGCTCAAGCAGCCAACCCGGGTCTCTCGCGGCGACATGCCACTGCCCGTCGAAACGAGCGCGAGACCCCTATTTGGCCTTGCTCCGGGTGGGGTTTGCCATGCGGGCGCTGTTGCCAGAGCCCCGGTGCGCTCTTGCCGCACCCTTTCACCCTTGCCTGTGCCTTTTAGGGGCCATCGGCGGTATACTCTCTGTGGCACTTTCCCTCGGCTTCGCGTGGTCCGAAGACCGCACTCGCCGGGCGGGCGTTACCCGCCACCCTTATGTCGTGGAGCCCGGACTTTCCTCGGTAGAGCAAGCTCTAACGCGGCTGCCCGGCCCCCTGGCGCTTTCTATCTAGCCATTCCGCGATCGCGATCCAAGAGCAATTGAAACAGGATTGCGCCAACATGTTGATCTATAATGCCGTCGATCAGTTCCGGCCGCCAGCGACGCTGGAAGGCTTCGACCGCCTTGTGACCATCGGTAATGTCATAGCCGAACCGTTCAAGCGCCAGGTAAAACGCGCCATCATTGTCAAACGGATCGCCAAGATCGAGCTTGTCCGGCTTGGGTAGGCAAAGGCCGTATTCCGCCAGCCGCTCCCATGGGAACAACTCGCCCGGATCGATCTTGCGTGCTGGCGCGACGTCGGAATGCCCCACGACATTGGCGCGCGGGATGTCATGCTCTTTCACAATCCGTGCAAGCAAAGGCACGAGCGCTTCAAACTGCGCGTCCGAAAACTCGCGATAGCCCAATTCATGGCCCGGATGGTCCAGCTCGATCCCGATGCTGGCTGAATTCACATCCTTGTGCCCGCGCCAATAGGAAGCGCCCGCATGCCAGGCGCGCTTCTCCTCCGGCACGAGCCGGATCACCCGGCCTTCCTCGGTAATCAGGTAATGCGCGGAGACGCCAGCTTCGGGATCGCACAACCGCTCCAGAGCGGTCTCGACCGGCTTCATTTCCGTATAATGAAGCACCACCATGCTGATCGGCAGCGCGCGATCGTTGAAATTGGGCGAGAGCCGTTCTTCATGGACCAGCTCATCCATTTGACTAACCGATCATTCCGGCAGGTTGCGGCAGCACTGCCCCCAGCACCAGCGCATTGTCATCAACCTTGTACTGCAGGCCGCCACCCGTCTGTTCCGCCACCAGCGCAATCATGTGCGCCGCAGCCGTACGCGAGGAAAGCTCGCTCAGCGAAAGCTCGCCCTGAAGTGCCTTGCCGATGGTATCGTCAAAGGCAATCCGGTCGCCGCTTGCCCGCACCACAATCTCAACCTTGCCGTCCCGGACTTCCGCTCCGATGTCGAGCCGCCCGCCTCGGATCAGTGCATCCAGTGCGATATGCGCAAGGTTGAGCAGAACCTTTACCGCCGGTTTTGGCAGGCTCGAGCCTTCGATTGCCCATTTCAGCTCAACCGGCTTGCCATCGCTTGCCAGCGCTTCAACCACGCCTTGAGCTTCCTCAATCGGAACCGCTTCGCCAAAACCGCCTGCAGCCCCGAAGGCGAGGCGGAAGAACTTCAGCTTGTTCGCGCTCGTCCTCGCGCTTTGTTCGAGCAGTTCGATGCAGCGGTCGCGCATGTCCGGGTCGGTTTCGTCGGCGAGCAGTTCCAGCCCGTTGGAAAGCGCGCCCACTGGCGAAAGCAGGTCATGGCACAGCCGTGAGCACAGCAAGCTCGCCAATTCAATTTGCGAAGACGTTGTCATGAAAAAGCTGATCCCAAACCTTGTTGGATACGCATGTTACACAGTCCTAGTGAATTTTTTCCAGCCTGCCCACCGCTAGCATCAAAATGGGTGTGAATGTGCCGGCAAGCTCTTGTCATGGCACGGTATTAGTCAATCCACGATGCGGTAGGAAACGGGCATAAATCCCGCTTTCCTGTCGCACCAGAGGGCCAACTCCTCGTCTGCTATGATGGCCCAGATCCGGCCGTCGCCTGACGCCATGGCGGCATCGGTTACAGACGGCGCAACCTTTCCTGCAGGGTGCGAATGGTAATAACCTGCGACATGAAGGCCTCCTTCACGCGCAGCGCGATGCGCATCAATCAGCGCCTGCGGGTCAATTTCGAAATGGGTGTCAGGATTGGGATGCACGTTTCGGGTAGCAATGGCTTGGTCGATGCGGTTTTCGCTGCCTAGCAAGATACCGCAGCATTCACGAGGGTGCGAGACACGGGCCTCCGTGAGCATGAACCTGAGCGCTTCTCTTTTGATTTCAACCAGCACAACCACCCCTTATCCGTTCGCCCTGAGCTTGTCGAAGGGCCGTCCTTCACTTAGGCGCTGATTATGCCCTTCTGGACTTACATGCTTCATTGTCGTGGTGGCGCATTCTACACCGGCCATACTGATAATTTGCATGTCCGGATCGGTCAGCACCAAATGGGCGACGGCGCTGAATTTACGAAGGATAAGCTACCTGTCGAATTGGTTTGGTCGGAGGAATTTCCGACACTGGTCGAAGCATTGGAAGCCGAACGCAAAATCAAGGGATGGTCGAGAGCCAAGAAACTTGCTCTCATTCATGGTGACTGGGAGGCAATCTCGATGCAGGCCAAAAGCAAGAGCGGCCCTTCGACAGGCTCAGGGCGAACGGGGGAAATCGAAGGATTCATTGTATCTGCAGACCGCTTGGACAAGGCGCTGGCCGAGGCGACCGAGCTGTCGCGCGCGCGCATCCAGGCGCTGATCGCGGAAGGAAAGGTCGCGATCGAAGGAAAAATCGAGACCAGCGCCAAGGCCAAGGTCTCGGCGGGTTCCGCCTTTCGCCTAACTATTCCGCCCGCTGTTGAAGCCGAAGCTCAGCCGCAGGATATCCCGCTCACCATCGCGTATGAAGACGAGCACCTGATCGTGATCGACAAGCCGGCCGGGATGGTCGTGCACCCCGCAGCGGGCAATCCCGATAGGACGCTGGTGAATGCACTACTCTATCATTGCAAAGGTCAACTCTCCGGCATCGGCGGGGTCGCGCGCCCCGGCATCGTCCACCGGATCGACAAGGATACCTCCGGGCTGCTGGTCGTCGCCAAGACCGACAAGGCGCATGAAGGCCTCGCTCGGCAGTTCAAGGATCACTCGATCGAGCGGCGCTACCTCGCGATTTGCAGCGGCCAGCCGACGCCGCCCGAAGGCACGATTGCAACACGAATCGGGCGTTCGGACGCCAATCGCAAGAAAATGGCCGTGCTTGACAAGAATTCCTCGCGCGGCAAGCACGCCGTCACCCATTACAAGGTGCTGGATCGGCTCGAAAACTGCGCTCTGATCGAATGCCGGCTGGAAACCGGCCGCACCCATCAGGTCCGTGTTCACTGCGCATCAATCGGTCATGCTCTATTAGGAGATCCATTATATGGACAAACGCCCGCTCCGCTGCGCAAGCTGTTGAAGGATTTGAACTTTACTCGTCAGGCTCTTCATGCGGCCAAATTGGGTTTCGAGCATCCACTTACGCGGGAATGGATCGAGCTTTCGTCCGAATTACCGAAGGATATGCAGGAACTGATCGACCAAACCGTGCGTTTTAATCGATGAAAGTCACTGCACATTCAGCAGCGATGTTCTATATGTAACCCTGTGGCCTGAACCAACGGATGCCCATCAGGGGTCCATTATCACAGGTCGACGCAAGAAAGGTTAGGGATAAGTGAGCAATAACAAAAGTTTGACAGTCCCAGCCCTCGGCGGTGAGCAGAGCCTCAACCGCTATCTGGCTGAGATCAAGAAGTATCCGGTGCTGACGGCTGAGCAGGAATATATGCTCGCCAAGCGTTATCAGGAGCATGAAGACCCCGAAGCAGCGACGCAGCTGGTGACAAGCCACCTGCGCCTCGTGGCGAAGATCGCCATGGGCTATCGCGGCTACGGCCTGCCTGTGTCCGACCTCATTTCCGAAGGAAATGTGGGCCTGATGCAGGGCGTCAAGAAGTTTGAGCCCGATCGCGGCTTCCGCCTCGCGACTTACGCGATGTGGTGGATCAAGGCGTCGATGCAGGAGTTCATCCTGCGGAGCTGGAGCCTCGTGAAAATGGGCACCACTGCGGCTCAGAAAAAGCTGTTTTTCAACCTCCGCCGGATGAAGAAACAGCTTGAGGCGTATGAAGACACCGACCTCTCTCCGGAAGATGTGACGAAGATCGCAACCGATCTCGGCGTGCCCGAGCAGGAAGTGATCAACATGAACCGCCGGATGATGATGGGCGGTGACGGTTCACTCAACACGCCGATGCGAAATGGCGAAGACGGTTCTGGTGAATGGCAGGACTGGCTGACGGATGATGGCCCGCTGCAGGATGAGATGGTCGCCGAGGCTGAAGAGGCCGTCCTGCGCCATGCTATGCTCGTCGAAGCGATGGAAAGCCTGAACGACCGCGAGAAGCACATTCTGACCGAGCGCCGTTTGACGGAAAA
This sequence comes from Altererythrobacter sp. GH1-8, assembly GCF_043702085.1. Classification (GTDB taxonomy): domain Bacteria; phylum Pseudomonadota; class Alphaproteobacteria; order Sphingomonadales; family Sphingomonadaceae; genus Erythrobacter. The sequence goes on along the minus strand of NZ_CP171690.1, from coordinate 1,272,246 downwards.
GCCGCAGACACTGGAAGAGCTGTCGCAGGTTTACGACGTCAGCCGCGAGCGTATTCGCCAGATCGAAGTGCGCGCGTTCGAAAAGCTCCAGAAGGCGATGCAGCGCATCGCGGGCGAAAGGCTGCTGCCTGGCGCTGCTTAAGCAGTCGCTGAAAAGGCACCAAACGCAAGAAGACCTCCCTGCCCCATGGCCGGGAGGTTTTCTTTTGCACGGCATACAACTCCAGAGTATTCGCTCATCCCATGATCCGCACGCTCTTTCGCTGGACCGCCAAGGCGATACTCTGGTTCGTCGGTCTCAGCCTGTTCCTCGTCCTGCTGTTCAAATGGGTGCCGGTGCCCATTACCGCAACCATGGTTCTGGACGGTGAGGTCTACGAACATGGCCTCTCCAAGGATTGGGAGCCGCTCTCCAACATCGACCGCGACATGGTGCGCGCCGTGATCGCTGCGGAGGATAGCAAGTTCTGTTCGCATAACGGTTTCGATGCAGAAGCGATTGCCAAAGCCGCGGCGAATAACGCCAAGGGCGGGCGCATTCGCGGCGGCTCCACCATCACCCAGCAAACCGCGAAGAACGTCTTCCTGTGGCAAGGCGGCGGGTATTTCCGCAAGGGGCTGGAAGCTTATTACGCCTTCCTGATCGAGAAGATCTGGGGCAAGCGGCGGATCATGGAAGTCTATCTGAATGTCGCGGAGACCGGCATTGCGACCTATGGTGCAGAGGCAGGGGCGCAGCGTTATTTCGGCCATCCTGCGGCGCGGCTTACCTCGGCCGAGGCTGCGCGCATGGCCGCTGCCCTGCCCCTGCCCAAGAAGCGCGAAGTGAGGAACCCGGGCGGCTGGCTTGCACGCCACGGCCGCACGATCGAGCGGCGGGTAGGTGTAGTCGCACGTGACGCGCTGGATGCGTGCGTCTATGAGTAGCTGCAATGGGGTCGCATCACTCTCATAACCATTCACATAGCCACCCGCATAGCCACTTGCAGGGGGGTGACCACGCGCATTCCCATGCGCCGGTAGACTTCGGCACCGCCTTTGCCATAGGCATCATCCTCAACACCGCTTTCGTGATTGTCGAGGCGACCTACGGCTATCTCTCCGGCTCGATGGCGCTGATTGCGGATGCCGGGCACAATCTGTCGGACGTGCTGGCGCTGTTGCTCGCCTGGGCGGCGAGCGTGGCGGCGAAGAAGCCCGCCAACGCGCGCTTCACCTACGGCTACAAGAGCTCGACGATCCTCGCAGCGCTTGCCAATGCGATGCTTCTCGCCGTGGCGATCGGCGCGATCGCATTCGAGACAGTCCACCGCATGATCGATCCGGTCGAGCCGCAAGGCATGACGATGATCATCGTCGCAGGCATCGGTATCCTTATCAATGCCGGGACCGCCCTTCTGTTCATGCGTGGGCGGCATAGCGACCTGAACATCAGAGGCGCGTTCCTGCACATGACGGCTGACGCGCTGGTCAGCCTCGGCGTGGTGATTGCCGGGGTTGCTATTCTCTTTTCCGGTATGGCGTGGATTGATCCTCTGGCAAGCCTGATGATCCTCGCAGTGATCGGATGGGGAACCTGGGGGCTCGCTCGCGATTCCTTACGTATGGGACTGCTTGGTGTACCTGATCATATCGACGAAGCGGCGGTGGCGGAGCACTTGGCCAAGTGCCCCGGCGTCGCGGCTGTGCATGACCTCCATATCTGGCCGATGTCGACCACGGAAACCGCGCTCACCGCGCATCTGGTAATGCCAGGCGGCCACCCCGGCGATGATGCCTTAAAGAGACTTTCTCAAGAACTTTCAGAGGTTTTCGGCATCCAGCACACCACGTTGCAGGTGGAACTGATGCGTGATGCATGCGATGCTGCATGCTGATGGCTGATTCTGCCCACATTGCACGCGAACAGCTCAAAGCTGCCATGGCCCGGCTGGCTGAGGGCGACCGCGAAGCTCTGGAGGAAGTGTACCTCGCCACGCGGGTGAAACTTTTCGGAATTTGCCTACGTATCTTGGGCGATAGAAAGGAAGCCGAGGACGCCTTGCAGGACGTCTATATCAATCTGTGGCAGCGCGCCGACCGCTACGATCCCAGCCGGGCAAGCCCGATCAGCTGGCTGGCGACGTTCGCCCGCAACCGGGCGATTGACCGCTTGCGCGTCGGCAAGGTGCGCGGCGGCGCAGTGGCTGAGGAGGAAGCTTTCGACCTTAGCGACGATGCGCCCCTGGCCGATGAATTGCTGATCGATGCAGAGCGCAGCGCGCGGGTTCACACCTGCCTAGAGACGCTGTCGGGCAATCAGCGCGAAAATATTCGCGCGGCCTTCTTCGATGGCTTTACCTATGCCGAATTGGCTGAGCGGGCAGATGTACCGCTCGGCACAATGAAGAGCTGGATCCGGCGCGGCATGGCGCGCCTCAAGAACTGTCTGGAGGCTGCCGCATGAGCGAGGACCTGCTTCCTGACCTCACCGGCGATGATCTGACAGCAGCCGAATTTGCGCTTGGCCTGCTGGAAGGCGAGGACTTGTTGCTGGCCAAAGGTCGGCTGGCGCGCGAGCCGGACTTTGCGGCACTGGTCGCGCATTGGGAAGAAAGCCTCGCCCCGATGCTGGACGACGTCGCAAGCGCGGAGCCTTCGCCTGCGCTCTGGGCTCAGATCGAAGCGGCTCTGGATGCGCAAAAGGCCAGCGGCAGTTCAGCGGAAGTAATTATGCTGGAAAGCCGGTTGAAGCGCTGGAAATGGGCGACCGGCTTTTCCGCCGCTGCGGCAGCGGTCGCCCTTGCGTTCCTCGCCTTGCCGCAGGGACAATCGCCCGGGCCGCAAGCGCCGCCCACGCAAATCGCAGAGGCGCCGCTTTTCGCCAACGTTCCCATTGAAGGCACGCAGCTGAGCCTCGACCTCACTTACCTGCCGGAAAAACGCGATCTGCTGGTCGCAGCGGTCGGCCTCACCCATGACGGCGTACACGATCACGAATTGTGGCTGGTGAAGCCCGATGGCGGCGTGGAATCCTTGGGCGTCGTCACACCGGGGGAAGTGCGTGCGCACAGCGTGCCCGCGGATTACAGCCCGATGATGGCCGATGGTGCACAGCTGCTGCTGACGCGAGAGCCGCTGGGCGGCAAGCCTGAGGGCGTTGACGCAGGCCCGGTGGTCGCAAGCGGCGCTCTCGCGCGCGTTTCATAATTTTTTTGCGCGGCTGCATCCGTTGCCGCAACGCATTCGTATCTCCTTTCGCAAGCAGGACGGGGCTTGCTCCGATCAAGGAGTATATGATGACGAATTCAAAGACTTTGAAAGCCGCCGCCCTTGCTGCCGTTGCAGCGATGGGCACTTTTGCTATTTCTGCTGGAGCGCCCGTTCTGGCGCACGACCACAAGTCAGCTGAAGCGGCTGCACCCAACATCGTGACCGCTGCGCAAGGCACAGGCGTACACAACACGCTCGTTGCTGCTGTTCAGGCAGCTGGCCTTGTCGACACGCTCGCAAGCCCGGGTCCGTTTACTGTGTTCGCGCCGACCGACGCAGCCTTCGCGAAGCTTCCCGAAGGCACGGTCGAAACGCTTGTCCAACCAGAAAACAAGGACACGCTGACAAAAATCCTCACCTATCATGTCGTGGCTGGAAAGGTGAAAGCTGCTGACGTGATTGCGCTGATCGAGGCAGGTGGCGGTACTGCCACAATCGATACCGTGGCTGGTGAAAAGCTGACGGCGCAGATCGTTGATGGCGCAGTTGTGATCACCGACGCCGCCGGCGGCAAGAGCACAGTTGTGCAGACCGATGTCGACGTCTCCAATGGCGTGATCCACGTGACCGACGGCGTGTTCCTTCCCGCCTGAGCAACAAGACTCCCCCCGCGCTGTAAGGCCCGAGACTGGACACGGCCTGACAGCGTCCTCCGACCCCGCTCAGCCATTACCCCCGGCTGGGCGGGGTTTTTTGGCGGGTGGTCAACGGATCGTAACTTCCAGCTTACTGCTTGATCACCAAGACTACCCCTCCGTCAGCCCTACGGGCTGCCACCTCCCCATCGCTCCGCGACAGGGAAGAAGCATAACATCCCTCCCCGTTCGTTCACGAATGGGGAAGCGGAGCGCAGATCACCGTCGGAAGGGTCAATCTACGTGCGCAAGTCTGATCATAATTATACTGCAGCTCGCAAACTACGGAAATCCCTGTCGCTCCCCGAAGGCCTGCTTTGGCGCGAACTCAAATCCAAGAAGGCCGGATTTAAGTTCAGACGTCAACACCCGGTCGGCGCATATGTGCTGGATTTCTATTGCGCCGCAGCAAAACTGGGCATCGAAGTCGATGGGGAAGTCCACAATATGGGCGATCAACCCTCACATGACACGAGGCGGGATGTCTGGCTCAAAGCGCAAGGGATCGATGTGCTAAGGATCGCAGCGAGCGAGGTGCTGCGCGATCCGAACGAATGCGCCGAAGCTATTGCCGACTACTGCAAAAGAAGGACGTGACCCCTCCGTCAGCCCTGCGGGCTGCCACCTCCCCATCGCTCCGCGACGGGGAGGAACAAGCTAGCCTTAAGCCGCTTCGTCCTTCTTGGCCTTGCCGTCATCGTTGGAGACGACGCGGACAGGATCCTTGCGGCCCTTCACCACTTCATCATCGATCACGATCTCAGACACATTATCCATGTCGGGCAGGTCGAACATCGTATCCAGCAAAATGCCTTCGACGATCGAGCGCAGTCCGCGCGCGCCAGTCTTGCGCAAGATCGCGCGTTCGGCGATTTCCCTCAGTGCATCGTCAGTGAAGGTCAGTTCGACATCTTCGAGCTCGAACAGCTTGCGATACTGTTTGACGAGAGCGTTCTTCGGCTCTTGCAGGATCGTCACCAGCGCATCGACATCAAGGTCGTGCAGCGTCGCAATCACGGGCAGGCGGCCGACAAATTCGGGGATCAGGCCGAACTTGAGCAAGTCTTCCGGCTCGCTCTTTTCGAGCAGTTCGCCCACGCGGCGTTTGTCCGGGTCGGCGACATGCGCGCCGAAGCCGATCGAACGCTTCTGCAAGCGGTCGCCGATGATCTTGTCGAGGCCGGCAAAAGCACCGCCACAGATGAACAGAATGTTGGTCGTGTCGACCTGCAGGAACTCCTGCTGCGGATGCTTGCGGCCACCCTGCGGCGGAACCGAAGCGGTGGTGCCTTCCATCAGTTTGAGCAGAGCCTGCTGCACGCCCTCGCCCGAGACGTCACGCGTAATCGATGGGTTTTCTGCCTTGCGCGTAATCTTGTCGATCTCGTCAATATAGACGATGCCGTGCTGCGCTTTCTCGACATTGTAGTCGGACGCCTGGAGCAGCTTCAGGATGATGTTCTCGACATCCTCGCCCACGTAACCCGCTTCGGTCAGCGTGGTCGCATCGGCCATGGTGAAGGGCACATCGAAAGTGCGCGCAAGCGTCTGGGCGAGCAGCGTCTTGCCTGATCCGGTCGGACCAACAAGCAGGATGTTGGACTTCGCCAGTTCAACATCGTTGCCCTTGCCCGAATGCTTCAAGCGCTTGTAATGGTTATGCACCGCGACCGCGAGAACGCGCTTGGCGCGATCCTGGCCAATCACATAGTCGTTGAGCGTGGTGAAGATTTCCATCGGCGTGGGCACTTCGCCTTCCTTGCGGCCGCCGATACCCGCCTTGGCTTCTTCCCGGATGATGTCATTGCACAGTTCCACGCATTCATCGCAGATGAACACGGTTGGCCCTGCAATCAGCTTGCGCACTTCATGCTGCGACTTCCCGCAGAAGCTGCAGTAAAGAGTGCTCTTGCTATCCGATCCGCTCAGTTCGGTCATAAATTTCTGCTTCCCGGCCCCTTGGAACAAACCCTCGGGGAATCGCCCGAGTTTAGACGGGCAAGGTTATGAATCAATATATAGAGCCACGTTTTCTGCCCTAGTGCTAGTGAAAGCACCAGCAGTTTGGCGGAAAACAGGCGATAATGTCTCGTAAAAGGTCGATTTCGAACGCAAAGTTACCTGCGTCCGTGCCGCCAAACGGGCTTCGAGTTCACTCTGGCGCGCCACCAGACCCACTATCGTCGCCGTCGGCTTCGCTTTCAGGACGCGTTTCGAAGACTTTGTCGACAAGACCGAATTTCATTGCTTCCTCCGCTTCGAGGAAGGTGTCGCGATCCATCGCCTTCTCGATATCCTTGAGGCTCTGGCCGGTATACTTGACGTAGAGATCATTCATCCGCTTCTTGATGCGCAGGATCTCGCGCGCCTGAATTTCAATGTCAGACGCCATGCCGCGCGCGCCGCCGGAAGGCTGGTGGATCATGATCCGCGCGTTGGGCAGCGCGATGCGCATGCCCGGCTCACCCGCGGCCAGCAGGAAGCTGCCCATCGATGCCGCCTGTCCCAAGCACACCGTCGAAACCCGCGGCTTGATGTATTGCATCGTGTCGTGGATCGCCATACCGGCAGTCACAACGCCGCCCGGCGAGTTGATGTACATGGAAATCGGCTTCGACGGGTTTTCGCTTTCAAGGAACAGCAGCTGCGCGGTGATGAGCGAAGCCATCCCGTCTTCGACCTGCCCCGTCACGAACACGATGCGTTCGCGCAGAAGCCGCGAGAAGATGTCGAAGCTGCGCTCGCCCCGGCTGGTCTGCTCAACCACAACCGGCACCAGTGCGCCGGTCAGCGGATCGCGAGTGAACTGGCCCTGTGTGCCATAGGTTTCGCCGGAATTACCGAGCACGTCGATCATGCGAGTCTGTCCTTGTCTGAAGTGTTGCAGCACTATGTCGCGATGCACGCCGCGATGTTCAAGAGCATTAACTCCTGAAACCCACTCCTAATGCCGATTGGCTGCGGACAATTGGTGGACGTGTTTGGTGAGCGCGAGGTAAAGTCTGCCGCAATCACACCGCAATCTCGGCGCATCGATCAGGCTGCCCTGACACGCGACAGGAATTCCGCAACATGCTCTCGCAGCCGCTTGGACTGCGCATTCAGGCGCTCGGAACTGTCTCGCAACTGGCTGGCGGTCGCAAGAGACGCGGTCATTACCGCGCTGACATCGCTGAAGCTTTCGGACACGTGTCCCGTGTTCTGCGCGGCGAGGTCGATCGCGCGGGCGAGATCCTGCCCGGCATTGGCCTGCTGATCGACAGCGCTGGCAATCGCACCAGCCGAGGTTTCCAGTTCAATCACTTCCATTGCGATCGTCGACAAGGCGGACGCGCTCTGTCCGGTTGCGTTCTGCATCGATGAGATCAAGGCTTCGACTCGCGCCGTTTCCTGCCGGGTCTGAGAGGCAAGCTCCTTCACTTCGCTGGCAACGACCGCAAACCCGCGCCCCGATTCCGCGCTGCGCGCCGCTTCAATAGACGCATTGAGTGCGAGCAGGTTTGTGCGTTGCGCAATAGATGCGATCACTTCGACAATCTGGCTGATCTTGTCCGCCGAGCTGGTCAGCTCACCGATCGTCTGGTCGGCGCTGGTGGCAGCTAGCGCTGCCTTGCGGGCCCGCTCGGAACTCACCGTTGCCTGTGAACTTACCTCGCCGATCGAAAGCGCGAACTCATCGGTGGCCGCAGCTGCGCTGGTCATACCACTGGAGGCCTCAGCCAGGCGCTGGCTTGCCATTCTGACCCTGTCAGAGGATCGATCGACGTTCTGGGCAAGACTGCTCGCCGCATCGCTCACGTCATGGGAAGCGGCGGCCACCTGCCGGGCGACATCGCCGACAGTCTCTTCGAATTTTCTCGCCAGTTCCTCCATCACTTCCTTCTGATGGCGATGCTGTTTTTCCTGCTGTTCCTTCAGCGCCTTTTCTCGCTCCAATTCACGCTCAGCCTGGAACACGGCTTCGTGCTGCACTTCGCGCAGGACCTTGAGCGATTGTGCGAGCTTGCCGATTTCATCCCTGCGCCACCAATGCGGAATTTCGGTTTGTGTATCTCCTCGCGCGATCCGCTCACTCGCTTCGCTGATGGCGACGATGGGTCTGGCAATGCGGCGCGTAACCGCCTTGTTGCCGACAATCGCAAGGATCATGGCGATCACGCCCATGGTGAGGAGAATGATGATCAAACGGCGAACCTCGCTCTGGCCTTGCTCCGACAAAGCCGCCAGCACCAGATTGGCCTCGCTGCGAAGGTCCACGATCCGTTCGAATTGCATCTCCAGGCCGGCGAGAACCGCCGCGCGCTGTCCATCATCAAGCTGCTTTTGATCGAGTGCTTTTTCGGCGTCCTCAAGGCCAACAGCGACTTCATTCAGGCTGCTGAGAATGCCTGTGAACGCCTTGTCATCCGAATCTGAATAGATCGCCGCTAAACCAAGCAGAGTTGAAAGCTTGTTGTTGGCTTCCTTGATGGCTTCGCGCGCATTCCCGGCGGAAGCGCCTTGATCGGCCGCCGAGGAGCTCTGATCAAGGCTATGACGCGCTTTCATCACTTCAATCTTGACGTCTGAAGACATGACGAAGATTTGCGTAAACGCAGCAAAGGATCCGACCTTTTGGTCGACTCGCATGACCCCGGAAATCCCCGCGCTGACCAGCAAAAGGATGGATGCTGTGCCGAGGAACCACATGCGGGTCATTTGCCGCGCGATCGTTCCTGACCAGAGCCACTTCATGAGAGCCCCGGGGCGCTTTCGATCTGCTGAGAGATCGGCGGGCAGTTCAAGTGAAAGTTCATTGGCTGTTGTCACTCTGACCTCGTGCGATTTGCTTCGACAGACAGCGTGCCTGATCCATGAGACAGACAAAGGATAACTGCCGGTGGCAGGCCCAAACGCCAGAGGCCCGCATAAGGCGTTATGACTGACGGAGCATGAGCGCCAGCATAGGGGAAAACCGATTGTCAGTGCGCAAGCGCAGTTTTGCTTGCGCCGCCATGATCATGTGGCAGGGTATGAAGTCATGAGATCAATCGCTGCTGTTTTCGCTTTGTGTGTGCTTGCTGTTCCGGCTGCTGCGCAGGACCTGCAAGAGGTACAATTACCGCCAAGCCACTCGCCGATTCCAGCAGATCAATGGACGCCGGAAGGAGAAGCAAAAGCCTATCTTGACCGCATTCGTGCGCTTGATGATGAGGGGCCTGCAATCAGCGCAGTTATCGCGGTGAATGAGAATGTCTGGAAGGATGCCTTCGACACTTCGCATGGCGAAGGGTTCCTGAGTGGCCTGACAGTCCTCGTCAAAGACAATATCGAGACGGCAGAGTGGCCGACCACGGCGGGCTCGCTGGCGCTCAAAGACAATGCTACAGGCCGCGATGCGCCGTTGATTGCGAGTATTCGCAAAAACGGCGGAGTGATCCTCGGCAAGACGAACCTTAGCGAATGGGCCAATATCCGCAGCAACAATTCGACCAGCGGTTGGAGCGCGGTCGGTGGACTTACGCGCAATCCGCATGCGACCGACCGCAACGCCTGCGGTTCCTCCTCTGGCAGCGGCGCGGCGATCGCAGCGGGCTTTGCCTGGGCGGCCATCGGGACAGAGACCAATGGCTCGATCACATGTCCGGCCAGCGTCAACGGGATTGTCGGGTTCAAACCAACTGTCGGCTTGGTTAGCAGAACCCACGTGGTCCCGATCAGCGCGACGCAGGATACCGCCGGACCGATGACGCGCACGGTCTACGATGCGGCGCTCTTGCTCAGCGCCATGGCGGGCAGCGATCCGTTGGATAGTACGACAAGCGATGCCGACCGATACAAGACCGATTTCACGGCTGGCCTTGCCGATTACTCACTCAAGGGCGTTCGCATTGGCGTGATGACCAATCAGATCGGCTCGCATCCGGGCGTCAGAGCGGCTTTCGAGCAGGCTCGCGCCGATTTTGAAGCAGCGGGCGCGGAGTTGGTCGAAATCGAATATGACTGGCCTGAAGGGTTCTGGGGCCGCTCGCTTACGGTACTTCTGTATGAATTGCAGCGAGACATGAACGCCTATCTCGCGGCGCTTCCCGGTGAAGACATGCCCGATACGCTGGCGGACATCGTCGCGTTCAACACGGCCAATGCAGAAGCGGAATTGCGCTGGTTCAATCAGGACCTGTTTGAGCGCGCGCTCGTGACCACCGACGAGGCGGCTTACCGCGAAGCGCTCGAGACGAACCTCAAAGCGACGCGCGAAGACGGCATCGACCGGCTGCGCAACGAATATAACGTCAACTTCCTGATCGCGCCAACGATGGGCCCGGCCTGGGCCACCGACCTCGTCAATGGCGACAATTTCAACAGCGATTCAGGGGCCGGATCGCTCCCCGCAATTGCAGGCTATCCGCATCTGACGGTACCGATGGGAGCGGTCGAAGGCCTGCCGGTTGGTCTCAGCATCTTTGCCGGGAAATGGCAGGACCACGCGGTGCTGAAGGCGGGCGCAGCATATGAAAAGGCGCGAACAGCCGCGCTGCCAGTGCCTTCTTTCAAACCCTGGCAACCGAGTGAATAGGTGACGCCGCGATGAGCAGCATGCCAATCCCAAAGGGCTCCGTGCTGTTCCGCCCTGAGGATGAGTGCCGCGGCTTTGTTGTCGTTCGCAAAGGCACGATCAAAGTCTTGCTGACAGCGGAAAATGGTCGAGAAATCGTTCTCTACCGGGTGCGACCAGGTGAAATCTGCCTGCAGACCTTCGGATGCCTTGTGCAAGGTTCCAGGTATTCAGCGGAAGGTGTCGCCGAAACCGATCTGGAAATCGAGATCATTCCAGCCGAACAGTTCCAGGCCACGATTGAAGGCGACCGCGCTTTCAGAGACGCTCTGTTCTCTGCGGTGGCGATGCGCTTTTCCGATCTCGAGAGACTGGTTGAGGACGTTGCACTGTCCAGCGTCGCAGAGCGGCTTGCGCGGGCCTTGTTGCGTCTGGCCAGCGCCACAGACGAGGTTTCGGTTACCCATGAAGCGCTTGCGACTGAAATCGGCTCAGCGCGGGCCGTGGTCAGCCGCCAGATCGGCGATTTCCAGCGCGGCGGCATGATCGAAGCTATGCGCGGCAAGATCACGCTGCTCGATCGAACCAAGCTTGAGCGTCTCGCCCATCTATGATTGCAAAATAATTCAGTTAGACGGTGACTAAGTCACCGACTTCGTCCGCTCTGCGCGCGAGAATGCCTACGGTCGCTTGGCAAAGGAGGAAACGCCATGACTCGCAATGAAGGAACAGTAGACCGGGTACTCAGGGTTATCGTGGGGCTCGTACTGATCGCCCTCGCGCTCACCGGCACATTTTCCCCCTGGGGCTGGGTCGGTGTTGTACCGCTGGTAACGGGATTGGTCGGAATGTGCCCGATCTATTCGCTGCTTGGGGTCAGTACCTGCAAGGTAAGCTGACAGCACTGCCGCTGAATGCAAAACGCCGGCCCGAGTTGAGTCGAGCCGGCGTTTTTACCTTATCGCAAAGACCCTGAGTTCAGGGCGCGAATTACTTTTTGGCCGGAGCCTTCTTGGCCGGAGGTTTCTTCGCTGCAGGCTTCTTGGCCGGAGCTTTCTTCGCAGCTGGCTTTTCGTCTGCCTTCTTTGCTGGCTCGTTCTTCGCAGGAGCCTTCTTGGCTGCAGGCTTCTTTTCAGCGGCTTTCTTGGCCGGAGCCTTCTTCTTCGCAGGCGCCTTCTTGGTCTTCTCTGCTGCTGCGCTTTCTTCTGCTTCGATCGCTGCTTCCAGCTCTTCCTGCGTCACTTCGCGTTCTGTGACCTCAGCCTTGTCGAACAGGAAGTCCACGACCTTGTCTTCATAAAGAGGGGCACGCAGCTGGGCGGCGGCCATCGGCTCTTGCTGCACGTACTGGATGAAGCGTTCGCGATCTTCAGCGCGGTACTGCTGTGCCGCCTGCTGGATCAGCATGCTCATTTCCTGAGACGTGACTTCAACGCCGTTCGCCTGGCCGATTTCCGACAGCAGCAGGCCGAGACGCACGCGGCGCTCTGCAATCTTGCGGTAATCGTCCTTTTCGGCTTCGATTTCCTTCTGCGCTGCTTCAGGATCGTCTTCGCGCGCGGCTTCCTGCTGAAGCTGGGCCCAGATCTGCTCGAATTCCGCGTCGACCATGTTGCCCGGGACTTCGAAATCGTGACCTGCAGCGAGCGTATCAAGCAGCTGACGCTTCATCTGGGTCCGGGTAAGGCCCGCAGTCTGCTGCTCGAGCTGGCCCTTCATCAGCTCTTTCAGCTTGGCGAGGCTGTCGAGGCCGAGCGACTTGGCAAAATCCTCGTCGATTTTCGTTTCGGTCTCGACCTTGACCTGCTTCACCGTGATGGCGAACTGCGCTTCCTTGCCCTTCAGGTTTTCAGCCGGATAATCTTCCGGGAAGGTGACTGTAATGGTCTTCTCATCGCCGGTCTTCACCCCGGTGAGCTGTTCTTCAAAGCCGGGGATGAACTGGCCTGAACCCAGCACCAGCGGTGCGTCTTCAGCCTTGCCGCCTTCAAATTCCACCCCGTCAACGCTGCCAACGAAGTCGATGATGATCTGGTCACCATCGGCCGCCTTCTTGGTCTTTGGCGCGTCCTTGTAGCTTTTCTGGTTGCCAGCGAGATCCTTGAGCGCTTCGTCGACCTGTTCGTCTTTCACCGGAACGACGAGGCGCTCAAGCTTGAGGCCATCGGTTGACGGTGCTTCGACCTTGGGAAGTACTTCCAGCTCGACCGTCAGCTCGGCGTCCTTGCCTTCTTCATAGCCTTCGACAAGGTCGATCTTCGGCTGCATCGCCGGGCGCAGCTCTTTCTCTTTCATGAGTTCATTGACCGATTCGCGCAGCGTATCGTTCAGAACCTGCGCGTGAATCTGCTCGCCATGCATCTTCTTGACGAGATTCGCAGGCACCTTGCCCGGACGGAAACCCGGCATACGCACTTGCGGCGCGACCTTCTTGATCTCCGCTTCGACCTTGTCTGCAATTTCACCTGCAGTGATGGTCAACTGATATGCGCGCTTGAGACCTTCACTGGTCTTTTCTGTGATCTTCATGAGATTAAACCGAAGCCTTTTCAAACATTTACCTGCCGGGTCATGGGCCAGCGGAGGTGGTGCGGGCGAAGGGACTCGAACCCCCACATCTTGCGATACTGGTACCTAAAACCAGCGCGTCTACCAATTCCGCCACGCCCGCATCCCGAACGAAGCCGCGCGGGAAACCCGTGGGGCCCCGCGCGCGTTGCTGTGCGCCTCTAAAGGGGTCAAAGGAAAAGGGCAAGCGCAGCGATGGATCAAGCGCGCTGAAAGGTGTATTTTGATAATCGGAACAGGAGGAAACAATGGCAACTGACCCAGACACGCCGGATATCGAACCAGGCTCGCCGCCGGAGCGTCCAGCAGAGACTCCTCCAGCGGAAACGCCAGAGCAAAATCCGCCTGAGATCGATCCCCCAACCCCCGATTTCGACGAGCCCGGCCAACACCCGCCCGAAACGCCGCCCCTTCCTGATTGATCTCTGGCCTGATTGATCTCTGGCCCGATTGATGTTGCGAAGACGTGCGGTCCACAGTAACGGCGCGAGCCATGAGCGACGACAAAACACAAGACACTCCACCCGATCACCTTAGCGTCAATCCGCGCAGCGAGTATTTCGACGCAGAGAAACTGCAGCGCGGCGTTGGCATCCGGTTCAAGGACCGCGTGCGAACTGACATCGAGGAATATTGCATTTCCGAGGGCTGGGTGCGCGTTCAGGCGGGCAAGACCGTTGATCGCAAGGGCCAGCCCTTGACGATCAAGCTGAACGGCCCGGTCGAAGCCTGGTACGAAGACCTTGGCGACAACCCGCCGGTCGCAAAGAAAGACTAACGCGGCCGCAGTGCTTGCCATTCCGGCTCGCAAGGGCCAACTGGCAAACGCACTATGAAACCGCTCGAAAAACCTCAGGTCATTATTATCGGCCGCCCCAATGTGGGCAAGTCGACGCTGTTCAACCGGCTCGTCGGCAAGAAGCTCGCGCTGGTCGATGACCAGCCGGGGGTGACGCGCGACCGCCGCATGGGCGATGCAGAGCTTGCTGGCATGAGCTTTACCATCGTCGATACCGCAGGCTGGGAAGACGAAGACGAGCTCACTTTGCCCGGTCGGATGCGCAAGCAGACCGAAGCCAGCCTAGAAGGGGCAGATGCTGCCCTGTTCGTGATCGACGCACGCGCTGGCCTGACCCCGCTCGATGAAGAAATCGCGCGTTATCTGCGCGAACACGACGTGCCAATTGTGCTGGTCGCCAACAAGGCGGAAGGCTCTGCCGGTGAAAGTGGCGTGCTGGAATCCTATTCGCTCGGGCTGGGCGAGCCGGTCCCGCTGTCAGCGGAACATGGCGAAGGCGTGGCAGACCTGTTTCAGGCATTGTGGCCGATTATCGGCGCGAAGTCCGAAGCGGCAGAAACGGCAGCTGAATTTGCCGCGACTGAAGGCGAGGAGGCGCCGCTTGGTCCGCTCAAGCTCGCGATCGTCGGGCGGCCCAATGCAGGCAAGTCGACACTCATCAACCGGCTGCTGGGTGAAGACCGCCTGCTGACCGGGCCGGAAGCCGGAATTACCCGCGATTCCATCGCCATCGACTGGCAATGGGAAGACCCCAAGTCCGGGGAGATGCGCGACATCCGTCTGATCGACACCGCCGGGATGCGCAAGAAGCGCAATGTCGTGGAGAAGCTTGAGAAGCTTTCGGTCGCCGATGCGCGGCGCGCGGTAGATTTTGCCGAAGTGGTGGTCTTGCTGCTCGATGCGACGCAAGGACTTGAGCATCAGGACCTTAAGATCGCCAGCATGGTGCTCGAAGAAGGGCGCGCGCTGATGATTGCGATCAACAAATGGGACATCGCCGAGGACCCCTCTGCTCTGTTCAACGGCGTGCGAGCGGCGCTCGACGATGGGCTAGCGCAGGTACGCGGCCTGCCGCTGTTCGCGGTCTCCGCCAAGACTGGGAAGGGCCTCGACACGCTGCTCGGCGCGGCTTTCGAAATTCGCGAAAGCTGGTCGAAGCGCGTGCCGACCGCAGCGCTCAACCGCTGGTTCGACGATGCACTCGCCGCCAACCCGCCGCCTGCCCCCGGAGGCCGCCGGATCAAGCTGCGCTACATTACGCAGGCTGGCACCCGCCCGCCCCGCTTCGTGGTGTTCGGGACGAGGCTGGAATCGCTTCCGAAAAGCTACGAGCGCTATCTCGTAAACGGCATTCGCGCGAAGCTCGGCTTCGATGCGGTGCCGGTGCGCGTGGTCCTCAAGAGCCCCAAGAACCCGTACAACGCCAACAAGGGCGGCGGCGGCAATTACAGCGGGGAAAGATGACACTGCTTGATCTGCTTGCCAGCGCGCCGAACCTGGCGACTGATCTGCTCGAGCGCACCTCCAGCACCTTGAGAGTGCAGGAAATGGTCCGCCTGAGCCTCGCGCCGGCCTTTCTCCTTGCGGCAATCGGTGCGGTCATGAACGTGATGATGAGCCGGCTGATCTGGGTAGCCGAGCGGATCGAGCGGCTCGAAATGCGGATGGAAGAGGATCGCAGTCCGCGCGAGATAACGGAGCTTCAGCGGCTGTGCAGGCGGCGCCGGTTGGCGCAGCGCGCGGTCATGTTTTCGACTGCAGCCGCGCTCACGATCTGCGTCGTGGTTGCGCTGCTGTTTATCAGCGCATTCATCACGCCGAAGATCGGCTCTTTGATCGCGCTGGCATGGATTGCGACCATGGGATTCCTGATCACCGGCCTTGTTCACTTCGCGATGGAAACAATCGTCGCAGCGAGCGGCCAAAGGATCTTTTTTGGCAAGAACGCCAACAAAGAGGACGACTGACAAGCGCCGAAAGGAAAAAGGCGGAGCATCGCTGCCCCGCCTTCTGTTCATATCTGAGCGAAAGATCAGTCGGTCTTCACGTCAATCCTGCGCAGCAGATAGACGCCCTTGATTTCACGGATCTTGTTGTAGAGCTCCAGCACTGTCTTGTTGTTGGAGTCCATCCGTTCCTCTCCCCAACGCGCCATGAATTCATCATAACGTTCCTTGCTCGGAGCGGTGTGCGCGGTGCTGGGATAGGTAATGGTGAGGATCAGGTTGACCTCGTTAGTACCATAGGGAACGCCCCAGATCGCATATCCCTTGATATGGCCGAGTTCCTTCGCAACCTCATTGGCCGCAACCCAGGTGCTCTTCAAACCTTCGAGATAGGTCTCGAACTGTCCGCTATCGACTTTCACGGTGGTCATTTCCACCACCTCGTCCGACGGCGTGTAGTCTTCATAGACCTGCATCTGCGCAGCGGCAGGTGTGGCAAAAGCCAGTGCGGTTGTGCCGCAAGCGATGGCAACGGATTTGAGCAGTTTCATAGGTACCCCCATTTGGTGTGAGTAAAACACGACCCGAGGGGAGACCGCGCGACTGTATTTCGCCCGTAACTGACGGAATCCTTTAGTCTCCCAAGCGCATTGCTGCGCTGGAGAAGGTTGTTAGTCAAACAGTCAGAGGCAGGCTTGTAGGGATTCGACACGAAGGGCCTGTTTCAGCCCGCTGGCGGCGCGATTCCCCCGTCCTGCCACGCACAGGTGCGGCGATCAGCCCTCACCATCTCCGGCGGGAGAGCTTTGGAGCTGGACATAGTTTGCGAGCCCCATGCGCTCGATCATGTCGAATTGCGTTTCGAGGAAGTCGACATGCTCTTCTTCGCTTTCCAGGATGCGGGCGAAGATTTCGCGGCTGACATAGTCTCGAACCTTCTCGCAATGTTCGATCGCATCCTTGAGCAGCGGAATCGCTTCGTGCTCGACCGCAAGATCTGCCTTGAGGATCTCCTCGACGCTTTCGCCAACCTTGAGCTTGTGGATGGCCTGGAAGTTCGGCAGGCCGCCAAGGAACAGGACACGCTCGGCCAACACGTCAGCATGTTTCATCTCGTCGATGGATTCGTGCCGTTCGTACTCCGCGAGCTTGGTGACCCCCCAGTCCGCCAGGACGCGGTAGTGCAGCCAGTACTGGTTGATCGCGGTCAGCTCGTTGGTGAGCGCCTTGTTCAGGAATTCGATGACAGTTGCGTCGCCCTTCATGGCGGCCTTCCCCTTGCGATAATGAGACAAACAGCGGTGATGATATGCTGCTGTATGCCGCCAAGCGGTCACATCCGCAAGAGCACGCGAGAAAAAATCTGTTGTTTTTCAGTTATTTGAGAACCATTCGCAGTAGCGAAATCCTGCTTAGATTGCGAATTCTTTGCAACAAACGCTTGCGCCACTACGCTCTTCCGAGACGATTGCGTCCGCTTCACATAGGCACGTCCCGCAATTGGGGCGCTTGCCCAAGGCCGCATAGACCGCCTCGGCATCGCCACTGGCCTGCCGCGCCGCGCGGCGAAGGTCCGTCTCCTTAATGGCATTGCAAATGCAGATGTACATCCGATCATGAACTCCTGCGATTGATTCGCAATAGTCACATTATGCGAATTATTCTCAATAGCAAGGGGATTTATTGCACTGTGATGCTGGCCGAGCCATCGCTCAACGCTTGAACGCAAGCACTTTGCCATAAGTCAGGCAGCGCCAAAGCCATTCGAGCGGACCGTACCGAAAGCGTTCAAGCCAGGGCTTTGACCAGAGCAGCATGATTGCCCATGTGCAAACCATAACCAGATAAAGCTCGGGGCGATTGAGCTTGCCGAATAGTCCCAAGGCCCAACCGTGGAACACGAACAACATCAAAACGGATGTCCCGAGGTAATTGGTGAAGGCCGTCCGGCCTGCGGCAATAATTCTCTGGCCGAGCCAGCCGCTGGCACTTCGCGCGCAGAGCGTGAGCAATGCAGCGAGCCCAATCACCATCGCCAGCCTTGGCAGTGCAGAAAGCCCCATGAATGCCGCCAGCGTACCGTAATAGGTGAAGCCGCCCCCCTGCACCCACAGGCCAATCGCCAGATGCGCCAGGCCGCCTGCCACCACTCCCGTCCAGCCCCAGAAGCGCATTCTGCGGCTGTCAAATTCTCCGCTGAACATGCCCATCCGGAACAGCGCTACGCCCATCAGCATCAATGGCAGCATTTCGAGCCCGAACAATGTCAGGTTGCTGAGCGGTTCGGTAAGATGGTCGTTGAAGCGATGCGCAATCACTCCGGCAAAGTCGCCCGACTGGACAAGCTCCGCCTCGATCCGGTCATCGGCGAGAGCGACTGATTTGCCCTCGGCCAGACCCTCGCGCATAGCCGAAAAGGCCTCCTGCTCGCCGAATTTGGTGTCAGCAACCAACGGCAGAGGTGCCATCATCACGGCATAAAGGATACTGCCGCCAATATAGCTGAAGAACCCGACTCTCCATTGGGTCGAGGCGGACCAGCGCAAGGTGAGCAGGACAATCCCTCCGATAACCGCATAATAGAACAGGATATCCCCGCGCCAGATCACGAAGTAATGGAGCAAGCCAAACAGGCCCAGCCAGAACAATCGCCGCGCTTGCAGCCAACGCGTCTGTCCCTGCGCCCAGGCGCGCTCCATGAACAGATATAGACCGGCGCCAAACAGCAGCGTGAACAGCCCGCGCATCTTGCCATCGACCAGCACGAATTGAGCGATCCACAGCCATCCGTTCGGATCGCCGGTGGGGACGAGAAACCCGTCGGGATACATGTAAGCACCGAAAGGCTGGCCGAAGGCCACGATATTCGCGGCGAGAATGCCCATGACGGCAAGGCCGCGAATGAAATCGAGCGAAGCGATGCGGCTTGCGCGCACGACCGGAGCGCTCAAGCTTGCGTCCTCCTGCACAACTTCGCGTTCGTTTTCAGCCGTTTCCACCAAGGCAAACCCCATTCTCAGTGAATGTCCCGTGCGGCCAATATGGCGTGATTGCTGGCCCGCGTTAACCTAAAATTAGCGGTATCCTGCGATCCCGGAGCTCGAACCCGTCATTCGGCGGACTGAATATAGGGCAATCCAGGGGGACCCAACCGTTGCGTGTACTCGCTTTGGCATCGCAGAAAGGTGGCTCAGGCAAGACCACCCTTTCCGGTCATCTTGCCGTCCAGGCTCAGCGCGCTGGTGCTGGCCCGGTCGTCCTGATCGACATCGACCCACAAGGCTCGCTCGCCGATTGGTGGAACGAGCGCGAAGCGGAATATCCCGCCTTCGCTCAGACCACAGTGGCGCGTCTGGCCAATGACTTGCAGGTCCTGCGTCAGCAGGGCTTCAAGCTCGCTGTGATCGATACACCTCCCGCGATCACCATGGCGATCCAGTCCGTGATCTCCGTCGCTGAATTGATCGTCGTTCCGACCCGCCCCAGCCCGCACGATCTGCGCGCTGTTGGTGCCACAGTCGACCTGTGCGAGCGCGCTGGCAAGCCGCTCGTATTTGTCGTGAACGCTGCAACACCGAAAGCCAAGATCACGTCGGAAGCCGCAGTTGCGCTTTCGCAGCACGGCACGGTTGCTCCGATCACTCTGCACCACCGCACCGATTTTGCCGCATCGATGATCGATGGCCGCACGGTCATGGAAGTCGATCCGGAAAGCCGCAGCGCTGCCGAGGTTACAGCCCTGTGGAAGTACATTTACGACCGTCTGGAAAAGAATTTCCGCCGCACGGTTTTTGCGGCTCCGAATTCGCAATCGCAATTGCCTGGCGCTAACCGTCCGGGTGGTGGCTTCGGTCGCCGCGTCGCTCAGTAAAGGGAGCGCGCAGCCATGAATGAAGCCAGCTTCGCCTCATTAAGCCCAACGCTGCTGGCCCGCAAAGGCGGCGCCAAGCCCGCCATGCGCCCGCAGCTCGCTCCCATCCCTGATGCGTCACCCATGCACCTCGAAGACCTGGGCTGGAATGATATGGGTGACGACACCGCTCCCGTCGAAAGCGAGAGCGCGGAAGTCGTCCACCTCAAGCCAGCGTCGGGCAAGGTTGCGATCACGCAAGACAACTCGCCCGGTCCGATCACGAAGCCGGTTCGCAAGCGCCAGTCCGCCCTCAAGCAGGGCAAACGCGCCGCGTTCACGCTCCGCCTTGATCAGGAACGCCATCTCAAGCTGCGCCTTGCAGCAACGATTCAATCTACCAGCGCCCAGGAACTTGTAACCCAGGCTTTGGACAGCCTGCTCGCAGAGATCAAAGGCCTCGAAATTCTTGCCGCTCAGATGAAGAAAAACTGAGCGCGCACTCGCTCGCTGAATGTGAAGGAAGGGGAAGAGACATGACCCGCACCGCAAAATCCACCATCATCGCGCCCAAGGTCGCACTGGCCGTAACCACCGCGCTCGCAAGCGTTGTGCTGGCAGGCTGCACCACTGGCGGCGCAGCTCCGCGCGCTGAAACATCTTTCAGCAAAGCGCAGACTGCACTCGCCAAGGGGGAGGCCGATCAGGCCGTTGTCCATGCCGAAGCCGCGGTCCAGGCTGAACCGCGCAACGCCAGCTATCGCGCAATGCTCGGCGCAGCCTATCTTGAGAGCGGCCGGTTCCAGGCCGCAGCGACCAGCTTTGGCGATGCGATGGATCTCGGTGATCGCGATCCACGCACTGTGCTCAGTTATGCACTCGCCGAGACCGCCTTGGGCAATTCCAAGGGCGCCGCTAGCGTTCTGCTGGAACGCCAGGATGACATTGATCCTGCTGACCTTGGCCTCGCGCTTGCGCTGGCTGGCGAAGCCGACCGCGGCGTGAGCATCCTTAGCGATGCCCTGCGCGCGGGTCAGGATTCGGCCAAGCTGCGCCAGAACCTTGCCTATTCCTATGCGTTGCAAGGCAATTGGCGTGCGGCGCGCGTCATGGCGGCTCAGGACGTTCCCGCCGACCAGCTCGATGACCGTATCAGCCAGTGGGCACGCATGGGCAAACCGGAAGATTATCAAACCCGCGTTGCGACGCTGCTGAATGTCACGCCGACTTACGATGCCGGCCAGCCGACCTATCTTGCGCTTTCGAACCACCCGGCGCATGCCGAAATGGTAGCAGAAGCCGCTGCTGAATTGCCGGCACAAGATGCCGCGCCGCAGCCGGTCAGCTTTGCAGAAAGCCGGATGGACGCGCAGCCTGCGGCTGTTGCAGCGCCTGCCGCCCAGCCTGCTCGCATTGCATCGGCTCCGGCCAAGATCCGCTATGTTTCCAATCCGGTCATTCAGCAGATCAATTCCGACTATCAGGAACGCCGCGCGAGTGCGAAGCCGCGTTCCAGCAACCGTCTGGTAGCAAGCTCCTCGCAGCGCCGCATGGCTTCAAACGCTGACAATGCAACCGATACGCATCTGGTCCAGCTCGGCAGTTTCTCGAGCCGCAAGAGCGCTGAAAATGCGTGGAGCATCTATCAGAAGCGCTATCCGAACCTTTCGGGTCACGACATGGTCATCACCGAAGCCAAGGTGCACGGCAAGACCTATTTCCGCGTGGCCGCTGCCGGTTTCGGCAAGAACGGCGCGCAGGCCATGTGCGGCAAGGTCAAGGCTTCAGGCGAAGGCTGCTTTGCCTATGCCAGCAGCACAAGCCTTCCGGGCGCAACCGACAAGGTTATCCGCGTCGCAGCACGTTAACATCTGAACTCAAAGAGCTTTCAGCGAGACTGCCCCCGGGGCCCTTTCGGGCTTCCGGGGGATGTTTTATGTTTAGCACATTCGCGGAGACTAAGACTCGGAATCACCTATCAAGTGATCGAAAAACGCTAGTACAATTGTCGCGACAAAGGCGATGAGGCCCAACAAGTAACCCCAGATATTCTCGCCGAGAAATGACGCCAATGCAAACATCGACGCGGCCCCAGTTTGCCTGTGAAACTTGAACGGTAAGCGATGTCGATTGTGCCAAGCAATCATAGCGATCGAACCAATAACCACAAATGCAAGCAATCTGTCGAGCCGGTAAGACAACCCGAGCTGCTCTGTACCAAAAATCGCGGCTGCAGCGATCAGAAAACCGAACGAAAGTTTGAAAGAGTTTTCAAAAATTTGCATCGCTCAGAACAGATTACCCGTTATTTCAAGGACGTTAGGGGAAGATGCGCATGACTCAACCAATCGCTACTCCGCCCTTGAACAGCGCGGTCACCCGCCCTTGCGTCGGCTGGCCATCAAACGGCGTGTTGTCGGCGGTTGCGGCCATCTTGCGGCGGTCCACCACCCAAGGCTTTTCAGGATCGACCAACGCGAGGTCTGCTTCATAACCGGATGTGAGCCCCCCAGCCTCAACGCCAAGCAGCTTGGCCGGATTGCCAGCCAGCAATTCAAACGCGCGGGGCATGTCAATCACCTGATCGCGCACCAATGTCAGCGTCATGGCGAGCAACGTCTCTGCGCCAGCCATGCCCGGCTCTGCATCCGCGAAAGGCAAGCGTTTGTCCTCGGGCCCGCGCGGGTCATGGCCGCTCGCGATTACATCAATCACGCCTTCGCCAATCGCGGCGATCACCGCCTGCCGGTCGGCTTCAATGCGCAAGGGCGGGGAGAGCCGCATGAAGGTGGTGAACTCAGCCGTGGCCAGGTCTGACAGCATGAAATGCGCTGGCGTCACACCTGCAGTGACGCTTACCCCCCTCGTCTTCGAATCCCGGACCAGCTTTATCGCCCCCGCACTCGTCACTTGACGGATATGGACGCGCGCGCCGCTCATCTCAGCCAGAGCAATGTCGCGAGCGACCGCCAGCGCTTCTGCTTCAACCGGAGCGCTCGGCAAGCCCAGCCGCGTCGCCATCTCGCCTGCTGTCGCGGCGGCCTCTCCGGCAAGTCCGCTGTCCTCAGCGTGGGTGACAACCACGAGATCGAGCATCGCTGCATATCGCATCACGCGCAGCATCACGCCGCTGTCAGCAACCCACTGCCTGCCAGTTGCGATACCGCGCGCGCCCGCCTCTTTCATGAGGGCAATTTCAGCGAGCTCGCGCCCTTGCAGATCGCGTGTGGCCGCAGCCAGGGGGTGCACCCACAGGTCCGGCTTGCCGCTCTTGGCGATGTAATTGACCCGGCTCGGCAGATCGAGCGGAGGGAATTGGTCGGGCATCAGCGCCGCGCGGGTAATCCCGCCGAAGTGGAAAGCTGGCTTGTCGATCGCGAAGACGCCAAGGTCGACGAGTCCGGGCGTGATCAGCTGCCCTTTGGCGTCAATTGTCGCATCGCCGTCTTGCGGCTTCACCTCGCCGACACTTTCTATGAGGCCGCCAGACAACCGCACTGCGCCTTCTGTCACCCCATCCGAGGTGACGAGCCTGCCATTGGTAATTGTGAGTGGACGCTGTTGTTTCATGACCAGCCCTCCACACCGCGCGTTCGCCGCGTCAGGATATCGAGGCACGCCATGCGGATTGCGACCCCCATCTCCACTTGCCTTGTGATGATCGAACGGTCGAGCATGTCCGCCACATCGCTGTCGATCTCGACCCCGCGGTTCATGGGGCCGGGATGCATGACGAGCGCATCGGGCGCGGCACGCTCCAACCGATCTTTCGTCAGACCGTAGAGATGGTGATACTCGCGCGGGGACGGAATGAACTGCCCTTCCATCCGTTCGGTCTGAAGGCGCAGCATCATGACCACGTCCGCGCCCTTGAGCGCCGCGTCGAAATCATGAAAAGGTTCAGCTCCGATCGCTTCGACATCGGCCGGCATCAGCGCTGGCGGTGCGCAGAGCCTGACGCTTGCCCCCAGCGCTTGCAAGCACAGCAAGGTGCTGCGCGCGACCCGGCTGTGCAGAATATCGCCGCAGATCGTTATGGTGAGCCCGGTAAAGTCCTCCGCCTTTTCGCCGCGCTGTCGCAGCGCGTGACGCAAGGCGAGTGAATCGAGCAGGCCTTGCGTCGGATGCTCGTGACTACCGTCCCCGGCATTGAGCACAGGGCAATCGACCTTCTCCGCAATCAGCTTGGTTGCCCCGCTTGACCCGTGCCGGATTACAATCGCATCGGGCCGCATGGCGTTCAAAGTGATCGCGGTGTCGATCAGCGTCTCGCCCTTCTTCACGCTCGACTGCGCGGCATGCATATTGACCACATCCGCGCCGAGCCGCTTGCCGGCGATCTCGAAGCTCAGGAGCGTGCGCGTAGAGTTCTCGAAGAACGCATTGATGATGGTCAGGCCTGACAGCAAGTCGACATGCTTGGAAGGCTGCCGGTTCAGGTCGATCCATGGTTCGGCCTGATCAAGCAGGTAGAGAATCTCGTGCCGCTCAAGCTGGGCGATGCCAAGCAGATCGCGATGGGGAAAGGCCGCGCTGCCCGCTGGATAGCGGCCCGCTGTCGATGCTGTGTCCGTCCATGTCATTAAAGCCATGCCGTTAGACGAGCTGTGGGCGTCGCTCAACCCTTTCTCTGCGCGCTTGTTCACCCTTTTCATTGGAAGTTTGCGCACAAGTCACTAGTTTAACGGTTGTTCAGCAATAAACCGGGGCGTTTGATGAGTTTTGCAGGCAAGGTCTGGCGGCTGTTGGTAGGGATCAAGGACGGCTTGGTCTTGCTCTTCATGCTGCTGTTTTTCATGGCACTTTTCGCCGTGCTTTCCGCACGCCCAAGCCCCGGGCAGGTGCGCGAAGGCGCGCTGATGCTGGAACTGGATGGCTTCATCGTCGAAGAACGCGCTGAAATCGACCCGCTCCAGGCCCTGATCTCCGGGGAAGCCCCCGTTAACGAGTATGAAGCGAGCGAACTGGTCCGCGCGATTGATGCCGCGGCTTCGGATGATAGGATCAAGGCAGTCGTGCTTGATCTCACGACTTTTCTTGGTGGCGGCCAGGTCCACCTGCAGGAAGTAGGCGAAGCGCTTGACCGCGTGCGGGCGAACGACAAGCCTGTGTTCGCATATGGCCTTGCCTATTCCGACAGCAGCCTCATGCTCGCTGCCCATGCCGATGAAGTCTGGATGAACCCGCTCGGGATCGCGTACATCGCGGGGCCCGGCGGTACAGCCTTGTTCTACAAGGACTTGATCGACAAGCTGCAAATCAATGCCAAGGTCTATCGCGTGGGCGCTTACAAGGCCGCAGTTGAGCCCTACATCCGCAGCTCCTTCTCAGAGGAAGCAAAGCGCAACATCCAGGCCATTTTCGACACGCGCTGGGAAGAGTGGCAGGCCCATGTAAAGGCCGCGCGACCTCGAGCCAATATCGATCTGGTTGCCAACAATGCAACCGAATACGCGGCCAGCGCTGGTGGCGACATTTCGCAAGCGGCAGTGGAAGCAGGCCTTGTTGACAAACTTGGCAGCTACGAAGAGTTCGGCGCGCGTGTCGCTGAAGTCGCAGGCGAAGGCCTCACTGAAAAGCCCGGAGACTTTGCCCAGAACGACCTCAAGGTCTGGCTGGCGGCCAATCCTGTCGATACAAGCGGCAAGAAGATTGCCGTGGTCAATGTTGCAGGCGCAATCGTAGATGGTGATGCCGGTCCCGGCACGGCCGGCGGAGACAGGATTGCACAACTCCTGATTGATGGCCTTGATGACGATTATGATGGCCTTGTCCTGCGGGTGGATTCTGGTGGCGGCTCTGCGCTCGCTTCGGAAAAGATACGCCTTGCGGTTCAGATGTACCGGGACAAGGGCATTCCGGTTGCCGCTTCTTTCGCCAATGTCGCAGCCAGCGGGGGCTATTGGGTCGCCACGACCAGCGACAGGATTTTCGCGCAGCCGGAAACGGTGACAGGTTCGATCGGCGTGTTCGGCTTCCTTCCGACATTCGAGAACTCGCTGGGCGAGATCGGTGTTACGACTGACCGCTTTGCGACAACGCCGCTGTCAGGCCAGCCCGATGCGCTCGGCGGTTTCACACCTGAAGTCGACACACTGATCCAGAGCTCGGTTAACCGGACTTACGACAAGTTCCTGAGCATTGTTTCAGAAAACCGCGCCATGCCGGTCGAGCGGGTCGATGAAATTGCGCAGGGGCAGGTCTGGGATGGCGGTACGGCCAAGCAGAAAGGCCTCGTTGACCAGTTCGGCGGATTGCAGGAAGCTGCTGCCTGGGTTGCCCAGCAAGCCGAAGGCGAGGAAGAAGGTTTCTATCTCGTCAAGCTTGGCGGAACGCCTGATCCTTATCAGTCGCTTATCCGTCAATTGCTTACGAGCGATGCTGCCACATCCTACGGCAGCGCGGGCCTCACCGGCAATATCGCTGTGGGCCAGCGCGCTGCTCTAGGCCGGATTGCAGGCGATCTGGAGCGGATGCTCGGCGGAACTGGCGCACAGGCCTTTTGCGAGGTCTGTCCGGTTGAAGCCCGCGCAGCAGATCTGAAGAAGGGCGACTCTTTCTTGCAAGGTCTGGTAACCGCGCTTTTCAGGTAATCAATGCAGCGCTGTTGAGTGAGTTGACCTGCTCGGCAGCCGCTGAGATCGATTGCCCGGAGTCGGGTTGGGCTGGGCTGAGCGGACCTCGCTCGTAGTCACCGCTCCTTTTTCAGCAACGCAAGCAGAGCGAAGGACTGGAGCCAGTGCTCGCCCATGTAATCGCCCTGCACATGGCCGATCGCGGCATCGAAATGTAGCTGCGCCCGCTCGCGCAGTAGCGGCAGGTGCGGCGAGGACTCCAGCAGACGCGCAATTCCCATGAGACACCATGCCCGGCTGAGATTGAGCCCGTCCAGATGCGCGATCTTGCCGTCCGAACGGTCTGAAACTGTTACGGGCAGGCATTCACGCTCAAGCCACCCATTATCGAGGATCAGGCCCTGCACCCATGCGGGGTAAACCGAAGCAGGCATAACGCGGCTCATCAGCAGGCTGGCAGTCAGAACGGGAGAGAGAAATTCATCCCCGCCCGGCTCCCACCCGCGATAGTCAGTCCGGGCACGGAAAGCCGCGATCGCCCATGCGTCGATCGTCGCGAGCAGAACAGGATCGCGGACCTCTGCCCATTCCCGCGCCAGCGTTA
This sequence comes from Altererythrobacter sp. GH1-8, assembly GCF_043702085.1. GTDB lineage: Bacteria > Pseudomonadota > Alphaproteobacteria > Sphingomonadales > Sphingomonadaceae > Erythrobacter. The sequence goes on along the minus strand of NZ_CP171690.1, from coordinate 1,245,482 downwards.
TTGAAAAGGCGGTATTGAAGTGCGTCCCCACTGTGATCGGGTAAGTCAGGATGCGCAGGTAATGCGTGAATTGCTGTGCGATGTAGCACGCCAATGGCTCCAGTTGCCCAGCCCAGTCTGCATTCTCATGCCGCGCCGCTTCATGATGCAGGTAAAGCAGCCAAGCCCAGCCATAGGGCCGCTCAAACCCCCGCGCCTCTGGCCGCTGGAAATAGGCAAGTTCAACCGCAAGCTTTTCAGGCGTGAAGGTCTCGTCGGCCAGCGTTTCAATCGCGCGCGCTTGCTCCAGTTCGGGATAAAGCCGAAGCACTGTGAGCAAGCTCCACCAGCCATGCACGCAGCTGTGCCAGTCAAAGCTGCCGAAGAACGCTGGATGGAGGGCGCGCGGGGTCTGCGCATCGTCGTCGCTGGCCAGGACATGCGCCGGAGCATTCGGATACTCGCGCGCAACATGGCCCAGCGCTGTCTCAGCAAAACTCGCAGCGAGTTGTTCTGTCAATTCAAATGCCATGGCTTACTCGTCTTCCACCAAATCCGGGCCGGAATAGCTGCGCGGTTGCTGCTGCCAATCACCCTTCGCGAATATCACCAGATCGCCAGGAGCAACATCATGCGTCGCATAGCGGTCCCAGGTGATGTGGTAGAAATCAGGCTTGCCCCAGATCTTCACCGCATTCCAATAGCGATCATCGCGAAACCCCACGAAATGCAGCGCAGGTTTTTGCGGCCTGCAAAGGTTACTGTCCTGCGGCTGGCCTGCATGCTCCATGTCTACCGAACACGGCGCGACTTCACCCGTTCCTGCCTGCGCTGCAAGTTTGTATTCGTTTTACGAGGGGTTAGCGCAATGCTCCGTCTGGCAATTGCCCGCTAGATATTCTGCGCATGAGCAGGCATAGGCGCTTGCACCATGCATGACATTCGAATGATCAGAGACGATCCTGAAGGTTTCGATAGAGCGCTCGCCCGGCGCGGGCTAGAGCCGCAGGCCTCAAAACTTCTCGAAGCGGACGAAGTTCGCCGTGCCGCCGCAACACGAATGCAGGAAGCACTCAGCCGCCGCAATGAAGCCTCCAAGGCGATTGGCCAGGCGATGGGCAAGGGCGACAAGGAAACAGCCGAAGCTCTGAAAGCTGAAGTCAGCGAGCTCAAGGAAACACTGCCGGCGCTGGAAGAAACCTCGCGCGCGGCAGACAAGCAGTTGGAAGACATGCTCGCGGTGATCCCCAACCTGCCCGCCGCCGATGTGCCAGACGGCGAGGATGAAACCGGCAATGTCGAAATTTTGAGCTGGGGCACAAAGCGCGCGTTTGATTTCACGCCGAAAGAGCACGCCGATTTCGCGCCCGCGCTCGGCATGGATTTTGAAACCGGGGCGAACCTTTCGGGTGCGCGGTTCACTTTCCTGCGCGGGGGCGTGGCGCGGCTGCACCGTGCGCTCGGCCAGTTCATGATCGACCACCAGACGCGGGAATATGGCTATACCGAATGCAACCCGCCGGTGCTGGTACGCGATGACGCCATGTACGGGACGGACAAGCTGCCGAAGTTTGCGGAGGATTCTTACGCTGTTGAGATAGACTTAGAAAAAGATGAAATTCAGCTTCATTTCAACGAATTTTTGAAGCAGAAGCTCGAGAAGAGCGGAGGAAAAATAGGCATTGGACCTGATTTCTTTCGGGAGTTTCGCCGACTGCTTTTTGATCAAGGCTTCACAAGGAATTGGCTTATCCCAACCTCCGAAGTCAGCCTGACCGCCAGCGTCATGGGCGAGTTGCTCGATGAAAGCGCCCTGCCCATGCGGATGACCGCGCTCACACTGTGCTTCCGCTCTGAAGCGGGGTCCGCCGGCAAAGACACGCGTGGCTTCATCCGCCAGCACCAGTTCGAAAAGTGCGAGCTTGTCAGCGTGGTCAAACCCGAAGACAGCGAGGCTGAGCATGAGCGGATGACTGAAGCCGCTGAAAGCGTGCTCAAAGCGCTCGACCTGCCCTATCGCAAGATGCTGCTGTGCAGCGGCGACATGGGTTTCGGCGCGCGCAAGACATATGATCTGGAAGTCTGGCTGCCGGGACAGGGCGCCTATCGTGAAATCAGTTCGTGTTCCAACACCGGCGCATTCCAGGCGCGGCGGATGAAGACCCGCTACCGCGCCGGCGGCGAGAAGAAGAAAACCGAGTTCGTGCATACATTGAACGGCTCGGGCCTTGCGGTCGGACGTACGCTGGTCGCGGTGCTGGAGAATTACCAGCAGGCTGACGGCTCTGTAGTGATCCCCGAAGTGCTCCGCCCCTACATGGGCGGGGTTGAAACACTCACCCCCCGTTCGCCCTGAGCTTGTCGAAGGGCTGAACTTACTTCTAGAACTAGCGCGCAACCAAAAGGAAGAACGGTGCTTCGACAGGCTCAGCACGAACGGATTGAAGGAAGGCCACGGTGAGGATTCTCGTCACCAATGACGATGGCTATCACGCCCCCGGCCTTGAAGTGCTGGAAGAGATCGCTCGCCAATTCAGCGATGACATCTGGGTATGCGCGCCAGCAGAAGAGCAATCCGGCGCTGGCCATTCGCTAACCTTGAACCACCCTGTCCGGCTGCAGAAGTTCGGCGAGCGGCGCTTTGCGGTGCGCGGCACGCCGACCGACAGCGTGATGATGGCGCTGCGAACGGTCATGGACGGTCCACCCGATCTGGTGCTCTCCGGCGTCAATCGCGGCGCGAACCTGGGCGATGACATCACCTATTCAGGTACTGTCTCGGCGGCGATCGAAGGCGCGCTCGCCGGTATCCGATCGATTGCATTGAGCCAAGTCTATTCGCGCGAAGGCATGGGCGACGATGTGCCCTTCTCCGCAGCGCGTGAATGGGGCGCAAAGGTGATCGAACCCTTGCTTGGCGCTCAGCTCCCTTCGCGCACGCTGATCAATGTCAACTTCCCGCCGATCCCAGCCAGCGATGTCAAAGGCATCCGCGTGGTGCGACAGGGCTTCCATGACTATTCGCGCGGCACAGTGGTCGAAGGGCGCGATCCACGCGGCTATCGCTATTACTGGTTCGGGCTCGACGCTATTGAGCACACGCTTGATCATGGGACCGATCTGGAAGCGATTGACGAGGGCTATATTGCCGTGACGCCGCTGCAACTCGATCTTACCCACCACGCCTCGCTAGGCGCGCTGGCTGAGCGTTTCAGCGGATAGCCGCCCCCATGTGGAACCCGATCAACAGCATTCCCGGCGCCAAGGTGACGAGCAAATTGCGTAAGCAGCGTTTCAAACCGCTCAGGCGCGCGGTCAGAATACCGGTATGGGGCGATCTGGGTATCAGGCTCGGCCTGGCGCTCTCGCTGATCCTGCTGGTGATCATGATCCACTGGTGGGATCGGGCCGGACTGGTCGACAATGTCGACGGCGAAGTCAGCTTCCTCGACGTGGTCTATTTCACGATGATCTCGATCACGACCACCGGCTTTGGTGACATCGCGCCAATATCGGACCGCGCGCGGCTGGTCGAAGCGGTGATCGTGACGCCGGTGCGCTTTGCCGTGCTGTTCATCTTTGTCGGCACCGCCTACAACTTCATTATCAAGCGCAGCTGGGAGAAGTGGCGCATGTCCCGAATTCAGGAAACTCTCGAAGATCACATTGTCGTGCTGGGCTACGGTGTCTCCGGCTCGGAAAGCGTACACGAGCTGATTGAGCGCGGCACCGAGGCGAGCAATATCGTCGTCGTTGATCCCAGCGAGGAACGCCTCGCTGAAGCGGAAGCGCTGGGATGCAATGTGATGGCTGCCGATGCGACGCGCGACCAGACCTTGAATGCTGTCCGCATTTCCAAGGCGCAGAATGTGCTGGTTTCGGCGGGCCGTGACGACACCTCGATCCTGATCGTGCTGACTGTGCGCGCACTTGCGCCGCATGTGCCGATCAGCGTGGTTGTGCGGGCCAATGACAATGAATCGCTCGCGCGCCAGGCCGGCGCGAACAACGTGATCAACCCGGTGCGCTTTACCGGGTTGCTGCTGGCTGGCAGCGCGAAGGGTACGCATATCGCGGAATATCTCGCGGACCTCGCATCCGTGACGGGACGCGTCCAGCTGGTCGAACGCGAAGTCACGGAAGAGGAATGCGGGCAATCGATCCATCAGCTCGAAACAGGCGGCGTTGGTCTCAGGGTGTATCGCCAGGGCAAGGCCATCGGCTATTGGGAGAAGGAATGCGAATGCCTGCTTCCCGGCGATATCGTGGTTGAAATCCGGCCGAGTGAAAACGGCACAGGCAAGGGTGAGCGCAGCTGACTTCAGCGCCCAAGTCTTCGCCCTCTAGCGGACTGCGATCTGTGCGTGTACAGGCCCGCGCACAATGAACACGACGACAACTCTCCCTGATCAGAAGAAGGTCGGCATGGTCAGCCTTGGCTGCCCCAAGGCGCTGGTCGATTCCGAGCGTATCCTCACCCGCCTGCGCGCCGATGGCTATGCCATGAGCGCTGATTACGCTGGCGCCGACGTCGTGCTGGTCAACACCTGCGGGTTTCTCGACAGTGCGAAGGAAGAGAGCCTCGCGGCAATCGGCGAAGCAATTGCGGAAAATGGCCGCGTCATTGTGACCGGCTGCATGGGCGAGGAAGCTGATGCCATTCGCGCTGCATACCCACAGGTCCTCGCGATCACAGGCGCGCATCAGTATGAACAGGTGGTCGAAGCGGTCCACACGCACGCTCCGCCTTCACAGGGACCGTTTGTTGACTTGATCCCTCAGCCTTCAGAGGCGGATATCAAGCTGACGCCGCGCCATTACAGTTATCTCAAGATTTCAGAGGGTTGCAATCACTCATGCGCCTTCTGCATCATTCCGCAATTGCGCGGCAAACTCGCCAGCAGGCGGGTCGATGCAGTTCTTCGCGAAGCGGAGAAGTTGGTTGAGGCTGGCACACGCGAATTGCTCGTGATCAGTCAGGATACCAGTGCGTACGGCGTCGATACCCGCCATGAGCCGCGCCTATGGAAGGACCGCGAGGTCCGTGCGCATATGACCGATCTGGCCCGCGAACTCGGCCAGCTTCGCACACCAGAAGGCACGCCGCCCTGGGTACGGTTGCACTATGTCTATCCATACCCTCATGTCGATGCAGTGATCCCGCTGATGGCGGAAGGCCTGCTGACACCCTATCTCGATATCCCGTTCCAACATGCGAGCCCCGCAGTGCTCAGGCTGATGCGCCGCCCGGCGAATGAAGCGAAGGTGCTTGAACGGCTCAAGAATTGGCGCGAGATCTGCCCTGAGATCGCTATTCGGTCTTCCTTCGTGGTCGGCTTTCCCGGAGAGACCGAAACGGACTTCCAATACCTGCTTGAGTGGCTTGAAGAGGCGCAGCTTGATCGGGTGGGCGCGTTTCGTTTCGAGCCGGTCGAAGGTGCAGCGGCCAATGCCCTGCCGGATCCGGTCGCTGAGGACGTGAAGGAGGAACGATACGCCCGCCTGATGGAAGTAACCGAGCGGATCAGCGCGGCTAAACTTGCGGCGAAAGTGGGCTCCACCATGCCGGTGATCATCGACGAAGTGGGTGAACCGGACGAAGACGGCGACATTGGCGCAACCGGTCGAAGTCAGGCCGATGCGCCGGAAATCGACGGGCAAGTATTTTTGCGGAATGTTTCACCTGCAGTTGTCCCGGGCCAAATCTTCCAGGTTCTGATTGAAGACGCCGATGCGCATGACCTTTACGGTGTCATTGCAGGCAAGTGATGTCGATTCTATACAAAGGCGTGATTTTTCAGCCCTTTGACCGGAAATGCCGAGGCGTTCCACGATCAGGTAAACGGCTCGATTACCATTCCTCGCAACTCCGTATTAACCATGCTGTGGAGGCCCGCGTTAACCATCAAAGCGGCGGAATTCTGCCGTGTTTAACCGCATCATGCGGTACACGGTAAACTTTATCTAAACGCATTGCCGCCATAGAAATGGCGTAATGAGTGAGAATACTCGCCTTGAAAAGACCGAGCGCTGGGAAGATCTGATCGGTCGCAGTTCGCGCTCTGGTTTCTGGTTCCGCCTGCGCCACGCATTGTGGGCGGGGCTGTTGGCGTTCGCATTTCTCACACTCGCCTTTTTTGAACCAGTCGATCAGGTCCTGTGGGGGGTCCAATCCAGGCTCGCAGACGAGCCAGCTTCAGGTCGTTATGCCTATGTCGGGGCTGATCGCGACCTGGCAGATCCGTATTCGCCGGACCGTCGTTCGGAACTGGCCGAGCTCCTCAACAAGCTGGATAGAGCAGGTGTTGAGAGAGTTTATCTCGACTTCGCGTTCGATCAGGAGTCCAGCGAAATCCATGATGCTGCGCTTGCCGGCGCAGTCGCGGCGTTGGAAAGCCGTGTCGCATTTGTTGTCGATACCAAAGCGACGCTCGATGAATCCGTGACGGCAAGGCATACAATTCCGGCAATTCGAGGGAACGCACCCGAACTCATCAATCGCGAGCAGACCGACATATTCGGCTTTGTCTGGTCATTCCAACGGAGTGGGGAAGTCCAGGGGAAGCGATACGAAAGCCTGGCCAGCGCACTGCTGGATGGGGAGTCGAACATTTCCGATCCGATCATGGTCGACTATTCGATGCCGCTTGAAGCATTGCAGACGACAAACCTCTCAGAATTACTGCAAGGGAGCAATGGCCAGGCGAAACTGGAATCGCTGAAAGGACTTCGAGTTGTCATTGGCCCGAGTAGGGCCAACATTGATTCTACAGCCCGGATCCCTGGTGCAAGTAACATCCCGCCCGGGATTGTTGCCATCTATGCCGCTGAATCTCACGTCGCTGGGCACACCCAGCATATTCCGGCTGTCTATTGCCTCTTGATCGCGCTGCTGGGTTTGGGACTGTGTATCGTCCTGGCCGGCAAGCGGCGGCGCTATTTCGGCTACGTGATCCTCGTCGCCAGCTTGCCAATGGCCTTTTTCTACAGCGTCTCAACCGGCGTCCGGGTTGAACTGGCGAACTGCGCTCTCATGCTGATCCTGTTCGCACTCATGCGCCTGCGTTATCATTGGCAGCGTCGTGCCGCGATGCATGATGATCAAACGGGATTGAGAACCCTTCGCGCGCTGGAAGAAAGGCTGCTGCAAAATACGCCGGACGGTTATGTCGTTGTCGCCAAGATCCATGGCTACGAGCGGGTGCTGAAACTGCTTCCCGCCGCTTTGCACCCTACTTATGTCCGCAAGATCGCAGAGCGCCTGAAAGCAACCGAACCAACGCTGGAGATTTTTGCCGGTGCGCATTACTTCGCCTGGATAACCAGCGAAACCAATGCTGCGAGCCTTGAGGATCACCTGAATGGCCTGCGTGCGATATTCGGAGCGCCTCTCGATATCGGGGGAACCCCAATCGACGTTGGCATTACCTTTGGGGCAGCACGAACCGGACAGGCCAATCAAAGGACACTGCCGGCGTCCATGGCCGCTGTAGAAGAAACAACCGAAGCGCACGAACCTGTGCGCTTTGCGGTTGAAAGCAGTCAGGACGACGGCCTGTGGGACATCTCTCTTCGCAGCCGGATCGATGCGGCGATGAACAATGGGGAGGTCTATTGCCTCTATCAGCCTAAATACTCGCTCAGCACAGGGACAGTATCGGGTGTCGAAGCGCTAGTGCGGTGGGACGACCACGAACGGGGACCCATCCCGCCCATGGTTTTCGTGCAGGAATCGGAAAAGGCAGGACGCATCGACCAGCTGACGCGTTATGTCTTGCAAAGCGCTTGTACAGCAGGCCGACTGCTTCACGCACGGGGCCACAGGATCTCGGTGTCAGTAAACGTCTCTGCGATCCAGTGTAGCGACAGCAAGATCGTTAGAACCGTGGAAGAGACGCTCAATGCCAGTGGATTTCCGGCAAGCCATCTTGTCCTGGAAGTCACCGAAACTGCTCGCATTCGCGATCTGGAGAGCGCTGCGCGGGTTCTGGGGCAGCTCAAGCAGCTCGGCGTCAAGCTCTCGATGGACGATTTCGGCGTCGGAATGGCCAACTATCAGACGTTCTACGAGCTACCCTTTGACGAGCTGAAAATCGACCGCCTGTTTATCAAGAACATTCAAAAGGATGCTAAGGCCAGGGCCATCGCCAGCAGCGTCATTCAGATGGGATCTGAAGCGCGAATCACCGTCACCGCAGAGGGCGTTGAAGACCCGGAAGACCTTGTGATTCTAGAGGAAATTGGCTGTACTCAGGTCCAAGGATACGCCATTTCACGCCCCATCACACTCCCTAACCTATTGGATTTCCTAGAAAAGCGCGAAAAAAATATGGTTTAAACTTTACAAACAAGCATGGTTAATGCATTCCTAAGGCTGGTTAACGCTGAAGGAGGCCTCTATGCTTTTGGAATTGATCCAATTTCGCTTTTGGAAGTGGCTGCTCGGCTAATTAGGGTCGGCAACACGCCAAACTAGAACATAACGATTGACGGGGTCTGGGAAGGCCCCGTTTTTCATTTTGGCTCACGAGATATTGGCTCGCGAGACCATGAGAATTTTGACCTTTCCCCATCGCGCCGCATCCACACTAGCCTGAGCTTGTCCCAAGGTACGGAACACAGAGCGCCAATTGGTTCCACTTCAGGCCCAGCCCCTTGAACGCTTGCGCGGGTCCGGGCAGAAGCTCCTGCATGATACTGAGGATCCGGTCCGAGTTTGAATTCCTGTCCGAAGAGACAATGGATTTCCTGCTCCAGTTCGAAGTCTCCAAGACTGACGGGCAAGCGCTGGAGTATGCAAAAACCAGCCTGACTCCGAACCTTGAGCACACCCGCGTCTCTGGCCAGGATGCGATTGGCGAGCGCATCTGGTTGAATGCAAAGGGTTCGATCACCGCGCGGCATGAGGCCAAAGTCCTGGTCAATCGCGAAGCGGCCGACTTGATGCGCCTGGTTTGCGCGGCTTCTGCCGAATTGCCCGCTGAAGCCGTCGCGTATCTGTTCGATACGCGCTATTGCCTGACTGAGAAGTTCGCGCCCTTTGCACAGAGTGAGTTTGGGTCATTCAGCGGCGGCGCCCTTGTGCTCGCGATCCGAGACTGGATCGCTCAGCATTTCACTTACGATCCGACCGCGAGCACAGCCGAGACAACCTCTGTCGACAGTTTCCTCGCGCGGCGCGGCGTCTGCAGGGATTATGCTCATGTTCTAATTTCGCTGGTTCGCGCAAGCGGGATCCCGGCACGCTACGTAGCATGCTACGCACCTGATGTAGCGCCGCCCGATTTCCATGCGGTTGCACAGGTTTATCTGAGCGATCCAGCGACGGGCCATGGCTCGTGGCATCTGGTAGATCCCACCGCCATGTCCGAGCCCGGCAACACCGCAATCATTGGAGTCGGGCGCGACGCCGCTGATGTCAGTTTTCTCACCAGCTTCGGAATGTGTCAGTTCGTCAGAAGCACGGTTGATGTACAACGACATGAATAGCTATTCAAAATACGCTCGGGGATGGCGCCAAGCCATTCCCCCTGATACCTGTCGTTGCATGCTAAAGGCCGATTTCTTCGATCAGAGCCGGGAGGCTCGCATCACATGAGCACAAGCCCCTATTTCAGGCGGTGCACTGCATGACTTTCACTGCTGATCACTTGCTCCTGTTCGGTGCGACCGGCGATCTTTCGCAGCGCATGTTGCTGCCTTCGCTCTGCGCGATGCATTCCGATGGGCTGCTGCATGACGATCTGCGAATCATAGGAACCGCACGGTCCGAGCTTGATGAAGCCGGTTTCCGCGATTTCGCCCGCAAGGCTCTCGAGACTTATCTGCCTGCCGAGCGGCGCGGCGGCAAGGCGGACTTCCTCAATCGCCTGCATTATCAGTCGCTCGATGCGACAACGCTGGAAGGCTATGATGCACTCGCACAGCAGGTCCGGCCAGATTGCAAGGGCCTGGCGATATTCCTCTCCACTGCGCCTAGCCTGTTCGGCCCGACCATCAAGGGTTTGAAACATGCGGGGCTCACAGGCGAGAACGCGCGCATGTGCCTGGAAAAGCCGCTTGGAACCGATCTTGCGAGCAGCTGCGAGATCAATGATGCGGTCGCGGAAGCCTTTCCGGAGGAACGCATTTACCGGATTGACCACTATCTCGGCAAGGAAACAGTTCAGAACCTGCTCGCGCTGCGGTTTGCCAATCTCATGTTCGAGCCGATCTGGAACTCCGCGCATATCGACCATGTCCAAATCACCGTCGGCGAGACAGTCGGCCTGGAATCGCGCGTGGCCTATTACGACGATAGCGGCGCGCTGCGCGACATGGTGCAGAACCATATGCTCCAATTGCTTGCGCTGGTTGCGATGGAACCGCCCAGCAGCTTCGATTCCACGGCAGTGCGCGACGAGAAAGTGAAGGTCTTGCGCGCCTTGCGCAAGGTCGAGGCAAACGAGACAGTGACCGGTCAATATCGCGCCGGCGCAATCGGAGGCAATGCCGTGCCCGGCTATGACGAGGAATTGGGCAAGGATTCCAACACGGAAACCTTCGTCGCGATCAAGGCGCATGTCGACAACTGGCGCTGGAAGAACGTCCCGTTCTATCTGCGCACGGGCAAGCGCCTGCCCGAACGGGTTACGGAAATCGTCGTCCAGTTCCGCTGCGTGCCGCACTCGATCTTCGCGGACATGGGCGCAAAGCTGCAGCCCAACCGTCTTGTGATCGGGATCCAGCCAGAAGAGAACATTTCCTTGTCGCTCATGTCCAAGGTTCCGGGCCTTGACCGCGAGGGTATCAGGATGCGTCCTGTTCCGCTCGATATCGCAATGCCCGACGCGTTCGTCGGTCAGCATCGCCGGATTGCCTATGAACGCCTGCTGCTCGACCTGATCGAAGGCAAGCAGACCTTGTTCGTGCGCCGTGACGAAGTCGAAGCGCAGTGGCACTGGATCGATGCAATCCGCAAGACATGGGAAGAGGCTGGCCTGAAGCCCAAAACCTACACCGCTGGCAGCTGGGGGCCGAGCGCCGCCATCGCCCTGACTGAAAGAGACGGAGTGAGCTGGCACGATGAGTGAACTCAATCCAACCATTCGCCGCGTGACCGAGCGCGTGATCGAGAAATCGCGCCCATCACGCCTGTCCTATCTCGACCTGATGGACCGCGAAGCCGATCGCAAGACCGATCGCAGTTCAATGTCCTGTTCGGTGCTGGCGCACGCCTATGCCGGGGCCGAGGAAGATCAGGCCGCACTGAAGGCAGCGCGCGGACCCAATATCGGCATTGTCACTGCTTACAATGACATGCTGTCTGCCCATCAGCCCTATGGCCGCTATCCGGAACGAATGAAGATTTACGCCCGCGAAGTGGGCGCGACGACCCAAGTTGCTGGCGGAACGCCCGCGATGTGTGACGGCGTGACGCAAGGCGAGGACGGGATGGAGCTGTCGCTCTTCAGCCGCGACGTAATCGCGCTCTCGACCGGAGTCGCGCTGAGCCATGCGGTATACGAAGCGATCGCTTGCCTCGGCATTTGCGACAAGATCGTGCCGGGTCTGCTGATCGGCGCGCTGCGCTTCGGCCACCTGCCCACCATCTTCGTGCCATCTGGGCCTATGCCATCAGGCATCAGCAACAAGGAAAAGCAGAAGACCCGCCAGCTTTTTGCAGAAGGCAAGGTTGGACGTGAGGAACTGCTCGCAAGCGAAATGGGCAGCTACCACTCACCGGGTACATGCACCTTTTACGGGACCGCCAACTCCAACCAGATGATGATGGAGATGATGGGGCTGCACATTCCGGGCGCGGCGTTCATCCAGCCCGGCACGAAGCTGCGCCAGTTGCTCGATCAGAAGGCCGTTCACCGTCTTGCAGAGCTTGCCGGCACGCGTGAAAACACACTCGCCAAATGCGTCGATGAGAAAGCAATCATCAACGCAGCAATCGGATTGCTGGCGACCGGCGGGTCAACCAATCATGCGATCCATATTCCAGCAATGGCCCGGGCGGCAGGCATCCAGTTCGATTGGGACGACCTGTCCGAACTCTCCAGCGTCGTGCCTTTGCTCGCTCGGGTCTATCCCAATGGCTCAGGCGATGTGAACCATTTCCATGATGCCGGCGGGATGGGATATGTCATTGGCGAATTGCTCGATGCAGGGCTGTGCCACGGTGACATTGTGACAGTGAGCGAAGGCGGCTTTAGCGAATACGCGAAGGAACCCGGCGTTGGCGAAGACGGCCTCGTCTGGCGCGCGGTTGGACCAACCGGCGATGACACCATGCTGCGCCCTGCGAGCGATCCGTTCCAGCCGGATGGCGGGATGAAGCTGGTGACCGGCAACCTTGGCCGCGGGTGCTTCAAGTCCTCTGCAGTTGCGAAGGAACGGTGGACGGTAGAAGCGCCATGCCGAGTGTTCGAGGATCAGGCCGATGTGAAGAAGGCTTTCCAAGCCGGCGAGCTCGACCGCGATGTTGTCGTGGTCGTGCGTTTCCAGGGGCCTCGCGCCAACGGCATGCCGGAACTCCACAGCCTCACCCCACCGCTAGGCGTCCTGCAGGATCGCGGATACCGCGTGGCGCTGGTGACCGACGGGCGCATGTCGGGAGCGTCGGGCAAGGTCCCTGCGGCGATCCACGTGACGCCAGAAGCTTTTGGAGGCGGTCCTCTGGCGAGGCTCCGGGATGGCGATATCGTGAAGCTGTGTGCGGAAACGGGCGAGCTTTCGACTACCGCGGATCTGGATGCGCGCGAAGTTGCGGCCGATCCAGTTCCGCATGTCGGCCTTGGCCGCGAAATTTTCGCAATGTTCCGCCAGTTCGCTGACGGCGCTGAACGCGGCGCCTCAGCCATGCTGACAACGGCGGGGCTGTAGGAGCGATGGGGGCAGCGCAGCTCGTCGCAGTCGATATTGGCGGAACGCATGCGCGCTTTGCGATTGCGAGCGTGGCTGAAGATGGTGCGATCACGCTGGGCGAGCCGGAAACGCTGCATACCGATGACCATGCGAGCTTCCAGACGGCATGGGAAGATTTCCGCGAGCGGATGGGTGGCACCCTACCCTCTGCCGTGGCTATGGCGGTGGCAGGGCCAGTCAAGCATGACCTGATCCGCTTCACCAACAACCCCTGGATCATCCGCCCGCCCTTGATCGCAGAGCGGTTGGGCTGCGAACGCTACACGATCGTCAACGACTTCGCTGCTGTCGCCCATGCAGCTGCGCGTGCACCCGCCGAACAGTTCCTGCATCTTGCAGGACCAGAGCGGGAGCTTCCAGCCAGTGGTACGATCAGCGTGCTCGGCCCCGGCACAGGCCTCGGGGTCGCGCATTTTTGGCGCGATGGCGAAGGCAGTTACCGGGTGCAAGCGACCGAAGGCGGCCACGGCGATTTTGCTCCGGTCGACTCGATCGAGGACGCGATCCTTGCCCGGCTGCGCAAACGTCACACCCGCGTATCCGACGAGCGAGTCGTATCCGGTCCAGCAATCGTCGATATATACCAGACACTTGCCGCCATGGAAGGCCGCGCCGTTGTCGAGCGGGACGACGTGGCAATCTGGACCGCAGGCACCAGCGGGAAAGACAGCCTCGCGGCCGCTGCGGTGGATCGGTTCTGCCTGGCGCTTGGTTCAGTCGCAGGCGATATCGCGCTCATCCAGGGCGCAAGTGGTGTCGTGATCGCGGGCGGCCTAGGATATCGCATCCGCGAAACCTTGTTGAGTTCAGGCTTTGCTGACCGCTTCGCCGCAAAGGGACGCTTTTCCGGGATGATGGGCAATATGCCTGTCAAACTTATCGTTCATCCTCAGCCCGGCCTGTTCGGCGCGGCTGCTGCATTCGCAAGAGAGCATTTGTCATGAAACCCATTGAAACGATCATGCGTACCGCGCCAGTGATCCCGGTCATAGTGGTCGATCAGGTGGAACACGCGGTCCCGCTCGCAGAAGCGCTGGTCGCAGGCGGTCTATCCGTTCTGGAAGTAACGTTGCGCACACCCGCCGCTCTCGACGCGATGGCTGCTATGCAGCATGTGCCCGGCGCCATCGTCGGAGCGGGGACAGTGACAAACTCGGACGAGCTTGACGCGGCTATCGGTGCTGGTGCCGAGTTCATCGTATCGCCCGGCCTGACCGAGCCGCTTGGAAAGGCCGCCATTGAACGCGAAATCCCGTTCCTTCCCGGCATTGCCAATGCAGGCGATATCATGCGCGGACTGGATCTTGGCCTGACGCACTTCAAGTTCTTTCCCGCAATGGCCGCAGGGGGCTTGCCAGCATTGAAAGCACTCGCTGCTCCATTCGGCCAGTGCAAGTTCTGCCCGACCGGTGGAATCGGGTTGGAAAATGCGCCAGAGTGGCTTGCGTTTGAACCAGTCCTTTGTGTGGGCGGAAGCTGGGTGTCACCGCGCGGCCCCGTCGATAGTCCGAGCGTAATCGCCACAGCGCGCGAAGCCGCTAAGCTTGGCTCATGAGAAACATCGCAGACCTTCTCTCGCGCCTCAGGGAACTGCACCAGCGCACACAGGAAACCCCGCTGTTCAATCCAGTCTTCCAACTGGGCCTCGATCTTTCGCGCGAGCTGGAATCAGGCGCGATGGACTTGGATACGATCGAAACCATTGTCGCAGAGCTCGAATGCGAAAGCATGAAGAGCCGCGCAACACGGCTGCGCAGACTTGTCGCACCGGTAGCTCCGCCAAGCAACTACGACGCTCTAGGCAAGACTCTGAAATCCAATGACTTCGATGCATTCAGGGCAAGTTGGGAGGTGCCGCAACTGCATGCGGTCTTCACCGCGCATCCGACCTTCCTGCTCAGTCCCGCGCAATCGGAAGCAGTCGCGACAGCCGCGAGCCGGGACGGCAATATCGACAATGATGTTTGCGTGACCGGTGCTGAGCGCCCTCAGATCACGCTCGATTTCGAACATGACAGAGCCATGCGCGCGATCGCCAATGCGCAGGACGCGCGCGACATTATTGTTACGCAATTGCTGGAACACGCGGCCAAGACATGGCCCGCAGAATGGCAAGGTTTCGCCCCCCTTCCTTTCCGCTTCGCCAGCTGGGTCGGCTATGACATGGATGGCCGCACGGACATCAAGTGGTTCCACTCCATCGGCTTTCGCTTGTCTGAAAAGGCTGAACGGCTTGAGCGCTATGCCGCATCGCTCGCTGCAATTGACGCAGAACATGGCTTGCTCGAAACCCTGCGCCCGGCGGCTGCATACGCTGCAGCCCGCGCGGCGGATTTCAGCGCTGATCTGAGCGCACCTGAGGCGCTCTCTGCGGCTGCCAATCGCTTGACCGAAGACGACCCGCACAAGCTGCTTAGCCTGGTGCCTTTGATCGAAGCGCTCGAAGCGGAAGCGCGCGGAAGCGAGCACAGCCGGGCCATCAAGCTCAAAACACTCGCGTCGGCCATGCGCGCTGATGGCCTCGGTATGGGCTGGATCCACTTCCGTGTAAACTCCAGCCAATTGCACAACGCGATCCGCCGACAGATCGACCCCGACAACACGCTGGATCTTTCCAGCAAGGGCGCAATGGTCGTGCTGCGCGAGTTGCTGGCAGAGGTCAAACCGCTGCGCAGCAACTTTGCAGCACTCGCAATCGAAAGCTCGACCGCGATCCGCCAATTCCTCGCCATGGCACAGATACTTGCGCACGTGGATCAAGATGCACCCATCCGCATGTTGATCGCAGAATGCGAGCAACCTTCGACGATCCTTGCCGCGCTCTATTTCGCGAAGCTGTTCGGGATCGACGACCATGTCGATGTCTCGCCGCTCTTCGAAACCGAAAGTGCGCTTGAGCATGGCGGCAGATTCCTCGACGCGCTGCTGGAAGAGGACATCTATCGCGAATACGCCCGCACCCGCGGCCGGGTCGCAATCCAGACAGGGTTTTCCGATGCAGGTCGTTTCGTCGGCCAACTGCCGGCAAGCCTTGCGATCGAGCGGCTGCAAGGTCGTCTGAGCCAGGCGATGGAAAAGAACGGCCTTACCGATGTTGCAGCGCTGATCTTCAATACTCATGGCGAAAGCATGGGGCGCGGCGCGCATCCCGACAGTTTTGCAGACCGGTTGAACTGGCCGCTCAGCCCATGGGCGAAGCGTCGCTTTGCGCGCGCTGACATTCGGCTTGAGCCTGAAGTCAGTTTCCAGGGCGGCGACGGCTATCTGTTCTTTTCAACGCCTGAATTGGCATTGGCAACACTGACCCGGATTGCGGAACTTCGTCCCGCGGAGACAGATCCAGAGGCTCCAACCGATCCGTTCTATCGTCGTACTGACCTGAGCCTCGACTTCTACCGTGCGGTCCGCAGCCATCAGCGCGAGCATCTCGAGAGCAGCACGTATTCCCGTGCGGTGACAGCTTTCGGTCTTGGCCTCCTCAATTCCACTGGAAGCCGCGTCTCGCGCCGCCAAAGCGATCTGTTAGCTGACCGCGACATGAGCCTGCGGCAAATCCGCGCGATCCCGCACAATGCGATCCTCCAGCAGCTGGGTTATCCGGTCAATGTCATCTCAGGTGTCGGGAGCGCAGCAGACGGCGCCTATGAAGACATCGCGCAGCTCATCCAGGAATCGGAACGCGGCAAGCAATTGATCCGGCTTGTGCGGTCGTCCAATGCGCTCGCCAGCATCAAGACCGTCGCAGCCTATGGCGAGCTGTTCAACTCGGCCTATTGGGCGAGCAGGCCCTATCGCGGCACGGAAAGCCATCTGACTGGCGCTTGCGAAACACTGGCAGAGTATCTGACCAAGGATGACCGCACCGGAGTGTTTCGCAGGTTCGCTTCGCGGCTGCGCGTGGATGCACTGAAGCTGCACCGCCTGCTTGCGTTGCTGCCAGACGAGAACCCTCTCGATGAACGTGAAACTATCCGCCGGGCCATCGGTGCGGCACAGTCCCTGAGGCTCGCTTTGCTCCAGCACATGTTCTTGAAAGCGGTGTCTATCCCGGCCTTTAGCCGAGCGAACGATATCAGCCGCGACGACGTGCTGGAAATGGTCTTCAGCCTGCGAATTGACGATGCGTTGGCGCAGCTGCGCCGGGCTTATCCGACGCATTTCCCGAGCATTGACGATTTTGCTGTCAATGAGCCCAGCGATTATCCCGATGCCAGCCAGGATGGCTATGCCTCCATCGGACGTGATTACATCGATCCGATTGAGCGCGCTTATGGGCTATGCCTGCGAATATCGACCGCAATCGCCAATGCCTTTGGGGCACACGGCTAGAACAGCGATCGAGGAGCAGCGTTAACACTTGAGAAACGCTGAGTCTCGCGAAGGGACAGGCACTTCAGGACGCTGGCCAGTTTACAAAAAGCGAGGCAATCCCGTTTTCGTCAAGCCAGTAACCGGCTTCTCCAAAGAGCCGGTACCCAAATGGCAAGAGCGACAGATAACGGTCCCGTCTGCGCTTTTTGCCATTTCATGTTGGGTTAGGCTGCGGCGTGGTCAGAACGAGTGGCAGCAATGTCAGCTTCGTCTGGGGGGTTCACGTCGCAGCCGCCAACTCTCCCCTTCGACGCTCACCAGTACACCGGCCAGATTGCCACCTTCGCCACTTGCAAGGCGATCGCGCAGGGCAGCCACGGCACCGCCGCGGGGAGCGCCGCCCAGTTGCTTGAAAGCGCGTTCCAGCACCATCAATTGCACAGCCTTCGGCGCGTAAGGCGTATACTCGATCTCGCCGCCGCTCTCACGAACCTGCGCGTTCCATTCACACTCAGCGGCCCATTCAAGCCCTTCGAGCGCATCGCTTAAATGCTTGGCGCTTGCGGCGATCGATAGCGGGTCGAGCCAGTCAGCCTTTGCCAAAGCATCGCGCATCCGCACGCGATCGAACTGGGGATCGCGGTTGGACGGATCTCGCGCGGGCTCAATCCCGGCGGTTGACACAAGCGCTTCGAGTTCGGCTTTGCGCCAGCCGAGCAAGGGCCGGATCAGATACTGCGCTTCCGGATCATCCTCAGCGCTCGCCTCATCCAGCAAGCGGACAGGCCGAATAGCCGCAAGCCCTGCCAAGCCGCTCGCCCGGTTAAGCCGCATCAGCAAAGTCTCTGCCTGATCATCCGCATGATGTGCGGTCGCGAGATAGCGGATTGCGTCCTGCTTCATCCATTGCTGCAACGCCGAATAGCGAGCCGACCGCGCGTTATCCTGCAAATTGCCATGTGGGACATCGACCCGCAGGCTGACATGAGGAATCCCATGCTTCGCGCACAGAGCCGCGACCGCCGCGCATTCTGCTGCACTTTCCGCGCGCAGGCCGTGATCGACACTGGCCGCTTTGATCATGTCAGGCCGTGCAGCATGGGCCAGCAGCACGAGCGCAAGGCTGTCTGGCCCGCCAGAAACCGCTACTCCAAGCCGCGTACCCTGGGGCCAAAGCGGCGCGATGTCAGCGCGGAAACGCGCAAGAAGATGCGGATGTATCGCCCCAGTTATCGTGCCCTCTCCTTAGGATCAGCCTCTCTAGCCGCACTTAACCCGAGCCCTGTTGGCCTCATACTGCTCCATTAACCGGCCAGTTGCGAGTGCGGGATAGACCTCGCCGAACTCAGCGAGGGCAATGCAGGCCCGGTTGGTATCGCCCCGCGCGATCATGCTTTCAGCCAGGAAGAGCAGGCTGTCTCCTGCCCGAACACCTTGCTTATCGATCTGGTAATTGCGCAGGAACCATGGGGCCGCTTCGTCAGGCTTGCCGTCATCGAGATAGGCGCGTCCAAGGAGATTGCGCCCGTACGAAACACGCCAATGATTCGGGAAGCGTTCGACAAAACGTGAAAGCTGTTGCTGCGCTTCGGGGTAGAAACCGGCATCCCACAACCGGAAGCCATAGGTGTATTCATCATCGCCATCATCACCGGTCTGCGGTTTGGTGATTTCCTGCACCGCTGCCAGACGCTCGGCAGACGGACCGCCCGACGGAGCCGACTGCGCAGGGCTGGTGATTTGCGTGACCCGCGAGGCACCACCTGTCATCGCTTCGAGATTGGATTGAGACGCGCTCGGCTCGTCCGTTTCAGGCGTTGCCGCAGGAGCAGCAGGGCCGATCGCAGGTGCAGCGATGCCTTCTGCCGCACCGTTCTGCTCAAGCACGGCCAGTCGCGCTTCCATTTGCGATAGCGCATTCGCATTTTCCTCGCTCTGCCCGGTCAAGCGCTGCAACTGCGCTTCCATCGCATCAAGCCTTACGAGAATATCCGTGATGGCAGTCGTCGATGGGTTGCTGATTGCAGGGCGGGATGGATCGACAGTCTGGATTTCGGGCTCAAAGAAACGCCCATCGCCGCCTGGAAAGACCTTGCGCTGCAAAGCGCGGATCTCAGCTTCGATCTTGCGGATACGGGCCTCGGAAAGGCCATCCTGTGCGATGGCGGGTACGGGCATTGTCGCGAGAACGGCCACGGCACTTAACGCCATGAGCGGACGGGTGAACGGAATAGACATAGTCAATCAGGCTCCTTCGAGCGGGTTTCCGGCGGTTTCGGCTCGCATCAAGCGAGCGAGCCAAGAATGCACACTTTGTATTGCCCCGAGGCTGAACACGACAAGAATCTGCCTAAAGCGAAGCGTCAAGTCGAGCGCCAGGTGCGCCATAGCGGTGGGAAAGATCAGTTGAGCTGCGCTTCTGGTGCAGGGTTTGGCATCGCCTGGTTGATTGCATCGGGCAGAGAACCTTCCGCTTCGTTGCGGGCCAGCAGAGCTTCTGCCGAGATCGCAACGTCACGCATGACGAAATCGTCTTCAGCAAGTTTGGGAACGGCGCGACCATTGATGGTGATCGCAAAAGCATCCGGGCGCCCGGTCCATATCTGCGGGCCTTGCGCGTCAGACGGAATTTCGAAACGCTCACCGCTCGCCATCTGCTTTTCCAGCAGGCGTTCGCCCTGCGCATCATAGAACTTGACCCAGATGCCGTCTTCGAGAGCCGTGAAGACGACCTGACCATCGCCGCTCACTGCGCCTTGCTGGACAGCGGCTTCGCCGGTGGCGCTGCTCGCCTCATTCGTTGCCAGGACAGGCTCCGGATCAGGCTGCAATGGTGCAGGACCGTTACCTGCACCATAGAATGTCGAGTAGAAACTGAACGCACCAATTGCGAGGATCAGGGCAGCGAAACCGCCTGCCCATGCAAGACCGGAAGAGGGAAGCTTGCCGGGATCGCCCGGCTCAAACGCGTTCTGGCGAGCCTGGCGCGCATCTTCAGCGGCGGCCAGCTCCGCGCGCACTTCGTCTGCGATCGCCATTTCATCGAGCCCGACCAGCCGTGCGTAGCTGCGCGAAAACCCGACCGCGTAGGTCTTTGCAGGCAAGGCGGAAAAATCGCCGCTTTCGATGGTGACAAGATGATGCTCAGGGATGCGTGTTTCCGAGGCGACCTGAGCAATGCCAAGCCCCATTTCTTCGCGCTTGCGGCGAAGCCGTTGTCCTACGCTTTCCAGCGGGAGTTCTTCCCCCGCAGCTTCTTCTGCGCCGCTCATGACCCGACCATATCGTGATATTGCCCTTTTTTGGACAGAAATCTGTAACCGTGTGCTGTGTCAAGCATCTGAAAGCCCGAGATTCATGCCGATACGATGAGTAGGGGCTGGCCTGCGCCTAGTGGTCGCCTTCTCGCGTTGCACTGCAGCAATGGCGCTCGGCACCGCGATCAATCGAATTCGATCCCGCGTTCTGTTGCCCAGACCTGCAATTGCTCGCGCAGGTTCTTTTCCGGCTCAGCCAGCCAACCAGTCATAGCTTCGGACAACTCGTTGAGGTCGACCTTGCGGACCAGTTCCTTGATCGGGCCGACAGCCGCCGGCGTGATCGAGAGGCGGCGAATGCCTATGCCCATCAATGCAAGCGCTTCCAGTCCGCGCCCGCCCATCTCTCCGCAGACGCCCAGATCAACATTCGAGCCGACAGTGCCCTGCACGACCCTGCGCAAGAAACGAATAATGGCCGGACTAAGCCAGTCATACCGCTGCGCGAGCTTTGGATTGGCGCGGTCCGCTGCGAAAAGAAACTGCGTCAGATCATTTGTGCCAATAGACAGGAAGCTCAGACGCGGAAGCAAGATGTCGAGGGTCTCCGCCAGTGCCGGGACTTCAAGCATGGCCCCATACCGAACGGCATCCGGCAGCATCTTTTTCTGCTTCCTGAGATAACCAAGCTGGTCTTCAAAGACGGCCTTGGCCTGGTCGAATTCCCATGGTTCCGACACCATTGGGAACATGACATTGAGCTCGCGCCCAGCTGACGCTTCCAGCAAGGCGCGCGCCTGGACCTTCAGCAGACCTTCGCGTTCGAGCGCCATGCGCAGGGCGCGCCAGCCCATCGCCGGGTTTTCATCGAACTGGCTTTCTTCCGACTGCAGATAAGGAACGGCCTTGTCGCCGCCGATATCGACAGTGCGAAAGATGACGGGCTTGTCGCCCGCTGCCTCGAGTACATCGCGATACAGCCTGAGTTGCTTTTCACGAGCTGGAAGCGTGGCTGATACGAGGAACTGGAATTCCGTGCGGAACAGTCCCACCCCATCAGCGCCAGTCATGGCCAGCGCACTCATATCATCGCGCAGCCCTGCATTCATCATGACCTGAATGCGGGTCCCGCAGCGCGTGAACGGTTCCACGTCGCGCAGCGCGGCATAGGCTGCCTGGCGCTCTTTCGACTTGGCAAAGCGAGTCGCAAAAGCCTCTGCCACACTGGCGGTGGGTCGGATCGTCGCTGACGCAGCGCCCGCATCGAGCAGAATTTCATCACCATCGCGGACGAGACCGCGAATTCCGCGCGCCTGGCCAAGCACCGGTATGCCCATGGCCCGGGCAACAATCACCACATGCGCGGTGAGCGAACCTTCCTCAAGGATTACGCCCTTCAGGCGGCGGCGATCGTATTCGAGCAATTCTGCAGGGCCGAGGTTTCGTGCGATCAGCACGGTATCGCGACGCAAGCCTTGCGATGCCGCAGTGCCAAGCTGCCCAGACACAATACGCAGCAGGCGATTCGAGAGATCCTCCAGATCGTGCATACGATCCGCCAGCAAAGGATCGTCAATCTCGCGCATCCGCATCCGGGTGCGCTGCTGCACGCGTTCAATCGCCGCTTCTGCCGTCAGCCCACTGTCGATTGCTTCGTTGATCCGCCGCGACCAGCCCTCGTCATAGGCGAACATCTTGTAGGTCTGGAGCACCTCTTCATGTTCACCGCCGACACCAAACTCGGCCTGGCTGGCCATCGTGTCGATCTGCTCACGCATACGATCGAAGGCGCGATAGACCCGCTGCCGTTCGGCTTCGATATCGTCGGCCATAACCTGCGTGATCTGGACGCGCGGCTGGTGATAGACCGCGTGTCCCATCGCCAGCCCCTTGACCAGTGTGAGACCAGTGACCGTCTGAGGCCCGGACTGTTCAGACGAAAGCCCTGATGCATCTTCCTCGTCAATCAATTCTGCGTTTGCGATCAGCTCTGAGAGCACCATTGCGGTCGTCTGAAGCGCTTCGATTTCAATATCCTCGTAGCGCCGCGGATCGACGTGCTGGACGCACAGAACTCCCACTGCGCGCTCGCGATAGACAATCGGCACTCCGGCAAAGCTGTGGAATTTCTCTTCGCCTGTTTCCGGTCGATACTGGAAATCTGGGTGAGCCTTTGCCTCAGCCAGGTTGAGCGTCTCGACATTGGCGGCAATCGTTCCAGTCAAGCCTTCGCCGATTGCCATCCGTGTGACGTGGACCGCGCTCTGGTTCAGGCCGCGTGTCGCGAACAGTTCCAGCATCCCTTCGCGCAGGAGGTAGATCGAGCACACCTCGCTATCGAGCGATTGTCCAATCGTATCGACAACACGGTCAAGCTTCCCCTGCGCATGGAGGCGCGAGGCCATGACCTCGTGCAAGCGGGTCAGTATCTGTCTGGCGGCATCGGCGGCTGTCATGATGGAACCAGCCTATAACACGGATAGGTAAATGCGGAATGGCTGGATTGCAGGAATGCGTATTCACTCGGACAGCGAAATCCGGCAAACTTGCTGACGACGCGTTTGGATCGCTGAAAGAGGTGAGCGCGCGCTAGGACGCGGCGAGTTCTTCCTTGATCCTGAGCTTGCGCTTCTTGAGGTCCTGGATCGTTTTTGCATCAGGCGCAGGCCGGTTCATTTCCTCGCGAAGCTGCGCTTCGAGACCAGCATGTTTGGATTGCAGCGCATTGACGTGGGACGATGCCATAAAGTGTCTCCTCAAGTGGGTGGGAACCCCTGTTGGCGGAGCGACTCGTCCAGGCGCGGACGAACCGCGAATTGTCATCAAAACATAACCTGCCTATCTTGAAAAGAGTTTCCGGAGATTGAATCGTCGCATCCGGACTGAATCACGATAAACCGAACTTGGGGAGCCGATTGCAGTGACAGAAGAAGAGCTCCGCAAACGTCTGGAACTGCTTCGCAGCGAACATGGCGACCTCGATGCAGCCATCATTGCATTGAACCAGGCAGGTTCCACCGACCAGTTGCAGATTGCACGCCTGAAGAAGCGTAAGCTGCTGTTGAAAGACCAGATAGCGCAGATCGAAGACACTCTGCTGCCTGACATCATAGCCTGACTTGCGGCGCTCCCGATTGTTTTGCTTGCAAGTTTGAACGACCGGTTTTTACTCCAAATTCATCAAAACCGTATCGGAACGGGACAGGCATCACCGATCGCTGGAAAAGATGGTTGATCAGCTAGCGTTCACGCGGTGCGCCGGATAATCGATAGCTCATGAGCCGAACGACATCTCTTTCCCAGCCGATTATCGAGTCGCTGTATACCGAAGCGCTGGTCCTAGCGGACGAAGTGCGCGCTGTGTTTGCACAAGGCTTGGGCGAAGAGCGTCGCGCGCAGGATGACCTTGCCAGGCTGACTTTCTCGAGCGAAGGTCTGAAGGCGACGACGCGAATGATGCATATCCTTGCATGGCTGCTCAATCAGCGCGCCTATTTCTCCGGCGAACTCAACTCGGCCCAACTGCGCCAGCATGGCGCATTGCCCGAGGATCAGGGCTCCACCGAGGCTGAGGTCGAGCGGCTCGATCCCATCAGCCGTGAACTGGTCGACGAGACGATCCGCTTGCACCGCCGGATATTCCGTCTCGATTCTGCGTGGCGGAGCGACTTTGACGCGCATCCAGGCGTTCACGCGATGCACGAACGCCTTGGGCGAGCCATCATGCAATCCGAATCGCGCTCCGCCTGACCCCGGCTACAATCCGCATTCATGCCGCCGCGAGGGCTTTGCGCCAACGGGCCAGTCGCGCATCGCGCACCGACTGATCCATATCCGGTTCGAACCGGGTAAGCTCACCCCGCATCGCTTCGGCAGCAGTTGCAAGATCTGAGTGCAGGCCAGCGCCCACCGCGGCCAGCATCGCAGTGCCCAAGGCGGTCGTCTCAACAAAGCCGGGACGTTCGACTGTCAGGCCCAGCATGTTGGCAAGGTCCTGCGCCATCCAGTCATTCGCGCTCATCCCGCCATCGATCTTCAGGCTGTCCCATGCCGCCCCGTCCGCAGCGAAAGCTTCAGCGAGGTCATGCGTCTGATGCGCCATCGCTTCCAGCGCTGCGCGCGCCAGTTCCGCTTTTCCGCTGGCGAAGCTGAGGCCTGAGATCACACCGCGTGCATCGGCCCGCCAATGCGGCGCGCCAAGCCCCGCAAGCGCGGGCACGATCGTTACCCCGCCAGTGTCCTCGATGGATCGCGCGAGCGCTTCAGTCTCGCTCGCGACTCCGACGATGCCAAGCGAATCCCGCAGCCATTGAATGAGGCTGCCTGCGACAAAGACAGAGCCTTCGATCGCATAGGTCCGTTCACCGCCCAGCTGCATCAGCACCGTTCCAAGCAGACGATTACCGGAGCGCGGGATTTCAGTACCCTTGTTCGTCAGCACAAAAGCGCCGGTGCCATAGGTCGCCTTGGTCTCGCCATGAGCAAGACACGCCTGGCCGATAGTGGCGGATTGCTGGTCGCCTGCAAGACCGGAGATCGGGATAGCGGCATCGAACAGGCTCAGTTCCGTTGTCGCAATCGTGCCGGCATTGTCGACCACTTGCGGCAAGGCGTGATGCGGAACGCCGAAAAGTTCGCACAGCCCGTGGTCGAAGCCCGCTCCGTCAAGCGCCATCAACAGGGTGCGGCTGGCATTGCTCGCGTCGGTTATGTGCACACCGCCATTTGCGCCTCCGGTGAGCTTGAAGACCAGCCAGCTTTCGATCGTTCCAAAGGCAAGCGTCCCGGCATCGGCCGCAGTCTTTACGGCCTTTGCATTATCGAGCATCCAGCGCATCTTCGTGCCGGAGAAATAGGGATCGAGCAGCAAGCCGGTCTGAACCTGGACTTGCGGCTCATGACCTTCATTCCGCAGCTCTTCGCAGAAATCCGCTGTCCGGCGGTCCTGCCATACGATCGCGCGCGACAGCGGTTCGCCTGTATCCTTGTCCCACGCAACAACGGTTTCGCGCTGATTGGTGATCCCGATACAGGCAATCTGTTCAGAGCCCCCTGCTGCCACCACAACGTCGCGCGCGCAGGCAAGCGTCTTTTCCCAGATCTCCGCCGCATCGTGCTCGACCCAGCCGGCCTGCGGATAGTGTTGCGTGATATCCTGCTGCGCGATGGCATGAACCTGTCCCGCTCCATCGAACAGCATCGCCCGCGTCGAAGTCGTGCCTTCGTCCAGGACAAGGATAAACTTGCTCACACTCATCTCCCCAAATTCTGTGACGTGACATGTGCACGGTCATTCTTCATATGCAAGCCATGGCGTTACCTCCCGAACCATGGCCCACAGGCGTGGCTGAGCAATGCGAACCGCTGGTGCGGCGCGTGCTTGCCCCCAACCCCTCGCCTTATACCTATACCGGCACGCAGACCTATATCGTCGGCGCGGGCGCAGATGTCGCCGTGATCGATCCTGGCCCGGACGAGCCTGAACATATCGAGGCGATCCTGGCGGCGATTGGCGATGCGAAGGTCACCGCGATCATGTGCACGCATACGCACCGCGATCACTCGCCTGCCGCAGCGCCTTTGGCCGAGAAGACCGGAGCGCCGGTGGTTGGCTGCGCGCCGCTCGTCATCAGCGATGAAGCGCTTGCCGTATGGGGCACACGCGCAGACGAGGCGTTCGATGCGACCTATGCGCCTGACCGCGTGCTGGAAGATGGCGAGGCGATGACCGGCGGTTCGGGTGAAGGGGGCTGGACTTTGCGCGCGGTGCACACCCCGGGCCACACCAGCAACCATTTGTGCTTCGCGCTTGAAGAAAGCGGCGCGCTGTTCACTGGCGACCATGTGATGGGCTGGTCCACCAGCGTGGTCATTCCGCCTGATGGCGACATGGGCGAATACCTCGCCAGTCTTGAACGGCTGCAGGAACGCGAAGACCGGGTCTATTACTCGGCGCATGGCGCACCGATTGAGAAACCGCGCCAGCTGGTGCGCGGCATGATCGGCCATCGCCGCCAGCGCGAGAACCAGATCATCCGGCTTCTGGGGGAGCGCCCTCGCCCGCTCGAGGACTTCATCCCGGATATGTACAAGGGGCTCGACCCGCGCCTCAACAAGGCTGCGCAGATGAGCGTGCTGGCGCATCTGATCGATCTGGAAAAGCGCGGTCAGGTCTCCAGAAGCAATGAGGAATGGCGCGCGAATTGATGGCGGCCCCATCGCTCGCGCGGGCATGTTGGATACACATGTTACACAGTCCTGGGCGCGAATTTGCTGGGCGCTCAGCGCAACATTATTTCCCACAACATCAGCGCGCTCGAACACGGGTTTGGCGCGCAGGCAGGCAGGCAGGCAGGCAGGCAGGCAGGCAGGCAGGCAGGATCGACAAGGTCAAAGAGCGCTCTCAGTCTAGTGCCTACCCGCGGCGTAGGAAATGTCCGCCAGCGGGTGGGAAGCGGACATTCCGCAGAGGCCCCCGAGGCCGCCTTTGCAGTCAGGCGCGCGCCATCAATTGACGCAATCCGGTTTGTCACTCTAGTTTCGAGTTAGGGGATTGGGGGGATCACATGGGATCTGTTGCAGGCGAACAAACCGCCCGGCCGGTTGAAGGTACGCGTTTCTTCACCATCATGGCGGTGATCATGTCGCTCGTGATCGTGGCTGGCTTCTCGCTCAACCTGGTGGCCGGACGATCGAATTTCGCCTTGCCATGGCCGTATCATGTCCACGGCGTGATCTTCATGAGCTGGATCGGTCTCTATCTGGCGCAGCATCTATCCATCGCACGCGGCAATCGCGCGCTGCATGTTCGCCTGGGCAAGCTTGCTTACATGATGGTTCCGCTGATGGTCGCTGCCGGAAGCCTCATCATGATCGTCGTCGCAAGGCGCAATGGCGGTCCGTTCTTCTTCCACGTCAGCGAGTTTCTGTGGAGCAACATGGCCTTCCTGTGGCTGTTCGGTGGCCTCACCTGGTGGGCCCTCAAACGGCGCCGTTACACCGGTTGGCACCGCCGCCTGATGCTGTGCGCCATGGCGATCCTGACCGGACCGGGGCTTGGCCGTTTGCTCCCTCTGCCGTTGATGATTCCCCATGCATGGACCATCACTACGCTCACAACGATGGTCTTCCCGGTTATCGGCATGATCGCAGACTGGCGGCGCGAGGGGCGCGTCCACCCGGCCTATTTCTGGGGACTCGGCCTTTACCTCGCGGTATTCGTGGTTTCAGTTGCAATCGCACATACGAGCCTCGGCATGGCCGTAACCGAATGGGTCATCGCTGGCACACCCGGTGCAGAGCGCCCGATTGAGCCATTCCTGCCGCCCGGCTTCAGCATGTAAGCACTTGCAACTGCCTGCGAACGGAACGCACTCGCGTTTTGCGGCATTCTTTCTATATGAAGACAAACACTTCAGCTGACTGGATGGATTGAATGAGCATCGAGACCAAAGTCCCCACTGGCGATGACCTGCTGGCAGAGATCGACCGCCTGCGCAAAGAGCGCAATGCGGTGATCCTCGCGCATTATTACCAGACCGCGGATATCCAGGACATTGCGGACTTTGTGGGCGACAGTCTGGAGCTGAGCCGCAAGGCAGCCGAGACCGATGCGGACGTGATCGCGTTTTGCGGCGTGAAGTTCATGGCGGACACCGCGAAAATTCTCAGCCCGGAGAAGATCGTGGTCCTGCCAGACATGGACGCAGGGTGCTCACTCGAAGACAGCTGCCCGCCGGAGAAGTTCAAGGCTTTCCGCGAGGCGCACCCGGACCACATCGCGCTCACTTACATCAATTGCTCGACTGAAGTGAAAGCGCTCTCGGACGTGATCGTCACGTCATCGAGCGCGGAGACGATCCTGCAGCAGATACCGGAAGACCAGAAAATCATCTTCGGCCCGGACCGGCATCTGGGCGGCTATCTCAGCCGCAAGTTCGGGCGCGAAATGCTGCTGTGGCCGGGCGTGTGCATCGTGCACGAGGCGTTCAGCGAGACCGAGCTGCTCAAGCTGAAAGAGCAGTATCCTGACGCGCCGATCGTGGCGCACCCGGAATGCCCGCCGACGATCCTCGATCACGCCGATTATATCGGTTCGACCAGCGGCATCCTCAATTACGCCAAGACGTTTGAAGGCGACACGCTGATCGTCGCGACAGAGCCGCACATCATGCACCAGATGGAAAAGGCCCTGCCCGAAAAGACCTTTATCGGCGCGCCGGGCGCGGACGGAAACTGCTCCTGCAATATCTGCCCTTACATGGCGCTCAACACGATGGAGAAGCTCTACGTGGCGCTGCGCGATCTGGAACCGCGTATCGAGATCGACGAGGAACTGCGCCTCGCCGCGAAGAAGAGCCTCGACAAGATGCTCGAAATGGCGAGCGGCACAGTCGGCAAGGGCGACATTGGCGAAGTGCAGATCGAAGATATGCCCGCGAGCGAGGTACCCACGGGCGATTAAAACTTGCAACCCATTAGCGGGTTCACGCGTTGATCCGGCATGACAGCTGAGATCAAGTTCATGTGGGCGCGGCTAAACGCCAATTACTGGTTTTATCCAGCGCTGTTTTCGCTGGTTGCAGCAGCTTTAGCGCTCACAATGGTCTATCTCGACCGGCACGGCTTCGCTGAATACCTCAGCGACGTGCAATGGCTTGTCCCCGCCCGCCCTAAGGGCGCAGCGGATATGCTTACTATCATGGCAGGCAGCATGATCGGCGTGGCGTCGACTGTCTTTTCGATCACTATCGCAGCCGTCGCTTACGCAAGCGGCAATTACGGACCCCGCCTGCTCACCAATTTCATGGAGGATCGCGGCAATCAGTTAAGTCTTGCGACCTTTATCGGCAGCTTTGTTTACGCCTTGATCGTGCTGCGCGCAGTGCGGGCGGAGGACGAGACACCTGCAGTCACGGCTGGCTCGGCACTACCCGGTTTTACGCCGCAACTGTCCCTGCTTGTGGCATACGGCCTGCTCGCGTTGTGCATCGCGGTGCTGGTTTTCTTTCTCAACCACGTCCCTTCATCGATCCGCATCAACAAGGTTCTGAAAGGTATCGGCACGCGGCTGCTGGAAATGATCCGCGATACGTTTCCAGTTGAAGACAGCTTTGCTGAAGCAAAACCGCAGGTCCGGGGGAAAGTACTGACGTCATGGGGCACAGGTTACGTTCAGATGATCGACTATCAGGACCTCGTCGATCTCGCACGAAAATGCGATGCGACCTTTTCGTTGAGGGTGCGGACTGGGGACTTCGTACACCGTGACCTGCCATTGCTGGAGATTAGCGGATGCGATCCGAGCGACATCGAGCAGCGGGTGCGCGAGTGTTTCTCGCTTGGCTCGACACGAACTCCTGAACAGGACCCGCAATTCCTGATTGATGAGTTGGTGGAGATCGGTCTGCGCGCGCTTTCGCCTGGCATCAATGACCCCTTCACCGCGATCACCGCACTGCACTGGCTGGGCGCGGCGACATCAGAAATTGGCCGACGTGACCTGCGACGGGCAATTTGCAAGGATGGTGAGGACGAATGCCCGGTCATTCCGTCTCCGGACAATTTCGAACACTATGTGAAGCGGGGCTTTGGCGCGATCAGGAGCGGCGTTGCCTCAAGCCCGATTGCCGCTGAAGTCATGCTGCAAACACTGTCTAATGCCGCAACGCCAATCGCTGACCGGGCGCGACAAGAAGAGCTTCGAAAGGAAGGCATTCGTTTGGCACGGCAGGTGGAATTGTCTCTATCCGGCCCGGACCTGGAGCGCTTTCAGGCTCAGCACGAAGCGTTTCTCAAAACGTTCTGGGACTAAACCATTCCCGTTACCGGCTCACTCCACCGGCAGTTCAAACAACAACGCCCGCGCGTATTTCACTGGCGGGGAGCCGAAGCTCAGCACGCGGTCGTGATAGGTGCGAAGGTCGAATTCCTCGCCCCAGCGTTCTTCCGCTTCCTCGCGCAGGTTCCAGTGCTGGTCATACCCGGTGTAGTAACTGAGCAGTTGGATCGAGCCCAAGTTCGCGCGGGTCCATTTGCCCGCCGCTTCGCGTTCCTGCTGGAAACCGCCTTCCATCATCAGGCTCATCGCTTCCTCGCGCTCCATGCCTTCGGTGTGGATCTTGATATCGAGCAGCGTGTTGATGATCGCGCGCAGGCGGAACTTGAGGCCGTTGAGCAGGAAATACTTGCCCTCAGTCGACTCCATCCCGCCGAGATAGCCGTCCTCTGCCATCACGCGCTCTGAATAGACTGCCCAGCCTTCGATAAACGGACCGCTGGACAGTACCGCGCGCAGTACGCTGTCATACTTGTTCGCGTGATCCAGCTGCAGCGCGTGCCCCGGCACCCCTTCGTGGATCGACAGCAGGTGCAGCATCGAAATGTTGTATTCCTTGAGGAAGCTGGTCGCTTGCTCATCGCTCCAGCTGTTGGGGATCGGCGCGACCGCGTAAAACGCCGGCAGGCTCTTGTCGAGCGGCCCCGGCGCGTCGAGATAAGCGACTGAATTGCCCCAGTAGAATTCCGGCATGGTGATGATCTGCACCGGCCCGTCCATCGGCCGGACAAGATCGCGCTCATAGGTATAGGCCGTGGCGAAAGCAGTAGTGTCGCGCGCGGCCTGTTCCAGCCCGTCACGCGGCGCGCGGTTCTCGTAGCTCTTCTCCAGCCCGCATTCGATCACCGCCTGTTCCAGCATGGCCGGATCGCGCACTTGCAGCTTGTCACAGTGCTCGATAGCGCGAGCGACTTCAAACATCTGCGCGCGGGTTTCCGCATAGGCGGCTTCGGCGCGCGCTTTCAGCTCCGCGACGGTCATATCGGTGTGGAGCGCGAAGGCCATCTTTTGCTGGTATTTCTCAAGGCCCAGGCGGAACTCACCTTCAGCGCCGGGAACGACAACCTCGTCGAGCCATTTCTGATGCTCAGCCAGCGCGGCCTTGAGGCCTGCCTTGGCCGCCTCATAACGCGCACTGCCCAGTCCAGCCTTCTCTACCTCCGGATCGATCAGGCCAATGACAATCGACATGATCCCTGCATTCTGCTTGGCAACCGTCTCCGCATGCACCTTGGGCACGCGCGCGACATCGATTTGAGCGCGCGCGGTCTCGAGAAATGCGGGGATCGCTTCCATCCTTGCGATGATATCCGGCAGACGCTCATCGAAGGGCGCGAAGTTGCGCGCGACCATGCCATACAGCGCGCCGGAGACTTTGTTGTGATAACTCTGCGGATTCCAGGCCCATTGCTGCTCTGTGTCATGGCTCCACAGATCATATTCGAGCTGGTTCTTGAGCAGCGCGTAATCGACCTGGTTCGCGCGCGACAGCTGATCGAAAGGGATCGTCTCCAGCGCGGCGAGGAACGCCCGATCGGCATTGCGCGCAGTCTTTCGGCCCCGTTCGGACACGTCCGGCAAAAGGGCGTTGAAGCGATACTCGCCCAGTCCTGTTGCAGAAACCGGGTTCAGCTCTGTGAGGACCTCGATATAGTTCGAGCCCAGATTTTCAAAGGCTGCGTTCGCGTCGGCTTTTGGAGCTTCAGCCACAAGTGCAGGCGGCGTCTCAACCGGGCCGGAATAGGCGGCGCAGGCGGTTAGACTGACTGCCGCAGCACTTGCGAGCGCGATCGCTGCGAATTTCATTGGTTGGCTCCCTCTCTCATGCGCCGGGCTGGCTAGCACTGCGCACGAGCTTGGTCGAGGGCATGCTGAGCCGCGACAGGACCAGCGCGCTGCCCACAAGGACCATGCCGAATACGTCCAGCGGGACAAGCACTTCGCCGAAAACCGACCAGCCGATCAGAGCAGCTATGGCAGGTTGAGTAAGCAGCGCGAGACCGATGACCAGGGGGGAAAAGTGACGCATGGCAAAAACCAGCAGTCCCTGTCCGATCAGCTGGCTGGTGACAAACAGCGTCAGGATCGGCGTCCAGTCCGTCGGCCAGACAGGCTCCCCTAGCAAGAGCGCCAGGCTGAGCAGCACCGGACTGCCGAACAGGCTGACCCAGACCAGCAGGCTCCAGCTGCCGAAATGCGCCCGCGCACCTTTCAAGGTGAGCAGGTAGACCGCGTAGAGCAGCCCTGCGGTAAGGCAGAACAGATCGCCAATGAATGTCTGCGTCGAGATTTCGAGGCTGCGCCCCATCAATATGCCCGCCCCTGCAAGCGCGCAGACAATTGCCAGCCATTCAAAACCGCGCGGCAGCATGCGCGCGATGATAAAGCCCCAGAACAGGAGAATGATCGACCCGGCATTGCCGAACAGTGTTGCATTGCCAAGCCGCGTCAGGCCAATTCCGATATGCCAGCTCGCCAGATCAAGCGAGAAGGCGACCGAGCCAAGCGCCACCAGCATCAGCGTCTTGCGCGGCATTCCGCCAAGGCGCTGCCCGCTCGCCCGCGCGAACACGAAAAGGAAAGGAAGCGCAAGGAACAACCGCCAGAAACCCGCAGAGACAGGTCCAGTGTCCGCCAGCCTGACCAGCCATGGCCCCAATGCAAGGGCGACGTTCCCGCCCAGCAAAGCGAGGATCAGCGCAATGCTGACAAAGCTGCTCTTGCCGGATCCCTCTCTTTCCATGCTTGCGCCCTAGCGCTGAAAAGGCCAGTTGCGAAACACAATTGAATTCCATGAGAGGACCCTTGCGTGCACGATACCTTGTTCCAGCCGCTGAAGCCTGGCGCGATTGAAGCGAAAAACCGGATTTTCATGGCGCCGCTCACGCGTGGGCGCGCGTCAGACCCGGTATTCGTCCCGAATGACATGATGGCAACTTATTACCGCCAACGCGCAAGCGCAGGACTCATCATTTCTGAAGCGACCGGCATCAGCATCGAAGGCCTTGGCTGGCCGTCTGCACCCGGCATCTGGAGCGATGAACAGACCGAGGCCTGGAAAGCCACCACAAAGGCTGTGCATGAAGAAGGCGGCACGATCGTGCTGCAACTGTGGCATATGGGCAGGATCGTACACCCCTACTTCCTGGGCGGGCAAGCGCCCATCTCAGCGAGCGCCACAACCGCGCCGGGCCACGCGCATACACCGGAAGGGCGCAAGGATTACGAAGCGGCGCGCGCGGCAACCAAGGACGATATCAAGCGCATCGTCGAAGATTATCGCAAGGCCGCAGCCAACGCCAAAGCAGCCGGATTCGACGGCGTGCAACTGCATGGCGCGAATGGCTATCTCGTCGACCAGTTCCTGCGCGATGGCACGAACCTGCGCGAGGATGAATATGGCGGCAGCGCGGAAAACCGCACCCGTTTCATGCGCGAAGTGCTGGAGGCGCTGATCGATGTTTGGGGCGCGGACCGGGTCGGCATTCGCTTGTCTCCCAATGGTGAAACACAAGGCTGTGATGACAGCGATCCGGCGGGCACATTCGGCATGGCGGCGAAAGTCATCGAAGACCTGGGCCTTGCCTTTCTCGAACTGCGCGAGCCGGGCCCAGATGGTACGTTCGGCCAGACCGATGTGCCCAAGCAAAGCCCGATGATCCGCGAAATTTATTCCGGCGCTCTGATCCTCAACTCCGATTATGACGCGAAAGCCGCCGTTAACGATATAGAAGCCGGTCTTTGCGATGCTGTCAGCTTCGGGCGGCCGTTCATCTCCAACCCCGATCTGCCCGCGCGGATCAAGCAAGGGGCCGAATGGGCGCCCAACAGGGACGTGCCGAAAAGCTGGTACTTCCCCGGCCCAGCGGGTTACATCGATTACCCGACGCTGGAGGAAGAACAGGCAGGCTGATCGGAGCGACGCGTCCCGCCGTATGGAGGCGAGACAATGCGGTCGTGGTTACTGGTCCCGGCAGAGAACGAAGAACAGCTCGAAGAGGCATCCAGCTCTGGCGCGGATGTCGTGGTGCTTGACCTCGATCAGGCTCGCTCTGAAAGCGCGCGCGCTGATGGCCGCGAACGCGCAGCGGACTGGATGCGCAATCACCGCGAGCAGGTTCTGCAAGGACAAAGCTTCGCGCGATGGGTGCGGATTTCTCCGATTGAATCGGAGCATTGGCGTGAGGACTTGCGTGCTGCGCTGGCTGGCGCGGCAGAAGGCATCTTCCTACCCGCCGTGCCTGGCCCCGCCTATGTCCAGCAGCTCGCCAGTGAAGTCTATGAGGTCGAGCAGCGCTGCGGGATCGCGCATGGGGCAACACAGATCATCCCGCTGATCGCGTCTCGGCCGCAAAGCGTCTTGTCGCTGAGCCAGTTCGCTGAAAACATCCAGCCGCGGCTGGGCGGCTTCAGTTGGGAAAGCGCAGTCCTCGCCGATGCCATCAGTGCAAGGCGCGAACATAACTCTACCGGCGAGTGGTTTGGCGCTTTGGCGCATACGCGGGCTCAGATCATTCTGCTCGCCAAGGCCTGCGGCTTGCTCGCGCTGGAAAGCGCCCAGCCTGCAACGATGCCGGAAGACGCTTTCGCCAACCTCGCTTCCGCGGCTCGGGCAGACGGTTTCAACGGCATGTTCGCGAATTCCCCAGCGCAGGTGAAGGCGATCAACGCCGCCTTCACACCAACCGAGAGCGAACTTGCGCGCGCTCAGAATGTGATCGCGCAATTCACCAGCAACCCGAATGCCGAGCATGTAAGGATGGGCAATCGTGTGCTCAATCGCGCGGACCTGCTCCGCGCGCGGCAGATGCTGGAAGCTGTCAATATGGGGGTCGGCTAAAGCGAGTTAAATTTCGTCTGCCTCATCTGGCGCAGCTGACGGCGGGACCGGCTGATCAGTTGTTTCGTCCCCCTCCTCAGAGGTTTCGTCCGCGCCGGTCTCCTCGGCTCCCTCATCCCCAAGCGCCGCCAGCCGCTCTTCCTCGCCCTCCATGGGAGGGGATTGCGATGCGACTGATTCGAGCGGCAGCATGTCATCGCTGATCGTTCCGCCCAGGATTTCGCCCTTAGCTTCAAGATCGCCGTCCTCACTGCGCTGCTGCGGGTCATCGGAACAGGCAGCGAGGCCGAGGAGTAGAAAAAGGAGAACGAAGCGGTTCATGCGCATGACCCTTTAGTGCGAGAGAGCCGGTCAAGAAAGCCTTTCCCGCGCGCTATCAACGCAGCGTCCCATTCCTGCGTCGAAATATCGAGCCCCAGTTTAGCGAGACTGGTGACGCCGAATTCCTCGATCCCGCATGGGACGATGCCGGAGAAATGCGTGAGGTCGGGCGCGAGATTGACGGAGAAGCCGTGCATCGTGACCCAGCGCCGTACGCGCACGCCGATCGCTCCGATCTTCGCCTCGCGACCGTCTGTGTCTCTGGTCCAGATGCCAACCCGCCCATCCACGGCCCAGCTTTCCACGCCAAAATCGCTGAGCGTGGCGATCACCCATTGCTCCAGACCATGCACAAAGCAGCGTACGTCCTTGCCGCGCTGGTTGAGATCGAGCATCGCGTAGCCGACCCGCTGGCCGGGTCCGTGATAGGTGTAGCGTCCGCCCCGCCCTGTCTCGATCACGTCAAAGCGCGGATCACGCAACTCCGCCACGTCCGCGCTGGTCCCGGCGGTGTAGACCGGCGGATGTTCAAGCAGCCAGAGCATTTCGCTTGCCTCGCCAGAAGCAATGGCGGCGTTGCGCGCCTCCATCGCTGCAAGCGCCTCGCGATAGGGTACAAGAGCCGAATCCTGACGGATCTCGATCCCGGGCAAGGCGCTGCCAGCCCCTGAATTCTGTGTTGCAAGCTGCATCCGCCATTGCGTGGGGGCAAACTTCGCGCTTATCAAGGGGTAAAGGCGCGCAATGAGCCCGCGCAGCAGAGGAAACGGACACATGAAACTGGATATGGGCCGCGCGTGGAACGATGCGATGGCCATGCTCAAACAGAACCGCGATGTGACAGTGGCTGTCGCTGGACTGTTCCTGTTCTTGCCGGTCTTCGGACTTTTCCTGCTCCTGATGCACTCGGGGATAAGCCTCATAATTGAAGGTCAGGAGCCCGATCCTGAATTCGTCAATCAGCAGATCGTGGCTTTGTTCACGGGCTATTGGTGGGCTTTTCTTGGCGTGGTCATTGCACAGATCTTTGGCTCTGTCGTTCTCATGCGGGTCCTGGCCGACCCTGCTCGCCCTACAGTCAGTGAAGCACTGGCCAGTGTCCCTGGCATGATCCTCACAATTATCGCAGCGCAAATCCTGATCAGCCTTGCAACGCAGGCTCTGCCCCTGCTCGGATCGGTCTTGCCGCCTGCAGCAGAAGCCTTGGTCAGCCTTATCTCGCTCCCGATAGTGTTCTATCTCACAATCAAGTTCATGCTGATGACGCCGATCATCGCAATCGATCGCGAACGCAATCCGATCAAGGTGCTGCAGCGGTCCTGGTCGCTGACCAGGAACAACAGCTTCCGGCTGTTCGGCTTTATGGCTCTCTTGATTGTGGTCGGCCTTGTCCTTGGCCTGCTCGCGACGCTTATTATCAGCGTCGTCCTGGCACTTTTCAGCGAACGAATTGCTTCGATTGGAATAGTCGCGTTTCTGGCGCTGGTCATCGCCCTGGCTTATGCCATCGGATATGCCGTAACCGCCAGCATTCACGCCCAGTTATCCGGTCGCGACCTCAATCAAAGCTGGGAAGATTTCGCCTGACAGCGGGGATTGACGGCTGGCTGAGCCTCAATTCTGGCCGGGTTGTTCGCCCTCTGCCTTCCAGCCCCAGAACAGCTTGCACGGCAGGATATTAAGCCATTCGAAGCCCTGGTCGATACGGGCGAAGTGCGGGGCCATGAAGTCCCGGCAAGCTGCCGTAAACTGATAGACCAGAAATGCACCGCCCGGGCGAAGGACCCGGTGCGTTGCAGCGGCAATGGCAGGGGCGACACCGGCCGGAAGGGTTGAGAATGGCAGGCCCGACAGCACATAGTCTGCCTTTTCGAACCCGTGATCTGCCACGATCTGCTCGACATCTTCTGCCGAGCCAAGCACCGCATGGAACCGAGGATCGCGGATCGTCTTGCGCAGATAGTCAATGTAGATCGGGTTGGTGTCGATCACGATCAGCG
Organism: Altererythrobacter sp. GH1-8; assembly: GCF_043702085.1. Classification (GTDB taxonomy): domain Bacteria; phylum Pseudomonadota; class Alphaproteobacteria; order Sphingomonadales; family Sphingomonadaceae; genus Erythrobacter. The sequence goes on along the minus strand of NZ_CP171690.1, from coordinate 1,208,024 downwards.
CCCCGTCACCGCGCAGCCGTTCCAGCACCGGGCGGCAGAAGGTGCCGATGCCCGGACCATATTCGACGAACAGCTTGGTCTCGCGCCAGTTCACCGGCTCCAGCATACGGCGTACTGTGAAACGCGAGGAAGGAATGATCGAGCCCACCATGCGCGGATGCTCAAGAAACCCGCGGAAAAAAACGCTGCATTGCGCTCCATAAAGCGCCAGGCGATCCCGCATGCCGCCTTTGCTGCCAAGAGTTGCCGCTTTGGATTTCATCGAGTGTCCTATTTGGTGACTTCGCCACAATTGACGAGCAATGGCTGCGTGGCCTTGCAGATGCTTTCCCGCATTGCAAGCGCAAGCCGCCTCGCTTAGCTGCAATTGCGATGGAAAACAGCGAAATGCCTCAGCCTCAGGATGCCGTAGCGTCAAGCGTGACGAGCGCAAAGCCGCGCACGATCTCGCGTGGACGCATGGCGCTGCTATTCGCGGTGATGTTGACGACTGCAGCGGGCAACACCGCGATGCAGTCGGTCATGCCTTCGATCGGCACAGAACTGGGCGTTGCCGATGTTTGGATCAGTCTCGCTTACACGTGGTCCGCGCTGCTGTGGGTGATCTGCGCACCCTTGTGGGCGCGGCGTTCAGACAAGCGCGGGCGCAAGGCCATGATGGCGCTGGGCATGCTGGGCTTCATTGTCTCGATGGGCCTGTGCGGGCTGGTGCTCTATCTGGGGCTGCACGGATTGCTGACCGTCACCGCAACACTGCTGCTGTTTGCGGCAGCGAGGAGCCTTTATGGCGGATTTGGGTCGGCCGCGCCGCCGGCGGTGCAAGCCTACGTCGCTTCGCGCACGCCGCGCTCGGAACGAACGCAGGCGCTCGCTCTTGTTGCCTCGAGCTTCGGCCTTGGTACGGTCATCGGTCCGGCCCTCGCGCCGTTGCTGATCTTTCCCGATACCGGACTGGTCGGACCTTTCTTTGCCTTTGCCGCGATGGGTGTTGCGGTGCTCATCGCTCTGCGGCTGAGACTGCCGAACGATGATCCCAGCTTCGCTGCGCGCGGAGTGGTGGTTGCAGCCCCCTTCAGTGCGAGCTCGAATTCGAGCCTCGCTTCCGATGATAACGACGAGGAAGACGAGGATTCAGGCCCGCCGCGCAACGCAGCAGAGGCTCATGCGAGGGACCGCGCACAGGCAGAGCGCGCGAGCGACATTCCCCGGCTGCGGTGGAAGGATCGGCGTCTCAGGCCATGGCTCATCGCCGGGCTGCTCGGCGGACATGCGCAGGCCATGATGCTGGGCATCATCGGCTTCTTCATTCTCGACCGCCTTGGGCTGCGCGGCGATCCGGGTGCCGGGACCGGCCCAATCGGGATTGTACTGATGGCAGGCGCGATTGCCACACTGCTCGCGCAGTGGGGACTGATCCCCATGCTCAAACTGGGGCCGCGCTCCTCGACCATGTGGGGTGTGGCATTGGCGGCGCTGGGCACTGTCACCTTCGCTCTCGCCAGGGACCTCCACGCGATCTCGCTCGGCTTTGCAATCGCTTCGCTTGGGTTTGGTCTTTACCGGCCGGGCTTCACCTCCGGCATGTCTCTTGCGGTGACCCGTAAGGAGCAAGGGCAAGTGAGCGGGATCGTCGCATCCGTCAACGGTGCCGCCTATGTCGTCGCGCCAGCGGTCGGAGTGTGGCTCTATGGCCACCACGAAGTGGTTGGCTTTGCGACGATATGCGCGCTGTGTCTTGCGGTATTCGCGCTCGGCTGGCGTGGCTTGCAGAGCGATGAGGTGCTGACGAATGAGCGGCGCTAAGCCGTCATAGTATTTCCAGCACTCGGTCCTGCGGGCGGCACAGGCGCGTGCCCTTTTCCGTCCGCACCAGCGGGCGTTCGATCAGGATGGGATCAGTCGCCATCGCCTCCAGCACCGTGTCATCATCGGCGTCAGGCAAGCCGCGTTCCACAGCATCAGTCCCACGGAGACGCAGGCCCTCTTGTGGGCTGATTTCCGCCTCAGCATAGAGCGCCCTGAGCTCAGCAGCGCTCGGCGGATCTTTGAGGTATTCCACCACAGTCACATCGACCTTCGACAGGTTCTCCAGGATCGCGAGCGTCTTGCGCGACGTGCCGCAGTTAGGGTTGTGCCAGATGGTCGCTTTCACCTGAGTGTCTCCTGATATTCGGTTGCCACAGCGTTGCATGGATGCCGCAAGGTCCTAGCAATCGGGAATATTTGCGCCAAGATGCAATGACGCCTTGCAATTGCAACTTATTCGCAATAAGCGCAGCAACAATTGATAACGACTCGCAAAAAGGCTCGATTGTAATGGGTTTCAGAGGCCTCCGATCTGCTCTTCTCATCTCAGCAGCACCGCTCTTCGCTGCCAGCCCGGCCTGGGCCGAAGAAGCGTCGGACGACCGCGATTACCTGCCAGAGACGATCGTCGTCACGGGCGCGCGCGACACCTACGCACTCGATGACGGCTCGACCGGCACCAAGACGCCCACCCCGCTCATCGAAGTACCTCAGACTGTCGCCTTCATTACCGTGGACCAGTTGCAGGATCAGTCGATTCGCCAGTTGGGCGAAGCACTGCGATACGTGCCCGGCATCAGCATGGAAACTGGCGAAGGCCACCGCGACGAGATCTTCATCCGTGGGCAGGAGAGCACTGCAGACTTCTACCTCGACGGGCTGCGGGACGACGCGCAATACTACCGCTCGCTCTACAACATCGAACGGATCGAGATCCTGAAAGGCGCGAATGCGCTGATTTTCGGGCGCGGCGGCGGCGGCGGAGTAGTCAATCGCGTCAGCAAGACCGCAAGGCTCAATGGCAACGAGGCGAGCGTCGATGGTTCGGTCGACAGCTTCGGCGCATGGGCAATCCTCGGCGATGTCACCACCCGGCTCAGCGAAGATGCCGCGATCCGGCTCAACGCCACTTACGAGGAATTCAACAGCAACCGCGATTTCTACGACGGACGCTTCATTGGTATCTCGCCGACCACCACCGTCCAGCTGGGAGAGGCAACGCGCCTGATCGCAACCTATTCCTACGATGATGACGAACGACTGGTGGATCGCGGCAACCCGGCTGATGGCAGCGGACCTCTGCGCGGCTTCCGCGACACGCTATTTGGCGAACCCGGCTTCAACCGCACCGAAGCGGAAACGCACATCGCGCGGGCGCGGCTCGAGCATGAATTCTCGTCCAGCCTCTCGGCCAATGCCACGCTGCAATTTGCCGATTACGACAAGGCATACCAGAACATCGTTCCGGAAGGCCTGCGCAATGCGGGCGCGGATGTCGAATTCTCCGGCTATCGCGACACGCAGACCCGCCAGAACTGGATCGCGCAGGCGAACCTCGTCTGGCAGATGGAGACCGGCGGGCTCGATCATACAATTCTCGCCGGCGTAGAGGCGACCTGGCAGGAATCGAACAATGGCCGCGCCAATGCCGCATTCGACAACGGGACCGGCGGCACAACCAGCCGCGTGACCTTGCCGCTCGATAGCGTGTTCGATTTCCCGGCCATAAGCCTGACCGCGCCGGTACGCGATCGCGACAGCGAACTAGAAGTCCTCTCGGCCTATCTTCAGGACCAGATCGCGATCGGCGAGCATATCGAGATTATCGCTGGCCTGCGCTGGGATCGCTTTGACCTTAAGACAATCGAGCAATTGAACGGCAATCGCGGCGATAGGGTCGATGAGAAGGTCAGCCCGCGCTTCGGACTGGTGGTCAAGGCCAGCCCGCAACTGTCTGTCTATGCCAGCTATGCCGAGAGCTTCCTGCCGCAGGCTGGTGACCAGTTCTTCCTGCTGTCCCCCGGCGACACCGAGTTCGAGCCGGAGAAATTCACCAATTACGAGATTGGCCTCAAATGGGCTCCGCGTGAAAAGGTGCTGTTGTCCGCCGCGCTGTTCCAGCTCGACCGGACTAACACCAAGGGCCCGGACCCCGACAACCCCGGCTTCACGGCTCTGGTCGGTGAGAGCCGAACCAAGGGCCTGGAATTCAATCTCGTGGGCGAAATCACCCCGCAATTGCACGCCAACATCGGCTACACCTACCTCGATGGAGAGATCACCAGCACCAGCAGCTTCGGTGCGGAAGGGCTGCGCTTGCAGCAATTGCCCAAGCACCAGATCACGGCCTGGACGCGCTATGATTTTACCGAGGCCTTCGGCATCGGCCTTGGCGTCATTTACCAGGACGAACAGTTCGCGAGCTTTTCCAACACTGTGACACTGCCGGATTACCTGCGGATCGATGCAGCCGCCTATTGGGATGTCACGGACAGGATCGCGGTCCAGCTCAATATCGAGAATCTGCTGGATGCGAATTATTTCCCGAGCGCCCATGGCGATAACAACATCCAGCCCGGTAAGCCACTAAGCGCACGCATCGGCGTGCGTTTCGAACTCTGACCTCGCCTGAAGGATTACCCTATGGGCGAGCAGCGACTAATCCTCGCTGCTGGCGCTTTCTTCGCTGATGGGTCGCAAGGCCGGGACGGCCCGCGCTGCCTCAACGGGATCAACCTGAGGCGAAGGCGCTGCGCTGATTGTCTCGCGCCGCCGCGCAACGCGCCCTGCCCGCTGGATTGCCCTGACCAAACGCGGATAGACACCGCAGCGGCAGATATTGGGAATAGCCTGCTTGATGTCCTCCTCGCTCGGCTCCGCGTTGCGTGCGATCAGCGAAGCTGCCGCCAAGGCGATGCCGGGAGTGCAGAACCCGCACTGAATCGCTTGTTCAGCCACAAGTGCTTGCTGCACCGGGTGAGTCCGGTCAGCAGAGAGCCCTTCGATGGTGGTAATAAACCGCCCTTCCGCCTCGCTGATGGTCACTAGGCAGGAGCGAAGCGCAGCGCCGTCCACCAGCACCGTGCATGCGCCGCAATCGCCATTGCCGCAGCCATACTTGGTCCCGGTGAGATTGGCTGCATCGCGCAGCGCCCACAGCAAGGGCGTGTCCGGATCAAGCTCGAACTCCAGCGGTCTTTCATTGACTGTCATGCGCGGCATGGACGCGGCATCTCCTCAAACGCTGAGATCGTCAGCTGTGGCAGAGGTCCGCGCTCTATCGCATATGCCCCCTGACCGGCAAGCAAGCCGTGGCTGCGGAATGGGACTTCCCCACCAGCCTTCGCGCAGCTAGGCGATAAGGCCATGAGCGAGAATGCAAAACTGACGCGCGGGTCCATTCGCGGGCATCTCGTCTCACAAACCCTTCCCATGATCATCGGGGTCGCGGCCGTGATGTCGATTGGCCTGGTTGATGCTTTCTTCATCGGCCAGCTGGGAAGAGACGAACTCGCGGCAATCTCGTTCATTTTTCCGATCAGCGTTGCCATCACCAGCATGGGCGTGGGCATGATGGTGGGGATCAACTCGGTCGTCGCACGCGCACTTGGCGAAGGCGACATGGACAAGGCAAAGCGGCGCGCGAACTTTGGCATCGTCCTGGCACTGGTGGCAGGCATGGTACTGGCCTTGCTGCTCTACCTGCTGCTCGGCCCCGTTTTCACGCTGATGCAGGCTGATGAAGCACTGATGCCACTGATCCGCGCCTATATGGTGCCCTATACCATGGGCTTTCCGCTGATCATGGCGATCATGGGATTGAACGGCGTGCTTCGCGGGCAAGGCGAAGCGCGGCTCACCTCATACGTGTCTCTGAGCTATGCTGTCGCGAACTGGATCCTTGACCCGATACTGATCACGGGAGCGTTCGGTTTTGAAGGCTTCGGCATTGAGGGCGCTGCCTATGCAACGATCGTAGGCTGGGCGATCGGCGTCGCCTTTGCTCTATGGCTGATGCGCCGCACGGATATCCCGGTTGACCCCGCCATGGTGCTCAAATGCCGGGTGAAAGAGCCGCTGTGGGCGATCATCAAGGTCGCTGGTCCTGCCGCCATGTCGAATTCGATCAATCCGATCGGGCTGTCTGTGCTTACCGCCTTGGTTGCATCCGAGGGCGCAGCGGCAGTCGCAGGATTTGGTGCCGCTGGACGCGTGCAAAGCTTCGCAGTCGTACCTCTGCTTGGCCTGTCTGGATCGATTGGAGCGATCGTCGGACAGAATTGGGGCGCAAATCAGCCCAACCGCGCGCGCCGCGCCATGTTCGGCGCCGGAATATTCGCGCTTGTCTGGGGCCTCGGGATGGGGGTCGTTCTCACGTTGTTTGGCGATTGGTTCGCAGACTTCTTCTCCGACGACCCTGATGTCATAGACGAATTTGCGCTCTACCTTTCCATCGCAGCGTGGGGATATGCAGGATACGGCATCCTGATCACAGCAAACGGGGCACTTAATGCGGTCGACAGGGCAAGCTATGCCTTGATCCAGTCGGTCGCGCGCGTCTTCCTCATCATGCTGCCCTTTGCGTGGTTGATGCGCGCTGAATGGGGCTCTGCAGCGATCTACGCCGCGGAACTGGCGGCAAATTTGATCGGCGGCGCGATCGCCGCATTCGTTGTCTGGCGCGTCCTGAGCCGCGGTAGACCCAGGGGCCATTCGTGACCGTTCATTAACCAAATTCACCTATCGCCTTGGTTGGAAAACAAGGCTGGTGTCATGGACGACCTGATAGCGGATTTCGTCGCTGAAACCCGCGAAATGCTGGAAGCGAGCCAGGGCGAAATCATCGCCTGGGAAGCTGATCCATCCGACCGCTCGCGGTTGGATGCGATCTTCCGTTTCGTCCATACCGTCAAAGGCAATTGCGGCTTCTTCGATTTTCCAAGGCTGGAGAAACTCAGCCACGCGGCTGAGGACGTGCTCTCAGATGTGCGTGCCGGGCGGCGCGAATCAAACGCGGATCTGGTTACCGCAATTCTCGCCATCATCGACCGCATTGCCCTGATGGCCGACGCAATCGAAGCAGGCGAGGAGTTTGCGGAAGACGGAGACTACGCTCTGATTGCGGCCCTCCAACTGCCAGGTCAGGTGACCGGCATAAAGGACCCTGAACCATCGCCCGAGGATAGCTCGCGGTCAGCCAATCTGGCTGAGTCCAAAGCGGATCCCGAGCTATCGACGCCTGTCCAGACGAACAACGGTCCGGCGCAGGTACGCTCTATCCGATTGCCAACCGAATTGCTCGACCGGGTGATGAGCGGTGTGTCGGACATGGTGCTTGCCCGCAATGACCTCGCGCACCGGCTTCGCATGTCGGGCCAGCAGCCTACCATTGATGGCCCGTTTGAACGCTTGACCAGCATTCTCTCCGACGTCCGCGATGCGGTCACAAGAATGCGGATGCAAAGAATAGAACACCTCTTCGCGATGTTCCCAAGGTTGGTTCGAGACCTCTCGCAAGAACTCGGCAAGCAGGTGCTGATCGAATTCGAAGGTGGCAATGTCGAGCTTGACCGCGAGATGGTAGAGATGATCCGCGATCCTCTCACCCATATTGTTCGCAACGCCCTGGACCATGGTTTTGAGACGCCATCCGAGCGGCTCAAGGCGGGCAAGCGGGAAACCGGTTTGCTCAGCATCGTGGCGCGGCAGTCCGGGAACAGGATTTCGATTGTCATAACCGATGACGGGCGCGGCCTTGATGCCGAAAAGATCGCCCAGAAGGCGATAGCAAACGGGATTTTCGATCAGCAAAGGCTTGCAGCGATGTCTCGCGATGAAATCCTGCAGCTCGTGTTCGAGCCAGGTCTGTCGACAGCAGAGACGGTCAGCTCAGTCTCTGGCAGAGGCGTCGGCCTGGATGTTGTGCGCGCAAATCTCGAACGCGTAGGCGGATCGATCAAGGTCACCAGTACGCCAGGTGTGGGCGCGCTTTTTTACCTGACTATTCCGCTAACACTGAGCATCATTTCCGGCCTTGTCATCGCGCAAGGCGAACATAGCTTCGCCATTCCCCAGTCCTATGTGGAAGAAGTCATCCAGCTCGATTCTGACACTGTGGAATGGGCGACGATCGGGGATCGCAAGCTGATCACTTTCCGGGGCAGGCGCGTTCCCTGCTTGTCCCTCGAGGAAGTGTTGAACGTCGAACATGCGCTTTCCCAGTCTCAGCGCACCGCGATCCTTCTGCGGCTCGCAAGCGGCGATCTGATTGCCATGATTGCAGATAATGTGAAAAATATCAGCGACCTGGTGGTGAAGCCGATCCCGCCGATCATTATGCAAACCGAGCTCTATGGTGGTTCAACCCAGCTTGATGATGGGACCCCGATCCTTGTCCTCGACATACCTCAGATAGCACTCGGCGCAGGATTGATTTCCGATACGCGGGCACAGCAAAGCAACCTTTTCGACGAAACGGGTAATACCCAGTCAGACGGCATTTACGCGATGATATTCGCGGGCTTCGATGGACGCAGAACCGCCATGCGGATGGATCTGATTCAGCGCATCGAAACCGTGCCGTCAACTGCGCTCGACCTGAACGGCAAGGTTGCGCGGGTGGTCATCGACGGCGAAGTTCTCGACTGCCTCGGACTGCACGGTTGCCAGCCTGCAACCGAGAAATTGCGCTTGCTGCGGATCAGCGACGGGTCGAGCGAACTCGCATACGCAATCCAGAAGGTGGAAGACGCAGCTTTCCTCGATGAAGGCCTGAAGCCCGCCAAGGGCGAGCCTATGGTGGAAGGAATTGCCATTCTGGAAGGCGAACCGGTGGTAGTAATCGACAGCTATGCGCTATTCGCCGCCTATGGCAATCGCAGCGCGCGCCAATCTGGTCTGACCTGCGCGATCCCCGAAACAGAATGGGCACAATCGATCCTGCGCCCGTTGGTCCAGAAATGCGGTTATAAGGTGATCTCAGCCGCGCAGGAGGAGGAGCCGAACGTACAGATCGTCATGACGGGCGATCTGCCAGGCGAAGCGCAACCGCACGCAACAATTGTGATCCGTGAAACCGAGGATGATTCGGCGGCGCAAGCCCACACGGTCTATCGCTACGATGAGACAGCCCTGGTCGAAGCGCTCCGCGATGCTCGCAAGAAGGCGCTCGCGGCGTCTCGGTCAAATTCGAATGAGGAGGCCGCGTGATGGAACTCCTGGTCATGATCACGATCGATGGGCGCCAATGCGCTCTTCGTACCGTGGCCGTAAAATCGGTCATGGAAATCGAGGCAATCACATCTGTCCCAATGGCACCGCGCCATGTCCTTGGCCTCAGCACCAGGCGGAGCCAGACACTCACAGTCATCGACTGCATGAGCGCCGCCGGATTGCCCGCACAAACCGCACCGATCGGCAAACGTGCGGCGGTCGTGAGCCACGAAGGCCACACGTACGCGCTGCTGGTCGACAAGATAGAAGACGTCGAGAATACGCTCGGCGAGGTCCAGCCGGTGTCCGCTGCGATCGGTGAGAACTGGTCCCGCCTCGCAGAAGGCATGGTCGAAACCAATCAGGGCCCCGCCTTAATTCTCAGTATCGCAAGCCTTGTGGTTGGCCCTGAGCAAATGCCGCGAGCCGCTTAAGGTGATTGTTACCCGCTTCCGATAAAACCCGATCAAACAAACCAGGGGTCAAAATGAAGACGTGTCTGATTGTCGATGATTCGAGGGTTATCCGGAAAGTGTCTCGGCACATTCTGGAAACGCTCGGCTTCTCTGTCGAAGAAGCAGAAAACGGCAAGGAAGGTCTCGAGCGTTGCGACGAGACCATGCCCGATGTCATCCTGCTGGATTGGAACATGCCGGTTATGACCGGAATCGAATTCATCACTCAACTTCGTCAACGCCCCGACGGTAAAGCGCCCAAGGTGGTTTTCTGTACGACCGAGAATGATGTTGCGCACATCAGGGAGGCGATCTCGGCTGGTGCTGACGAATATGTCATGAAGCCGTTCGATCACGAAACTCTGCAGATCAAACTCCAGCTGGTTGGCATGACTTGAGGGGCAATTGATCGTGACCGCTCTCAACTCCCCCTTGAAGCCGGATCTCAAAGACAAGCACGAACATAGCCGAGGCAACACAATCCGTGTTCTGATTGTCGATGACTCGCTGACCGTTCGCACTGTCTTCTCGCGCATGGTGCTCGATGCACCGGACATGGATGTCGTCGCTGGCGAAAGGACCGCCGAACTGGCCATTGCGCGCTTGCGCAAGGAGCCTGTGGATGTGGTCCTGCTCGATCTCGAAATGCCGGGAATTGGCGGCCTCGAAGCCTTGCCAAAAATACTCGCGGCACAGGAAAACATCTCAGTACTCGTGGTTTCATCCCTGACCGATCAGGGAGCGGAAGCGACACTGGCCGCGCTGTCAATGGGCGCGGCAGATACCATGCTGAAGCCGCGGCCGGGTGGCTTTGATGCACAATATCGCTCTGCCTTGCTTGAGAAGATCAGAGCGCTGGGTGGGACAAAGGCCCAACCTGCTGCGCCCCAATCATCCGCTGTGCAACAGGGTGCGGCGCGACGGGTCAGCTACGCGCGGCGCTCGGAACTGGTTGCTATTGGTGCTTCGACGGGCGGGATTCACGCGCTGAATTTGCTGCTTAAGACACTCAAGCCGGACTTCAATTTGCCCATCTTTGTCACGCAGCACCTGCCCGCTTCTTTCGTCTCGGTATTTGCGCGGCAACTCGAAGTGACGTCCGCTCGTCGGACAGTGATCGCAGAGGACGGGACGATTGTGAGGCGCGGCGAAATCGCCGTTGCGACCGGCCATTCGCATATGATCATCGAGCCCATCGGCAAGGATTTCGTCGCACGCATCTCGAGCGAGCCGGCGGCAAGCGGTTGTATGCCGTCGGTCGACCCGATGCTCTCCAGCCTTGCCAGAAGCTGCAACGGACGCGCCACCGCTGTGATCCTGTCAGGCATGGGCCGCGATGGGGCGCTGGGCGCTGCCGATCTGGTTGAAGCAGGCGGCAATGTGATCGTTCAGGACCATGAAAGCTCGGCAGTTTGGGGAATGCCGGGGGCTGTCGCCAATGCCGGGCTGGCCAGCGCGGTGCTGCCACCGGCTGAACTCGCCGAGTGGCTCATGACGGACTTCGGACTGGGCTGATGGAAGTCAGCCAGGCATCGTACCAGATTATCGCGGACTTGCTTGCGGCCCGAACCGGCCAGCAACTTACGGAAAGCAGGCGATGGCGGATCGGAACCGCGCTGGCCGGCCTGTTCCGTGAGCGCGGCATCTCGAATGTCGATCAACTGGTTTGCATGCTCGCCTCGCCAGGTCAGGCGGCTCTGACCGATCAGGTTGTCGAAGCCTTGCTCAACAACGAGACATATTTCTTCAGAGACCGGCCTACGTTCGATCAGCTACCCGAACATATCTTTCCCATGCTGGCAGAACGCCGCGCCTCGAAACGTCGCCTTCAAATCTGGTGCGCTGGTTGCTCAACGGGTCAGGAAGTGCATTCCTTGGCAATGCAGTTCGCCGAGGAGCGGGAACGTTGGGAGGGTTGGTCGATCGACATCCTTGGCACTGACATTTCCCGCAGCGCGATCTCCGTCGCACGCGCTGGTCACTACAGCCAGTTCGAGATTCAGCGCGGATTGAGTGTAGCGCAAATGCTCGAGCATTTCGAGGAGACCGCCTCAGGCTGGCAAATGCACAGCTCAACCCGCTCAATTGTCCGGTTCCAGGAGCACAATGTTCTCGATCAGCCTCCGGCAATGAGCAGCTTCGATCTCGTACTGTGTCGAAATGTCCTGCTCTACTTCCCAATCGCAACGAGGCAGCGCGCATTTGCTCGCCTGCACCAAGCGATGACCGATGACGGGATATTGATGCTTGGAGCAGGGGAAACCGTGATCGGCCAAACATGTGATTTCGAACCCTTGCCCGGCTACACGAGCCTGTATGGCGCGGTAAGACCGACCGCGACCGCGTTGTCTGCATAGTCCTGACCATTAATTGGCCTGATCGGCTCCCTACTTAAAATATATCATAAATATATGTTTTGCTTATTTTTATTGGGTTTCGCGTAGGGAAAGGTAAACCCAATTTTTACTCTAAATTAGCGAATGAACCCTATGCCCGGACCGTCTACGCGAAACCCGCGTATTTGAGGTAGTCTGTGCGGCAATTCTTGCGCCCCATGTCCTGGAAGCCAGCGATGCTCGTCGTCGCACCCTTGCTGCTACTCACCGTTCTGTTCGGCCTCCTTATAGCAGCCATCCTGGCAAGCGGGAAAAGTTCATTTGTTTCAGGCTCAAGCGTCCTGGTGGCGGGCGTGTTGATCTACGGCGCCACTTTGTTCGCTCTTAGCGCAACCGGGATTTCCAGTATTCGCGAACTCGAGGATCTTGGGCGCCGCGATGGCTTGACCGGCCTGCCCAACCGCCATGCATTGCACCAGGACTTCAGCCGACACGCTCAGGCGGACCAGGAAGCCGCAATGGCGCTGATCGATCTTGATGGGTTCAAGCTGGTCAATGATCACCTGGGTCACTTCGTTGGGGATCAGGTGATCCGCCATTGTGCCGGAATGCTCCGAGAAATCTGCGGCAAGGACGCAAGATGCTATCGCCTGGGCGGGGATGAGTTCGCAATCCTGACGCTCGGTCCTGTGGCAGGGACGATCATGGAAGGGCTTTGCCGCAAGTTCATCGATCAGCTTGAATCGCCGGTGCCGATCGGCGAACGCCGCCTGGCTATCGGGGCCAGCATCGGTTTGGCCGGCGCAAATCGCTCTGGCGAGATGACATCGTCGGAAATGCTGCGCCGCTCTGACGTTGCCATGTACGCGTCGAAACGAACAGGGCGGATGCGTTTCACCTGGTTCAGCCCGGACTTCGACCGTGACCGCGAAGCGATCCAGGAACTGGACGGTGAACTGCGTGAAGCGCTGGAGAATGAGGATTTTACCCTAAACTATCAGCCGCTTGTAGAAGCAGCCACTGGGCGCATTGTCGCTGTCGAGGCTCTCATCCGCTGGAAGAAGAAAGACGGCGTTCCCGTCGGTCCGCAGCTTTTCATTCCGGTTGCTGAAGAAACCGGCCTCATCAACCCGATCGGCCTGTGGGTCCTGCGCAGAGCCTGCAGCGACGCCCTCGCCTGGGGCGAGATAACCCTTTCAGTCAACATCTCGGCCGCGCAACTGCGCAACACCGAGTTCCCGATCAAGCTTGGGCAGATCCTCGAGGAAACGGGTTTTCCAGCCCGGCGCCTTGAGCTGGAGATTACAGAAACCAGTCTCGTCATGGATCCCCTTATCGCCGAGCAGAGCCTCGGCATGATCCGCGGTTTCGGCGTCAATGTCTCGCTCGATGACTTCGGCACGGGGTACGCCTCAATCGGATTTTTGCGGCAGTTCCGGTTCGAGAAGTTGAAGCTGGACCGCTCACTGGTCGTTCAGGCAGGCGAGGACGCCGGCAGCCGCGCCATGATGCTTTCATCAATCACGCTCGCCCGTGCGCTCAATATGGGGGTCACAGCCGAAGGCGTGGAAACCGAAGAACAGGCCGACCTTGTTCGTAGCGCAGGCTGCGACCAGATCCAGGGCTGGCTTTACTACAAGGCCATGCCACCAGAGGAGATTACGCCCCTGCTTCAAGCACAGGCGCTCGCCATGGCGGCAGGCTCAACCGCGGCAGAATCCCAAAGGAAGCAAGCATGACGTTCCATCCGGACCCGGCTCAATTCGTGGGCACAGCCAGGCAAGACGGGAACCTTCGCACGTTCGATGAGAATGTCGACTTTCTGACAGCATGGTTCCGGCGCCGCGGCACCACGAGCAAGGTCCTGCTCGTCGTGGCATTACCCCTCGCAATCGCTCTGATTTCCGGGGGGCTCGCCTATATTGGCCTCAATACGATCGAGGAAAGCTTGCACGAAGGCTCTGCTGCCGCGATCAGTGAGGCAGCTGGCGACGTCACCATCCTGCGCTACATGTTGATAGGCAGCATCACACTCTCGACTATCCTGTTTCTCCTGCTCCTCAGCGTGATCAACAAGGACATCATTGGCACCTCGCGGCAGCTCATCGAGTGCATGAACCGCATTGCTGATCGCCAGTTTGCGGTCCTGGTTCCCCATCGCGGACGCGTGGATGAATATGGCGAGATTGCAGAGGCGCTGGAACGTATCAGGCATGCCAGTGAGCGGTTGGTTGAAATCGAGGCCGCTCATCAGGAACGGCTGAAATCCGATCTGGATAGCGAACTGACCGCGCGTGACGAGCACCGCAAGTTCGTCAGCCGGCTAGCCGTTCAATTTGAGCGTGAAATTGTGGATGTTGCCAATGGTGTAGCGAGTGCTGCTACCCAGCTCCAGGCGACCGCCTCGTCAATGGCCAGTACCGCAGAACAAGCCAACGCACGTACCGAGCAGGTAGTGCGGTCGATTGAAAAGGCCAATGCAGGCGCAACCGCCGCAGCATCGGCGAGTGATGAATTCGCGATCTCAATTGGTGAAATAAGCAAACAGGCTGCCAATTCAGCGCAAATGGCGCGCGCCGCTTCGACTTCAGCTGAAGAGGCCGATACAACTATCTCCGCACTGTCCGCCTCGGCTGACGAAGTGGGCCAGATAGTCGAACTTATCCAGACAATTGCGCAGCGCACCAACCTGCTGGCGCTGAACGCTTCGATCGAAGCGGCACGCGGCGGCGAGGCGGGGCGCGGCTTTGCGGTTGTCGCGAGCGAGGTCAAGGAACTCGCGATGCAGACCAGTCTGGCGACGCAGGAAATTGCAGCGCAGATTCGCGCGATGCAGGATACGACGGTGGCCAGCGTGGGGGCATTGCGAGCGATATCTGGTCAGATCACGAGTTTGGAAAGCACTGCAATATCAATCGCAAGCGCGGTCGATCAGCAATCGGTTGCCGGCCACGAGCTTGCCCGGAATATTGATCTGGCGGCAAACGGAACTGACGAAGTTTCCGAACACGTCGAGGAAGTTCGTGCGCTCTCGCTCTCGACAGGAGTTGCAGCGACCCAAGTGTTGTCCTCGTCAACAAACCTTGAAGCGCAGGCATCGAACCTGCGCGAACGCCTGCGCGAATTCTTGCGCCAAGTCGAAGTGAATTAGGGTCAGTATCGCAGGCAAGAAAAAAGCCCGCTGCCCGGTCTGATCTGCGGGCCTGCTGGTCCGTGTATGCGGTGGTTGCGGGGGTTGGATTTGAACCAACGACCTTCAGGTTATGAGCCTGACGAGCTACCGGACTGCTCCACCCCGCGTCACCGTGTTGGGCCTCAGGCATACGCGGAAACATCCGCTTCCTTAGCCATGCGGCCCAAATGGAGCCAGAGACCCAAGCCGAAGCCTTCGCCTTCGGACCTGGAAAACTCCCCAAAACATGACTTCGGGAAGCCGGCATCTAAAGCCTCTGAGGCCAGAGACGCCAAAAGGGCCGACCCTGTGGGACAGCCCTCTGACAAGTGAATGGGTTATTTACACACAACCACCAGCTGTAATGCCTGGCGACGACCTACTCTTCCAGTGCTTAGGCACTAGTACCATCGGCGCTGTCCGGTTTCACGGCCGAGTTCGAGATGGGATCGGGTGGGTCACAGACGCTAAGGTCACCAAGCAATAAAGCCAGTGGTTGCGGGTTTAAATCGATGCACCTTGATATCCAGATCGCAATGCGATCCCGACATTTAAGGGTGTTGAGGGCGTATCTGGCTGGAGAATCCCTCCAACGAAGTCACTGCGCATTGGCAGGACTGTCGTTGATAGTGCGAACTCTCAAGCGCGATAAGAACTATTAGGACTGGTTAGCTCCACACATTACTGCGCTTCCACACCCAGCCTATCAACGTCATGGTCTATGACGGTTCGAAGATTGCTTATCTTGAGGGAGGCTTCCCGCTTAGATGCTTTCAGCGGTTATCCCGTCCATGCATAGCTACCCTGCGGCACCGCTGGCGCGATGACAGGTACACCAGAGGCATGTTCACCCCGGTCCTCTCGTACTAGGGGCAACTCCTCTCAACAATCGACGCCCACGGCAGATAGGGACCAAACTGTCTCGCGACGTTCTGAACCCAGCTCACGTACCACTTTAATTGGCGAACAGCCAAACCCTTGGGACCTGCTCCAGCCCCAGGATGTGATGAGCCGACATCGAGGTGCCAAACGATTCCGTCGATATGAGCTCTTGGGAATCATCAGCCTGTTATCCCCGGCGTACCTTTTATCCGTTGAGCGATGGCCCTTCCACGAGGGACCACCGGATCACTATGACCGACTTTCGTCTCTGCTCGACTCGTCAGTCTCGCAGTCAGGCAGGCTTATGCCATTGCACTCTCGCAGCCGGTTTCCAACCGGCCTGAGCCTACCATCGCGCGCCTCCGTTACTCTTTAGGAGGCGACCGCCCCAGTCAAACTACCCGCCACAGAGGGTCCCACTACCGGATAACGGTAGTTGGTTAGACATCAGAAAACAGCAGGGTGGTATTTCACCTATGGCTCCACTTGGACTGGCGCCCAAGTTTCAAAGCCTCCCACCTATGCTACACAACTCTTTCCTAATGCCACTCTGAAGCTGCAGTAAAGGTGCACGGGGTCTTTCCGTCTAACCGCGGGTACTCCGCATCTTCACGGAGAATTCAATTTCGCTGAGCATATCCTGGAGACAGTGGGGAAGTCGTTACGCCATTCGTGCAGGTCGGAACTTACCCGACAAGGAATTTCGCTACCTTAGGACCGTTATAGTTACGGCCGCCGTTTACTTGGGCTTCAATTCGGAGCTTGCACTCCTCCTCTTAACCTTCAAGCACCGGGCAGGCGTCAGACCCTATACGTCGTCTTGAAGCCGACTTAGCAGAGTCCTGTGTTTTTGATAAACAGTCGCTACCCCCTGGCCTGTGCCCCCTGAAAAGAGTTGCCTCGATTCAGGGCCTCCTTCTTCCGAAGGTACGGAGGCAATTTGCCGAGTTCCTTCAGGATACTTCTCTCAAGCGCCTTGGTATACTCTACCTGACCACCTGTGTCGGTTTCGGGTACGGTCTATACGGAGAGGCTATTTCCAGGAACAACTTGGCAGCATGACCAATCCAATAAGGCCACACTACTTCCGCCATCCGTCACACATCTCCAGGCCCACGAATATTAACGTGGTTCCCATCGACTACCCCCTTCGGGCTCGTCTTAGGGGCCGGCTTACCCTGCGCCGATTAGCGTTGCGCAGGAACCCTTGGTCTTTCGGCGAGAGGGCATCTCACCCTCTTTATCGCTACTCATGTCAGCATTCGCACTTCCGATATGTCCACCGTCGGTTACCCTTCGGCTTCAACCACTTACGGAACGCTCCGCTACCGCTGCAGTAAACTGCAACCCTAAGCTTCGGTGCATATCTTTAGCCCCGTTACATCTTCGCCGCAGGAACCCTTATTTAGACCAGTGAGCTGTTACGCTTTCTTTAAAGGATGGCTGCTTCTAAGCCAACCTCCTGGTTGTTTTGGGATTCCCACATGCTTTCCCACTTAGATATGACTTGGGGACCTTAGCTGTAGGTTAGGGCTGTTTCCCTTTTGACGACGGACCTTAGCACCCGCCGTCTGTCTGCCAGACAAGACTCGATGGTATTCGGAGTTTGGTTAGGTTTGGTACCGCTCGCGCAGCCCTAGCCCATCCAGTGCTCTACCCCCATCGGCATACATCTGACGCTCTACCTCAATAGATTTCGCGGAGAACCAGCTATTTCCCGGCTTGATTGGCCTTTCACCCCTAAACACAATTCATCCGAGCATTTTTCAACATGCAACGGTTCGGTCCTCCAGTGCGTGTTACCGCACCTTCAACCTGATCATGCCTAGATCGCCGGGGTTCGGGTCTAATCCAACATACTCAGTCGCCCTATTCAGACTCGCTTTCGCTTCGCCTACACCTAACGGCTTAAGCTCGCATGCTAGATTAAGTCACTGACCCATTATGCAAGAGGTACGCTGTCACCCCCTATGGGGCTCCAACTGCTTGTAAGCATCCGGTTTCAGGTACTGTTTCACTCCCCTAATCGGGGTGCTTTTCACCTTTCCCTCACGGTACTGTGTTCGCTATCGGTCATGTACGAGTATTTAGGCTTGGAGGGTGGTCCCCCCATGTTCAGACAGGATTTCACGTGTCCCGCCCTACTCAAGTCCTTCTCTAT